>NZ_JBWLKM010000087.1:0-32883 GCF_059026085.1 Streptomyces sp. a15 | reverse complement strand
CGGATCAGCATCCAGAAGGGCGACATCCACATCACCGAAGCCCTGCACGGCACCGTCGACCTGCGCACCGAGGCCGGCCAGATCACGGTCGGCGCCGCCCGCGGCGTCTCCGCTTCCCTGGACGCCGGCACCAGCCACGGCCGGATCCACAACGCCCTCAAGAACACCGACGGCTCCGCCGCCCTGACCATCCACGCCACCACCGCCTACGGCGACATCACCGCCCGCAGCCTCTAGAAGCACCCTCTCTCCGGAAGGACGCAGCCATGAAGTCGCCCCTCGCACCGAAGCCCGAGACGGCGACTTTGGCCTCTCCCGGCCCCATCGCCTCCTTCCTACGGTTTGTGATCTTCGGAGGTGGCGTCGGGATCCTCTCCAGCTTCGCGGTACCGCTGCTGGCCACGACCCTGCCCTGGGCCGTCTCGAACGCAGTCATCACCATCGCCTCCACCCTGCTGTGCACCGAACTCCACGCCCGCTTCACCTTCGCCCAAGGGCGCAGCGCCGGATGGCGAGAGCACTGGCAGTCCGCGGGCTCGGCAACCGCCGCCTACCTGGCCACCAGCGTCGCCATCTACGTCCTGCATGCGGTGCAGCCCTCCCCCGGCACGCTGACGGAGCAGACCGTCTACCTGACCGCCTCCGGCCTCGCCGGCACAGGCCGCTTCATCATCCTGCGCCTCTACGTCTTCGCCGGCCGCCACGGCCGCACCACACAACCACTGACGCAGCAAGGGACCGCAGCCATGCCACTCCCGACAGGAATGCGGCAACCGTCGTACACGAGCCGGCCCAACGGACCGCGGCCACAGCTGGCGGCGTAAAAGCCCCCCGCCCCACCAGTCCAACACTCACCTTCGGAGCACCTCGGCGGGCAGCGGAGCCCGGTACAGCGCCCACAGGCCTCCGATGTCGAGGGCCGCGGCCACCGGTGGCGAGCACGACGAGCAAGGGCGCCACCAAACCGGCCGCCTGATGCGCGAACATGTGCCCGGTGAACGGCGGCAGCCATGCCTCCCACGGGACGGCGACCGAGCAAGCCTGCACGACCTGGCCCAGTCAGAAGGACGCGTCCCGCCTTCGCGACCAGACATCACCACGCCCGCGCAGCCGCGCCGTCGGTCTGCGAGCGGTACTCGCGGCCGAACAGCTCCCGGTGCTGGGTCATCACCCGCTCGCTGGGCGGCTCCTCGCCACCGTGGATCTGCTCCTGCAACCGCTCGAACCGCTCGTGCGCGTCCCGCACATAGCCCGTGCCGAGCGTGGTCAGATCCATCTGGGTGCCGAGGAGTTCGCGGACGTACGCCTTGTTCGGCTCGAAGGTGAGGACGTTCGGCAGCTCGGGCGCAAGGATCTCCTGCGGATCATGGCTGTCGTGACGGCGCATCAGGTCGCAGGCGATACGCAGGTGTTCGAGTTCCATGTTCAGGTGCAGCTCCCAGATGGCCTTCACCTTGGGGTCGGGCTCCTGCTCCATGAAGGAGTGGTAGAGGTAGCTCTCGTTGTACTCGTGGTTGACGAGCTGCTCCCGTTAGGACCTGCACCGCCCCCGTGGCCATGGTGGTGTCGGCGGCGGCCAGCAGCGGCGGCAGCGTGCTCCACGGCCAACTCCGCAGCCGCGGCCCTGGCCGCGCGATAGCGCGACAGACGCCGTGCGGCAGTCCGGCACGGGAACGGGTCGGCGTGTCATGGTGCAGGCCGTGGCGGGGACAAACCACCGTGGGCAGGCCCGCCGTGCCGTCTGCCTGCCCGCATCACCAGGGCTGGGCTTCGCACGTCGCCGCTGCGCAGCACGCTCCGCCGCGAGATGGATCTGCCGTCGCCGCGCCGTGCTCGACGCCGCGGCGACCTGCAGGAGCCATGCCGGTTCCCCAGGGCCTGTTCCGGCCCTGGGGAGGTCACGGGTCAGGCGGGTGTGATGTTCTCCGCCTGCGGGCCCTTCTGGCCCTGGGTGATGTCGAAGGTGACTGCCTGGCCCTCCTGCAGCTCGCGGAAGCCGGAGGCGTTGATGTTGGAGTAGTGCGCGAAGACGTCCGGTCCGCCGCCGTCCTGGGCGATGAAGCCGAAGCCCTTTTCGGCGTTGAACCACTTCACGGTTCCGCTGGCCATGCTCGTGCCTCTCAGTCAATGTTCAGGAGCCGCACCGCGCGGTCCTGGAGGTGATCGCCCTGGTTCCGCACCGCACAGCAAAGCGCCCGCGCCAAAGCGCGGGCAGGTCCTGCGAACCACGACAGCTGGCAGTGACGCTACACGGCAAAACCGGCCCCCACCAGAGAACAACGCCCACGAGCCGCGCCGCACTTCGGGAAGCCTCGGCCTGGATCGAGTCCGCCCGCCGGGCAGACCCTCCATCACGCACCCTCGCTCCGGATGCGGCGCTGCACCTGCGCAGTCCGGATCGGACACGCACCGACGGCGTCGGCACACGGCTGGAGTGAATCCGGAGGTCTGCGGATGACGGCACGGCCGGACGTGCCCGCTGGGCAGAACAGGCATACGTACAGCCGTGGTGCTGGTCGCCCGGCCGGGCACCTTGCCCGATCTCGCCGGCGAGCAGGCACGGGCGTGAGCACGCACGAGCAGACGTCCCCGAACGGCTAGCGCGTCGTCCGCACCGCGTCGTCCCGACCGGACAGGACAGCCTGGGCGCCCCCGCCGCCAACACCGCCGTGCCCGCCGTACTGGAGGCACTGCGCTCCGGAGTGCCGTACGACAACTGGCTGCTCGTCTTCGACAACGCCGAGGACGTCGAGTCGGTGCGCAACTACTTCCCCACCGACGGACCCGGCAAGGTCATCGTCACCTCCCGCAAACGGGCCTGGGAACGGGTCGCCGCCCCGCTACCGGTGACCAGAAACGATCGCCCGACCTGAGCACCGAGGACTCCGAGCAGGCGGGCGCCTGGCGCCCCTGGCCGGAACTGGTCGCCCTACGGGGCCCAGGGCGATGGCTCCTGTTCGATGCGCGAACCGTGATCAACAGCAGGGGCGGCAGGAGTCGAACCTGCGGCATCCGGTTTTGGAGACCGGCGCTCTGGCCAGCTGAGCTACACCCCTTCGGTGGCGTCCCAGCGTGACACGCCCGGCCGTGCGGCCACCACGGGTTTTCCCCGGCGATTCGCCGCACGCGGGCGCACCCGCCGCCGGTTCGTCCTGCAAGACTCAGACATGCAGGGCGGGCCGGTAGATGAGCTCTTGAATGTGGCCGTCGAGCGTCCGGTGCTCGATCAGCTCAAGGTCGAAGTCGGCCGCACCCTGGAAGATCGGGTCCAGTCCGGTCTGACCGGTGATCACAGGGAAGAGCGTCACCTGAACGCGGTCGACCAGGCCGGCGGCCATCAGTGCCCGGTTCATCGACAGGCTGCCGTGCGAGCGCAGCGGCACCTCGGACTCCTTCTTGAGCCGGGCGACGACGTCGACGGCATCGCCGCTCACGACGTTCGCATCCGGCCAGTCGAGGGGTTCTTCCAGTGTGGTCGACACCACCGTTGCCGGCAGGTTCCTCATCCGGGTGACCCATGGGTCACGCACCTCGGACTCCTCGGTGCTCGAGGCCAGCATCCGCGCGAACGCCCGGTACGTGTTGGCCCCGAAGACCATCCGCTGCTCCTCGCCGTAGAGGGCGAGGCGGTGGTCGAGGAGCTCGGGGCCTTGTTTGCCCCAGTAGCCGGTCCAGTTGCCACCGGCGGCGCCGAAGCCGTCGAGGCTGGAAAAGACGTCGAAGGTGTAGGTAGCGGTCATGGTGTTCTCCTCGAGTGCGGTTGATTGCGTGTGGGGGCTGATGCTTCCTTCGGGCGACCCGACCCGCGACGCCCTGCAATACAGACCGGCAACGACGGCGAGACTCATCGCTCTTTGGACTCCTGGAGTCCGGCCGCCCCGGGTGCGGCCCCAGGAGCTTTACCGCGGCCGAGAAGGTGGCGGGTCAGCGTGATCGGCGACGCGGCGGGCGGGAAGCAGAGTGCCTCTCGCGCCGTCCGCCCCAGAGCGGCGCCGAGCACCGGACAGGGCCCTCACCGAGTGAGTCCGGCTTCGTCACAGGCGGGCCGGAGCTCCCGGGTGCAGATCTGGTCGACGCTGTACACGCCGTCCTTGACGAGTGTCTGCTTGATGGTGTCGGCCGTCACCGCGGTCGGAGTGAGCAGGACGGACGGGATGTTCTGGGTGGTGGGGCTGTCGGTCGCCGTCGTGGCGATGTCGCGGGCGTCCTCGCCGCGTCCCAGGGCGACAGCCATGGCTGCGGCTGCGGCGGCTTCCGCTTTGAATGGTTTGTACACCGTCATGTACTGCTCGCCTCTGATGACGCGCTGCACAGCCGCGAGTTCGGCGTCCTGGCCGGTGATCGGAGGAAGCTCTCGCACATGGGCGGCTTTGAGGGCTGCGATGACGCCTGCCGCGATGGCGTCGTTGGCTGCCAGTACCCCGCCGATTCGGTTCGGGCCCAGAGCCGACACGGCAGCGGACATGTTGGCGTGGGCGTTCGCCGTGGTCCAGCCCAGGGTGTCGTACGACCTGGCGATCTTCGTCTTGCCCTTGAGGACGGACAGGGCGCCCTTGCGGTACGACGCCGCGTTGGGGCTGGTGGGATCGCCGTTCATCATGACGACGTTCTCGTCGTCCGCTCTTTCACCCATGGCCTTCAGGAGCGCCTCGCCCTGGAGCTTGCCGACCTGAGCGCCGTCGAAGCTGACGTAGCCGGAGATCGGCCCTTCGGCGAGCCGGTCGTAGGCGACGACGGGGATTCCCTCCTGCTGTGCCTGCCGGATGGAGGAGCGCAGCGCCTTGGTGTCGGCGGCGTCGAGGATCAGGACTCCGACCCCTTTGGTGATCATGGAGGTGACCTGGTGCAGCTGCCTCGTGGCGTCGTTCTCGGCGTTGGCGTACTCCATCGTGCAGCGGGGACAGAGCTTCTTCAGGTGCTGCTCGATGAAAGGCTTGTCGGAGTGCTCCCAGCGCGGGAGCGCTCGGCTGGGCAGCAGCAGGCCGACGGTGAAGCTGTCCGTGCCCGCCTCGTCGTCTCCTCCGCAGGCGGCCAGGGGGATCGTCATGAGGCCGGCGACCAGCGCCGCGACGACATGCCGGATACGTGTCCTCATGGCAAAGCCCCTCGTTCTGGCCGGGGCTCCGAGTCCGCGGGGGCGGACTCGCGGCGCGGCACAGCGATCTCGCTCCACACCTGCTTGCCGCCGGCCACGGGCATCGAGCCGAAGGAGTCCGACATCGCCTCGACCAGAAGCAGGCCCCGGCCGCCGGTCGACTCCCAGTCCACGATCACCGGCTTTGCGGGCGCCCGGGGCGAGGAGTCGCTCACACTGACGCGTACCCGGTCACCGCGCAGTGTCAGATCCACGCGGACGGGGCCCTGGGTGTGCACCAGCGCGTTGGTGACCAGCTCGGACACGACCAGGAGCACCGTGTCGGCTGCTTCCTCGGTTTTCCACCGGCGCAGGGTGCGCGCGGTGAAGCGGCGGGCATGCATGACGGCGTCGGGCAGCCGCCACACCACCCAGTCGGCCCGGATCGGCCGCGTCTTCAGACCGTCATAGCGCAGCAGCAACAGCGCCACGTCGTCCTCACGTCGGCCGACGTCGCCGAGCAGTTCGTCGGCCATGCGCCCCGGATCCGCCGGATCGGCCGCGGCGAGTGCGGTGCGCGTGCGGTGCATGCCCTCGTCCAAGGGCAGGTCGGAGGCCTCGACCAGACCGTCGGTGACCAGGGCGAGCACCGTGCCGGGCTCCAGCGCGAGCGCGGTCATGGGGAACTCCGCCTCGGCGAGGATGCCGAGCGGAAGCCCGCCTTCGACCTCCACCTCCTCGGTACGTCCGTCAGGATGGCGCACCAGCGGTGAGAGGTGGCCGGCCCGGACGAACAGGGTGTTGCCCTCCTCCAGGTCCAGTTCGACATAGCAGCACGTGGCGAACAGATCGGTCTCCATGCCGACGAGGAGGCGGTTGGCGTGGGACACGACCACGTCGGGCGGATGGCCCTCCACCGCGTACGCCCTGACCGCGGTACGCATCTGGCCCATGATCGTCGCGGCTCCGGCGCTGTGTCCCTGCACGTCACCGATGACCAGTGCGACCCGTTCCTCGGAGAGGGCGATGACGTCGTACCAGTCACCGCCCACCTGCAGACCCCTCAGGGCGGGCAGATAACGTGCGACGGCCGTGCACCCGGGCAGTTCCGGAAGGCGTCGGGGCAGCAGGCTGCGCTGGAGCATTGTCGCGAGTTCCTGCTCCGCGTCGTGTGCGTGCGCACGCTGGAGAGCTTGTCCGACCAGCGCGGCGGTGGCGGTCAGCAGGGTTCGTTCCTCGGGGACGAACTCGTGCGGCTGGTCCCAGCCGACCAGGCACACGCCGGCGACCCGACCCTTGGCGGGGAGCGGCAGCACGGCCAGACCGCCGCTGCCGATGCCTGCCAGTCCGGATTCGAGGGCCGACCCGGCGGGCCACAGGTCCATACGGCCGTCCTGCAGGGCCATCTGCAGGGTGGGAAGAGCGCTGACCGGCGCGTCGGGCCATTCCGAACGCCACTGGGAGCGCCATATCTCCGGCCAGACGGCGGGCTGCGGCGGGTCCAGCACGGTGACCATGAGCCGGTCTTCGTGCAGTTCGGCGAGCGCTACGTGGTCGGCGCCCAGCGGCTCACGCAGCGCGGTGACGGCCACTCGGCCGACGTCCCGGACCGTCGACGCGGCATCGAGTGCGGCGGTCAGCCACTGGATCCTGGAGACGTCATCGGCGCTCCGGCTCAGGACCGAGGTCGCCGTCACCACGCCCAGCACCTGCTCCGGCCGAGCGTCGGTGCCCGTCGCCGTTCGGCAGCTCAGACTCAGCCAGCGCATTTCACCGGTAGGGCGCCGGACACGGAACTCCAACTCCCGCCGGTCGTATGCCTGGCCTCTGGGTTCCAGGAGCGACATGAGTGCGTGCATGTCCTCCGGGAAGGCGTGCGCGAGCAGCGTGTCGGCCTTGCCGTCGAAGTCGTCCGGCGTGATGCCGACCAGTTCCAGCAGCGCTTCGTCCGCCTCGATCAGGCCGGTGTCCGGCACCAGGACGAATGTGCCCACGCGCAGACTCCGCAGCGCGGGATACAGCACCGCCGAAGGGTCGGGGCGGCCGGTCCCGGCCTGCAACAGGTTGGCGATCGCGTCGGCATAGCGCTCCAGGAAGCGCCGTTGCTCGGCCGCGAAGCCGTCCACGGACCCGCCCATGACGACCAGGCAGCCCAGCCGTCTGCTCCCGGACGCGAGAGGCAGCGCGCCGAGGGCCATCTCCGCTCGCGGTGGCGCCGGCGCGTTCTCGAAGTAGGAGGGGAGTACGGCCGGAGTGAGCCACACAGGCCGGTCGGTGTGGAAGGCGTGCGCCGCGGGTGAGCCACCGGACAGCGGCAGACGCTCCAGCACCCCCTCCGGCACGCCGTACGGGGAAGTGGCGCGTCCGGCCGTCTCCACCAGCCGAAGCTCTTCGTTGTCGGCGTCGGGCACATAGACCGCTGCCAGCTCCACGCCGGCGAATGTCAGGGCCCGATCACTCACGGCGGCCTCCGGCATCGCAGGCTGAGGAGATCCACTGCCCGCTGTGCCGGCCTCGGCTGCCCGCAACTCGGTGACTCCGGCCCGGGCCCGGCCGTCATGAGGCATGTCCGCAACGTACCTCCCGCCCATGGCGCAGGTGCCGATGCGCTGGGAGAGCCAGGCACCCACCTACCAGAGTCTCATATGCGAATGAAACGGACAGATTCATGGTTGTGGTCACGGGCCGTGGAGCGCTGGTGCATTCGCAGATCACCGCCCCCGGTGCCACACTGACGACGTGGTCGTGTTGCTCCTTCCACGCGGTGCGGTGCAGCCCGACGTCGGGCTCCGGCATCGCGGCGGCCCGCCGACCGCCGATGCCGGGACGGTCGGGCGGAGGCCCCAGCACGCCGGTACGGGCCGTTTCGCGGCGGCCCAGGTCTCAGCCGCGCGTGGCTGTTCGCGTGAGTCCCTCTGCCGATGCGGCGAACCAACCCACCACAGCGATTGGCGTCGTACGGCGTCACGCCCTGCTGATAGGGCCCCGACCTCGTGCGGGCCCCTCACGCCGTGTCCCACACGCGCCTGCGGCCGCCGGTTCTGCGTGCACCGGTCGTCCGCCACCTGGCGAACGCCGGCGGGGCGCGGCCGTTGGACCTCACGCCCGTCGACGGCCGGTCACGGGTAGCCGACGAAGGAGGTCCCCCGCATGAAGGCCTGCACACGGGAGGCGGCCCTCGCCATGTCCGCCGTCTCCACGGCCGTCGCCCTCGCGGCCTGCGGACCCGAGGCCGGGAAAGACAGCGGCGGGGACGAGGCACCGAGGATCGGCCTGCTCCTGCCGGACGCCACCACGGCCCGTTGGGAGGGGCAGGACCGGCCTCTGCTCGAAAAGAAGATCGACGAGCTGTGCGCCGACTGCGCGGTTGAGCACACCAACGCCAAGGGCGATGTGGCCATCCAGCAGGAACAGATGAACTCGATGATCGCCAAGGGAGTCGATGCCATCGTGCTCGTGGCCGTCGACGCCAGATCACTCGGCGCCGCGGTCAGGAAGGCCGACGAGGCGGACATCCCGGTCATCGCCTACGACCGCCTCGCGGAGGGCCCGATCGCAGGCTACGTCTCCTTCGACGGCGAGGAGGTCGGCAAGCTCCAGGGCAGGTCGCTCCTGAAGGCCATGGGTGACACGGTGAGCGACGGCCAGATCGTCATGATGAACGGCGATCCCAGTGACCCCAACGCCGTGTCGTTCAAGAAGGGCGCGCTGTCCGTCCTCGAGGGGAGGGTGAGGATCGGCAAGGAGTACGACACCCTCCAGTGGCGGACGGAGACTGCGAACATGAACATGTCCGGCGCCATCTCGGCCCTCGGCGTCGGCAACATCAACGGGGTCTACGCCGCCAACGACGGCCTCGCCGCCGGCAGCATCACCGCCCTCAAGGCGAACAAGGTCGATCCGCTGCCCCCGGTCACCGGGCAGGACGCCGAACTGGCAGCCATACGGCGCATCGTGGACGGCGATCAGTACATGACCGTCTACAAGCCCTTCAGCCCCGAGGCGTCCGCCGGAGCCGCCTTGGCCGTGGCTGCGGCCCGCGGTGAAAGCCTCGCCCCGGTTGCCCCGGACAAGGTGAGAACCAGCACGGGCGAGGAGATTCCGGCCGTCATGCTCGCCCCCGTGTCCGTGACGGTCGACAACATCAAGGACACCTTGGTGAAAGACGGCGTGTACACGATCCAGCAGATCTGTACGCCCCGACTTGCTACCGCCTGCAATGAGGCCGGGCTGACCTGACTGGTCGGTTCCTCACGAGGTCCGGTCCGGGAAGGAGATGTTCTCCGTGCCGACTCCCCCCTTGCTGGCGCTGCACGGCGTGTGCAAGCGCTTCGGCGTCGTCGAGGTCCTCACGGACATCGAGCTGGAGATTCGCGCCGGGGAGGTCGTGGCCCTTCTGGGCGACAACGGGGCCGGCAAATCCACCCTGGTCAAAGCGATCTCCGGAGTGACGCCCGCGGACCGGGGCGTCATCAAGTGGGAGGGCCGGACGGTCCACATCAAACGCCCCCACGACGCCCGTGACCTCGGTATCGCCACCGTCTACCAGGACCTCGCCCTGTGCGGAAACCTCGACGTCGTGGGCAATGTGTACCTCGGGCGGGAGATCCGCCGGTTCGGCTTCCTCGACGAGGTGGAGATGGAGCGCCGCACCAGACACCTTTTGGAGGGCCTGACCAAGGGCATTCCTGATCTGCGTGCCCCCGTCGTGTCACTGTCCAGTGGTCAGCGGCAGACGGTCGCCATCGCCCGCTCGCTCCTCGGTGACCCGCGGCTCCTCCTCCTGGACGAACCGACCGCAGCGCTCGGCTTCGACCAGACGACCGAGGTCCTTGACCTCGTCGACCAGTTCCGTGACCGCGGTCTGGGAGTACTGCTCATCAGCCACAACATGGGGGACGTCAAAGCTCTCGCGGACCGGGCCGCCGTCCTGCGGCTCGGCCGCAACAACGGCTTCTTCAACGTGAGCACCGCTTCTCAGGAACAGATCATCTCCTCCGTCACCGGCGCCACGGAAAACGTGCCACGCCGGATGGCCCACCGGGAGGCCGGATGGTGAAAGGGATGCGCAACATGGCGGACGACACGCAGCCCGAACCCGCCGCGCCCACCGCCAAGACCCGCCAGCCGCACCGCGGGCAGGCCGCCACCCGCGCGGTGCGGGGCTGGGGTGCCGTCGTCCGGCGCAAAGTGAGCGCCGGCGAACTGGGCTCGCTCCCTGTCGTCCTCGTCCTCGTCACGGTCTGGATCATCTTCCAGGCCCTCAACGAGAACTTCCTCTCGCCCCGGAACCTGTCCAATCTCAGCGTGGACATCGTGGGCACCGGGCTGATCGCGGTCGGTATCGTCTTCGTGCTGCTGCTCGGTGAACTCGACCTGTCGGTCGGCTCGATCAGCGGCCTCGCGGCGGCTGTCTTCGCCGTACTGAACGTGAACAACGGCGTGCCGGAATGGCTCGCCCTCATCGTCGCGGTGCTCGCGGGCACCGCGACGGGAACCGTTCAGGGCTACTCCTTCGCCAGGACCCGGGTACCGGCCTTCGTCGTCACGCTCGCGGGGCTGCTCACGTGGAACGGCTTCATGCTCTCCATCCTCGGGACCAGCGGCACCATCAACCTCGACGAGAACGGGCTGGTGGCCAAGCTGACCAGCTACTACTTCACCCATGACGGCGTCGCCTACGGCGTGGCTGCGGGCGCGGCGGGCGTGGTCTTCCTCGTGTCCCACCAGGACAGACGGCGGCGCAAGGCCGTCGGCATGCCGCATCGCTCGCTGCGGGGAATCGCGGCGCGCACCGGAGCACTCGCGGTGATCGCGTTCGCGGCCGCGTATGTGCTCAACCGGTTCCAGGGCCTGCCGCTCGCCCTCCTGCTCTTCCTCGTGCTCGTGGCCGGCCTCGACGTCGTGCTCCGCCGCACGCACTACGGGCGGCAGGTCTACGCCCTGGGCGGCGGCGTCGAGGCGGCCCGTCGCGCCAGCCTCAGCGTGACTCGGGTACAGACCGCGGTACTCGCGGTCTCGGGCACCATGGCCGCGATCGGCGGCCTGTTCCTGGCCTCGCGGATCACCTCCGTGAGCCAGAACTCCGGCTCCGGCATCCTGCTGCTCAACGCCATCGCCGCAGCGGTCATCGGCGGCGCCAGTCTGTTCGGGGGACGCGGCTCGCCCTGGAACGCGGTGCTCGGCATCCTCATCATCCAGTCGATCGCCTCAGGCATGTCGATCACGGACACCCCCACCGCCGTCCAGTTCATCATCACGGGCGGGGTGCTCTTCGCCGCGGTGGTCATCGACTCCCTGTCACGACGCTCACACGAGGCACACGGACGGGCTTGACTCGTCCGTTTCCGGGCGCGGGGAAGGCCGACACCCGCTCAACTCAAGCGATCCAGCACCAACTCCTACGGAGCGGGCAGGAGCTGCTCGGCCCAGATCGTCTTTCCGGTTCCCGTATGGCGGCTGCCCCACCGACCTCGCCGTGTACGGCGTCAGCGTGCCCGCGATCCTGGGCGACCCCTCGCTCGGCATCGACAAGGCCGAGGCAGGCACCATCGGCTCGCTCGTCGGCATCGGGATGCTGATCGGCGCGGCCCTCGCCGGGGCCCTCGTCCACCGCACCGGCCCGCGCCGCCTCCTGCTCGTCGGCACCACCGTGTTCTCGCTCGGCATGGCGGTCTGCACGTTCGCCGGTGGCGTCCCGTCCTTCGGGGCCGGACGTCTGGTCGTCGGCCTCGGACTGGGCGTCGTACTGCCGACGATCAACGCATACGTCGCCGACCTCAGCGAGCCCGGCCGCCGCAGCCGCAACGTCGCCCTGATCATGAGCGGCTACGCGGCCGGCGCCCTGTGCTCCTCCCCTGCTCGGCACGGCCCTGCTGCCCGACGTCTCGTACCGCTGGCTGTACGTGATCGGCGTGACCCCGGTGTTCCTGGCCATACCTCTGGTGATGCGGCTCCCGGAGAGCCCGTTCCACCTCAGCCGTACGGCCCGGACGGCCGAGGCGAGGGCGGTGGAGGAGCAGCTCGGTCTCGCCCCGTCGGACGCCTCCCCGACGTCGGACCCGGGTCGCTGGCTCGGTATCGGACCGCTGCTGACGGGCGGGCTCGCGGTCTCGACCGTGCTGTTCTGGGCCATGTCCTTCTGCGGACTGCTGCTGGTCTTCGGCATCAGCACCTGGCTGCCCAGCATCATGCAGGCCGCGGGCTTCTCCCTCGGCTCGGCGCTGCTGCAGACGGCGGCCATGTGGCTGGGCGTCGGCGTCGGTGCCATCGTGGGCGGCCGGGTCGCGGACGCGCTGGGCGCCAAGCGCGTGGTGGTCGTCGCGTTCCTGGTCGGCACATTGAGCCTCGTCGCGATGAGCACCCGCCCGCCGACACCCGTTATGTTCGTGCTCATGTTCATCAGCGGGTTCGGGTTCATCGGTTCGCAGATCCTCGGCAACGCGTTCATCGTCACGCGCTACCCGGACGCCCTGCGCGGCAACGGCCTCGCCTGGGCCCTGTCGATCGGCCGCTTCGGCGCGATCGCCGGCCCGTCCCTGGGCGCGTTCGTCCTCAGCTCGGGCGCCGACGTCGAGTGGGCCTTCTACGCCTTCGCCGTACCGGCGCTGATCGGCGCGTTCGCGGCGGGCGCGGTACCCCGGGTGCGGGCGGCGACGGCATGACGCGGGTCGTCTACGAGTCCTGGGGCCAGCGGGTCGTCTTCGGCTCGGGCACCGCACGGGAGGACGTGACTGCCGAGGTCGCAGGGCTCGGCGCGCGCCGGGTCCTGGTGATCGCGGCCGAGGGCGAACGCGCCCTGTCCGAGGACATCTGCAAGGACGTTCCCGTCGTGGCGACGTTCAGCGCCGTCAGGCCGCATGTGCCGGCCGAGGTGGCACAGGCCGTGCGGGCGGCGGCCACCGAACACGCGGCCGACCTGCTGCTGAGCGTCGGCGGCGGCTCCACCACGGGCACCGCCAAGGCAGCCGCGCTCACCACCGGCCTGCCGATCCTCGCCGTCCCCACGACATACGCCGGCTCCGAGGCGACCCCCGTCTGGGGCCTCACCGAGGACGGCCACAAGCGCACCGGCGTCGATCCGAAGGTGCTGCCCCGCGTCGTCGTCTACGACGCGACCCTGATGCTGTCGCTGCCGACCCGCCTGTCGGTGACGTCGGGGCTCAACGCGCTCGCCCACTGCGTCGACGCGTGGTGGGCCCCCCGGCACAACCCGATCAGCTCCGCCCTGGCCGTCGAGGGCGTCCGCTCGCTGGCATCGGCGCTGCCGCGCATCGTCGCCGACAGCCGGGACGTCGCGGCCCGCCGGGAGATCCTCTTCGGCACCTACCTCGGGGCGGTCGCCTTCGCGGGCGCCGGTTCCGGACTGCACCACAAGGTGTGCCATGTCCTCGGCGGCGCGTACGACCTCGAACACGCCGCCCTGCACTCGGTGGTCCTGCCGCACGTGGTCGGTCTCAACCTGCCCGCGGCACCCGAGGCGGCGCGGCACCTCGCAGCGGCGCTCGACGAACGCACCGACCCCTTCGGCGCGCTGCTCGCCCTCTACGCCCGGCTCGAACCTCCGCGCTCGCTCAGCGAGTTGGGACTGGCCGAGGAGGAACTCGACCGGGCCTGCGACCTCGTCATGGCACAGATCCCGGACACCAACCCGCGGCGCGTGACCCGTGACGAGATGCGCGAGCTGCTGGGGCGCGCGTGCCGCGGGGACACCCCGGTGCCGATCCCGCTCACCTCCCCTCGCACGGAAGGGCATCCCCGATGACTGACACGACTGAACAGGAACTGACCGACAAGGTCGTCGCGAGCTTCGACACCGCGAAGGACGAACGGTTCCGCGAGGTCATGCAGGCCCTCGTTCGGCACGCCCACGCGTTCGTGCGCGAGACCCGCCTCACCGAGGACGAGTGGGGCGCGGCGATCGAGTTCCTCACCGCGGCCGGTCACATCACGACCGACACCCGCCAGGAGTTCGTCCTCCTCTCGGACGTCCTCGGCATCTCCATGCTCACCGTCGCGGTGAACGAGCCGGGCCTCGACGCGTCGACGCAGGCCACGGTCCTCGGCCCGTTCTTCGTCCAGGACTCGCCAAAGATCGAGCTCGGCGGGGACATCGCGGGCGGCGCGACCGGTGAGCCCGCGTGGGTCGACGGCCGGGTCACGGACACCGACGGCAACCCCGTCGCCGGTGCCCGCGTCGAGGTGTGGGAGGCCGACGACGACGGCATGTACGACGTCCAGTACGACGACGGCGGCCTCGCGGGGCGCGCACACTTCTTCACCGACGCCGAGGGCCGCTACCGGTTCTGGGGTCTCACTCCAACGCCGTACCCGATCCCGGACGACGGCCCCGTCGGCCAACTCCTCGACCACGCCGGCCGCTCACCGATGCGCGCACCGCATCTGCATTTCATGGTGACGGCACCCGGCTTCCGGCGTCTCATCACGCACGTCTTCGTGGCGGGCGACCCCTGTCTGAACGCCGACTCCGTCTTCGGCGTGAAGGAGTCACTCATCCGCCCCTTCGATCGTCACGAGGCCGGAACTCCGACGCCGGACAGCCGACAGCTGGAGGGACCGTGGACCTCGGCGACGTTCGACATCGTCCTCAGCAAGGAGTGAACCTTTTCAGCGTGACCATTCAGCCCACCGGCGAGGTCTGCCGCGGCACGAGAAGTCCTCGCGCGGTGGAGATACGGGGCTCGACATCGCTGCCGGCCATACATTGACCAACGTGTTCAGCGCAGGCCGGATCCTCGTCGGCCTGGCCTCCCTCGCCGGTCACAACGAACGTCACCGGCCGGAATCCTTGGTCTGCAGGCACCGCGCGGTCGGGCGGCCACCACGAAGGTCGCGTACAAGACCAGCGGCGCGTTCGCGACGGCCGGCGCGCCCACGGTTCCTGCCGTTGTCTTCTGCACCAGCGTGCGACCAGCGAAATCGCACGACCTGAGCCAGCCAGGTGAGTTCACCGCGTCGAAGCCCGGACCCTAATTGCCTTTCGCGCTGAGCCACCCAGCGCTAGTGTCCGGGTGCATCGAGTTGATCCACGAGGAGTTGCAGACATGGTCGGTCGCCCGAGCGCGCGTTGACGTTGTAGGCCGATCGGCCTGTCATCGCGTGCCGCCCTTGATGTTGCGGCACAGCGAGCCTCCTCCTGCCTGAACCGTCGGCGCACCTGTCGTGTGCCCGGTAGCGGGCCTCGTTGTCGGCAACCCGAGGGATCTCTGTGCCGTCCGCTTCCTCCGCTGTATCCGATTCCGGTCGACCGGTTCCGTCGAGCCTGTGGCGGGACAGCAACTTCCGCAGACTCTGGGTGGGGCAGACCGCCTCCCAACTCGGGGAACACACAGGTCTGGTCGTTCTTCCGCTCTTCGCCGTCCTGACGCTCAATGCCAGTGCCCCCCAGCTGGGCGTCCTGCGTGCCGTGGGCCAGGCGCCGATCCTGTTGCTCGCGCTCTTCGTCGGCGCATGGGTGGACCGGTGGCGCACTCGCACAGTGATGGTGCTGACTGACGTCGGCCGGACCCTTGCCCTGGGTGCCGCCGCGGTGGCCGGCCTCTTCGGCCTGCTCGGCCTGCCCGCGCTCTTCGTGATCGCCTTCGCCATCGGGGCCCTGTCCGTGTTCTTCGACGTGGCATACCAAGCATCTCTTGTACGGCTGGTGCAACGCGATCAGCTGGTACGGGGCAACAGCGCGCTTGAGGGCAGCCGGTCCGCGGCTCAGATTGGCGGTCCTGCCCTCGGCGGTGCGTTGGTGTCCCTGCTGTCGGCGCCGATCGCTGCCGCCGCCGGCGCACTGTTCTTCGCGCTGTCGTTCCTGTCCATCCGACGAATCCGTCAAGTCGAATCGACTTCGGAGCCCCTGGAACGTCCGTCTTGGGTCTGGCGGCGGATCCACGAGGGCCTCCGTTTCGTCGCCCGCGATACCGCGCTGCGGACCGTGTGCCTGGCCTCGGCCGCCTTCCAGTTCTCCTTCGCGGCCGTGATGACCGTCTATCTGCTCTTCCTGCCGAGGGAACTGCACCTGTCCGGCACCGCCGTCGGGCTGGCACTCGCGGCGACAGGGCCGGGCGCGCTCCTGGGCTCCCTCCTGGCCGCCCGCCTGCCGAACCGGTTCGGGTACGGCCCGGTACTCGTGGCCGCGGCCGCACTCGGCGACGGCGTGTTCTTGTGTGTACCCGCGCTGCACGGCTCCTCTGCGGTGACCGTTCCCGCGCTCCTCGCGGTCAGCTTCGTGTTCGGGGTAGGCGGCCAGTTGGTGAATGTGGCGGTCATGGCCGTCCGACAGACCGTCACTCCAGACGGGATGCAAGGCCGCGCGGCCGCGACGATCACGTTTGTCGGCATGGGGCTGTCCCCGCTCGGCTCCCTGCTCGGCGGATTCCTCGCAGAGGAGTGGGGATTGCGCACCAGTCTCTTGGCGACGGCCGCCGGCATGTTGCTGTCCCCGGTGGTGATGGCTCTGTCCCCGCTCGCCCGCCTGGGACGGACGCTTCCGGCCGCGCAGAATGTCCCGCTGACGGCCGGCCGCTCCGAGGCACACGAATCCGGCAGCCGCCCTTCAGGGGACGTCGAGTGACCTCGAAACCCGTGTCCGGGCTCGTCAGCGGTTTCCTCGCCGGATTTTTCGGACTCCTGGCGCATCATCGCAAGGCAGCCGCCCGGAGGGGCGGCCGACGCGGCGTATGAGCGGTGAAGCGCGGCGCACTGCACGGAACCGCAGGGTGATGGGTGATCGCGCTGGGCACACGCACGCCCCCAACCCGTGCAGCAGACTCTGCTGCAGGTGGCGGCCGCGCAGGCGGACCTTGGTCACCGATGACGTATGGATACTGCGAGCGTCCGCAAAGCGAGCCGGTGAACGCCGGACACGTGCCGTTCCTCGTGGACGCTCGGCAGAGGAGGTACGACATCCGCGATGTGCCGGACCGGCCCAAGTCCTGGGTACTGCAGAACAAAGGCGCCCTGCACGGGCCGGGCGGCGCGGCTCCGTGCAGCAGCGCCGAGCTCGGCATCACCTGGGTCGCCGCTTACGTGTACGGGGCACAGTGATCCTCCAGGCCCTGATCGTGGGGTCGCGCGGAGTGGCAAGGAGCCGCGCGAATCTTGCCTGCGCCGCATACCCGGCGCACGCTGGTCGTATGGCTGCTCACGACGGCCCCGGCCCTACGCTCATCACCTCCGTGCAGCGGGCCTTCCGCCTGCTGGAGGCGGTGAGCGCGCACGAGAACGGCGCGCCGGCGAAGCAGCTGGCACGGGAGACGGGGCTGCCTCTGGCCACCGCGTACCACCTGCTGCGGACCTTGGTCCACGACGGATACCTGCGGAAGCTGGACGACGGCGGGTTCGTCCTGGGCGACAAGGTACAGGCGCTCCACACCACGGGCCGCGGGCAGGCGCTGCTCAGCCGGGTCCGTCCGGCGCTGGCCGCGCTGCGGGACGAGCTCGCGACCGCCGCCTACCTCACCTTCTACGAGGACGGCGAGATCCGGGTCGCCGAGATCGTGGACAGCCCCCGGGCACCCCGAGTCGACCTCTGGGTGGGATTCGAGGACGCCGGCCACGCCACCGCACTGGGCAAGTCGGTGCTGCGCGAGCTGGACGAGGACTCCCGCAAGGACTATCTCTCCCGGCACCGCCTCGCCGATCTCACGCCACGGACCATCACCGACGCCCCGGAACTGCTCCGGCGACTCGACTCCTCCCCCGTGGCGCCGGCCGTCACGGACATGGAGGAGTACGCCCTCGGCACGGTCTGTATCGCGGTGCCCGTGTACAGCGGGAACGTGCTCGGCTCGCTCGGCGTCTCGCTGCGGGCGGACCGGCTGTCCCGACTCGAGGAGATCCGGGCGCGACTGCTCCCGACCGCAAGTCGCGTGACCACAGGCCTGTCACTCACTATCTGAAAATCGCCTCCTTGTGGCACTCTGACTAATCCTCTTTCCTGAATCAAACGGACATTTCCGGAGCACACGCTCCGTACACAGGTGAGGACTGCGGGCAAAACATGAGTCACACCCGAGTGCATGGTGGCGACCACGGACCGATACGGCGGCCCAGAAACCAGGCGGCCGCCTCGGGGACGGCGTCCTGGAATCGTGTCGCCGCGCAGCTGGTCTCCGGTACGCCCGTACTGCCCGTCCTGATCGTTTCCGCCATCGTGGTCGTCGACCTCCTCACCGGAGTCGGGCTGACCTGGCTGTCGCTGCTCGCGGCCGGGCCCGCGCTGGCCGCCACCACCAGCGGGCCGCGCGGGGTCCTCTGTGTCGGTCTCCTCGCCGGGGTGCTGGGCGCGGTGCTCGGCATCCATGACGGTGCACCGGGCCGCGAGCTGGCAGCCGTGCTGTCCGCCCTGGTGGCCGTCACCCTGGCGAGTGGCCTGGCCAGCGCGTTGCGCGGGCGTCGCGAGCGAGTGCTCGCGGCCGTCCGCTCGGTCGCCGAAGCCGCCCAGCACGCGCTGCTCCAGCCCGTACCGGCGACCGTCGGCCCCTTCCAGGTGGCCGTCCGCTACAGCGCCGCGGCCGCGGAGGCCCGTATCGGCGGGGATCTCTACGCCCTCGTGCCCACCCCGTACGGGGTTCGGCTGATCGTCGGCGATGTGCGCGGCAAGGGGCTGCCGGCTGTGGGGATCGCCGCTCTGGTGCTCGGGGTCTTCCGCGAGGCGGCCTACGAGGAGCCCGATCTCCTCGCCGTCGTCGCCAGGATCGAACGGAGTCTGGCGCGCAACCTCAGCTGCGACGACTTCGTCACCGCCGTGGTCGCCGGACATCCCCGACCAGGCCATCTGGAGCTGGTCAACTGCGGACACGCTCCCCCGCTCCTGGTGCACGGCGCCGGAGTCGTACCGGTGGAACCCGCCCATCCGGCCCCGCCGCTCGGCCTGCGCGCCCTCTCGGGCGAGACTCCCAGCCTGCAGATACTGCCCTTCGCCGACGGGGATCAGCTGCTGCTCTACACCGACGGGGTCACGGAGGCCCGCGACCACGGCCGTGAGTTCTACCCGCTCACCGAGAGGCTGGCGCAGCACCTGTCCGACGAGCCGGCACATACCCTCACAGCGCTCCACAACGAACTGCTGGCACATGTGGGAGGCCGACTGCACGACGACGCGGCGCTGCTCCTGCTCCGCAAGCCCGCCGTTCCCGAAGCGGCCGTTCTCAAGGCGGCGTCCTTGACGGACGGCGAAGTCATCGACGCCCGGCACCTTCGGAACGGTCCAGGCCCGGTCGAGCAGGGTCATGACCGCCTGTCGTAAGGTCCCGCACGACGCACCGGGATCGGGCACCCCCAGGTGGAACCACGCAACTCAGGCCTGGAACTCCGGAGCCGGTCCGCTGGTCCCCCTGACCACCAGTTTCGGGTCCAGCACGGCCTCCCGCGGTGCCACATCCCCGCCTTCCAGCCGCTCCACGGCGAAGCGCACCGCGTGTTCCGCCATGAGGACCGCGTCCTGACGCACCGTGGTGAGGCCGATGGGCATCAGGTGGGACAGATGACTGTCGTCGTAACCGACGACCGACATGTCACGGGGGACGTCGACCCCGGCCCGCGTCAGCGACATCAACAGCCCCCACGCGCACCGGTCGTTGCCCGCCAGGACAGCGGTCGGCAGGGGCTGCCCGCGGTCGCGCTCCGCCAGGAGTGACTGCCCCGTCTCGATGCCCGACAGCTCGGTGTGGTCACCGGGAACGACCCGCATCTCCGACTCCAGCCCGTGACGACGCATCGCGGCCCGGTAGGCGCGCCGTCGATCGGCCGACCCGGGGCCACGGCCGCCGTCGATGTGCAGGATCCGACGGTGCCCCAGCTCGACAAGGTGATCCATGGCCTGTCGCACCCCCTTGCCCTCGGCCGAGTGCACGAAGTCGACGTGGGCGTGGGGCACCCGGCGACTGACCGACACGGTGACCGTGCGACGCCCGAGCTCGTCGAGGTAGGCGGCCTCCGCGTCGGAGCCGAGCAGGATCACCGCCTCGCAACGGTGGCCGAGGAGCGCCTCGATCGCCTTGGCCTCGTCCCGGCTCTGCGTGGCGGCGGAGAGCAGTACGTCGTAGCCGAGCCGTTCGGCCTCGGGGTAGATGCCCGCGATGAGGTCCGAGTGGAAGGTCTGGTGCACGGTGAACATCACGCCGAGCGTGCGGCTGCGTCCCCGGGCAAGCAGCCGGGCGGCGTTGTCGGGGTGGTAGCCGATCTCGTCGGCCACGCGCAGGACGCGTTCGCGGGTCTCCTGGCTGGCCCCCGGCTGGCCACGGAAAATGATCGACACGAGTGCCCTGGACACGCCCGCTTTCGCGGCGACGTCCGCCATCGTGGGCCGTTGCTTGGCCGACGCATCCACCTGTGAACCTCCCCCTTCGACGCGCCCCACCTTACGGTCGGCCGCGAAATCTCCCGGCAACAAGCTATTGACATGACATTTGGACAGGGCTCATCGTACTTGCCTAGAGCGCGCTAGTAGAGCGCGCGAGATCAAAACATCCCCGAGAACGTCCCGGTGTCTCCGGAGCGAAGGGAAACCAGCGTGATGCCGTTCGATGTGCTGACCATGGGCCGTGTGGGAGTGGATGTGTATCCGCTCCAGACGGGCGTGGGGCTGGCGGAGGTCACCTCGTTCGGCAAGTACCTGGGTGGCAGCCCGACGAACGTGGCCGTGGCCGCCGCCCGTTACGGCCGTTCGTCGGCCGTGATCACCAAGACCGGCC
The DNA here is from genome assembly GCF_059026085.1 of Streptomyces sp. a15. Taxonomy (NCBI): domain Bacteria; kingdom Bacillati; phylum Actinomycetota; class Actinomycetes; order Kitasatosporales; family Streptomycetaceae; genus Streptomyces; species Streptomyces sp. A15. Next base: position 12,105 of record NZ_JBWLKM010000087.1, on the reverse strand, counting down.
GGGACCCGTTCGGCGACTTCGTCCGCACGGCCCTGGACGGCTACGGCGTCGACAGCCGTTTCGTCGGTACGTCGGACATCGCGCCGACCCCGGTGACGTTCTGCGAGATCTTCCCGCCGGACGACTTCCCGCTGTACTTCTACCGGCTGCCGAAGGCTCCCGACCTCGATATCGCTCCCGGTGAGCTGGACCTGGACGCGGTGCGCGACGCACGGATCTTCTGGGTGACCGGGACCGGGCTGAGTGAGGAGCCGAGCCGTTCGGCCACGCTCGCCGCGCTGGCGCACCGGGCGAAGGCGGGGGCGACGGTCTTCGACCTGGACTGGCGGCAGATGTTCTGGGCGGATCCGTCCCAGGCACGCGCGTACTACGCCGACGCGTTGCACCACACGACGGTCGCGGTCGGCAACCTCGACGAGTGCGAGGTCGCCACCGGCGAGCGCGAGCCTTACACCGCCGCGAAGGCGCTGCTCGCCGCAGGGGTCGAGCTGGCGGTGGTGAAGCGGGGGCCCAAGGGGGTGCTCGCCATGGACCGGGACGGGTCGGTCGCCGAGATCCCGCCGGTTCCGGTGGACGTGGTCAACGGGCTCGGCGCCGGTGACGCGTTCGGCGGTGCGCTGTGCCACGGCCTGCTGTCCGGCTGGGACACGCGCCGCACGGTGGCCTTCGCCAACGCCGCCGGCGCCATCGTCGCCGGCCGCCTGTCCTGCTCCGACGCCATGCCGACCGAGGCCGAGGTCGACACCAGGCTCCGCGAGGCAACCCCCGCTCCCACCGAAGGAAAGGCATGATGACGTGCTGTCCGACAACCTGAGCCGGATCGTGTCCGCCCGGGTGGGCGACCCCGGCGCCATCGCCGCGGCAGCCGCACGCCGGGTGAAGGCGACCTCGCTGCTCGGCGAGCACGGCAAGGCCATGATCATCGCCGCCGACCATCCCGCTCGCGGCGCCAACGGCGTCGGCGGAAACCCCACCGCCATGGCCGACCGCTTCGAGCTGCTGGACCGTCTGTGCGTCGCCCTGGAGCGCCCCGGCGTCACCGGAGTGCTCGCCACCGCCGACATCCTCGAAGACCTGCTCCTGCTCGGCGTCCTGGACGGCAAGAGCGTCTTCGGCTCCATGAATCGTGCCGGCCTCGCCGGCTCGGCCTTCGAGATCGACGACCGCTTCACCGGCTACGACGCCGAGACGATCGCCGCGATGGGCTTCGACGGCGGCAAGATGCTCACCCGCATCGCCCTGCAGGATCCGGCGACGCCGTCCGTCCTGATGGAGACGGCACGCGCGGTCAACGAGCTGAACGACCGTCACCTCATCGCCCTGGTGGAGCCGTTCCTGTCCGCCTGGCAGGACGGCAGGATCCGCAACGACCTGTCGCCCGACGCCGTGATCAAGTCGATCAGCATCGCCTCGGGGCTGGGCCGTCGTACCGCCTACACCTGGCTGAAGCTGCCGGTCGTGGCCGAGATGGAGCGGGTCCTGGCCTCTTCCACGATGCCGGCGCTCCTGCTGGGCGGCGAGGTCACCGATCCTGAGGCGGCCTTCGCCTCCTGGGGCAAGGCGCTCAAGCTCCCCACCGCGCAGGGCCTGGTCGTGGGCCGCTCTCTCCTCTATCCCGCGGGCGGCGACGTCGCCGGCGCGGTGGACAAGGCGGTGAGCCTGCTGTGACCGGGACGAGCAAGTACCACCTGCCCAGGGGGACTTCGGCCGACGGGCCCTACGACCTTCTGGTCACGCCGGAGTCGGCGGGCTGGGGATACTCCGGCCTCAGGGTCCTGCCCCTGAAGCCGGGTGGGGCGCACGCCCTGTCCACCCATGACTCCGAGTTCCTGGTCCTGCCGCTGACGGGCTCCTGCACCGTCACCACGGACGGCAAGACCTTCGAACTCGCAGGCCGTACGGGCGTGTTCGCCTCCGCCACCGACTTCGCGTACGTGCCGCGCGCGTCGGAGGCCCTGATCAGCAGCGCAAACGGTGGGAGGTTCGCGCTGCCCTCCGCCTGTACCGAGCAGGGAGGTCACTCAGCTCGGTACGGGCGCAAGGAGGACGTGCCCGTCGAACTGCGCGGCGCCGGCGCCTGCTCGCGCCAGGTGAACAACTACTGCCTGCCCGGCACCTTCGACGCCGAGCAGCTGCTGGTGTGCGAGGTGCTCACGCCCGGCGGCAACTGGCCCTCCTACCCGCCGCACAAACACGACGAGGCACGCCCCGGCGAAGAGTCCGAGCTGGAGGAGATCTACTACTTCGAGGTCGCGGGCGAGAACGGCTTCGCCTACCTGGGGGTGCCCCCGCGCGAGCGAAGCCGAGCGTGGGGGAGGGCCTACGGCACCGGGGAGCGGCCCATCGACGTGCTCGCCGAGGTCCGCTCCGGGGACACGGTGCTGATTCCGCACGGCTGGCACGGGCCCTCCATCGCCGCGCCCGGCTACGACCTCTACTACCTCAACGTCATGGCAGGCCCCGGCCAGGACCGCGCCTGGCTGATCTGCGACGACCCCGCGCACGGCTGGGTGCGGGCGACCTGGGAGTCCCAGGACATCGACGACCGGCTTCCCTTCGAAGGGCTCAACGCGCGATGAACACCGTCCGACTCACCACCGCGCAGGCCCTCGTCCGCTTCCTGGCCCATCAGTACAGCGAGCGCGACGGTCAGGAGCAGCGCCTGATCCCCGGCGTCTGGGGCATCTTCGGGCACGGCAACGTGGCCGGGATCGGGCAGGCGCTGCTGCAGGCCGCCACCACCGACGAGGCCGACCTGCCCTACTACCTGGCGCGCAACGAGCAGGGCATGGTCCACGCCTCGGTGGCCTACGCGAAGCTGCGCGACCGGCTGGCGACCTTCGCCTGTACGGCGTCGACCGGGCCCGGCTCGACGAACATGATCACGGGTGCGGCGCTCGCCACCACCAACCGCCTGCCCGTCCTGCTGCTGCCCAGCGACATGTTCGCCACCCGCGCCGCCGACCCCGTCCTCCAGCAACTGGAGGACACCCGCGGCGGGGACGTCACCGTCAACGACACCTTCCGCGCCGTATCCAAGTACTTCGACCGCATCACCCGTCCCGAGCAGCTGATCCCGGCCGCGCTCGCCGCCATGCGGGTCCTCACCGACCCGGTCGAGACCGGCGCCGTCACCCTCGCGCTCCCGCAGGACGTGCAGGCGGAGGCGTACGACTGGCCGGTCGCCTTCTTCCGGCGCCGGGTGTGGCATGTGGGGCGCCCGGTACCCGAGCCGTCCGCCGTGGAACGGGCCGCACGGCTGCTGCGCGCGGCGCGGAAGCCGCTGATCGTGGCGGGTGGAGGTGCCGTGTACTCCGGCGCCGAGACCGAGCTGCGGGCCTTCGCCGAAGCCACCGGCATCCCGGTCGCCGACACCCACGCCGGCAAGGGCGCCGTCCCCTGGGACCACCCCTGCGCGGTCGGCGGCATCGGCTCCACCGGCTCGTACGCGGCCAACGAGCTGGCGAAGGACGCCGATGTCGTCCTCGGCATCGGCACCCGCTACTCCGACTTCACCACCGCCAGCCACACCGTCTTCGGCAACCCCGACGTCACGTTCATCAACCTCAACGTCGCCCGCCTGGACGCCGTCAAGCACTCCGCCGAGCCACTGGTTGCCGACGCCCGATCAGGCATGCAGGCCCTCGCCGGGGCGCTGACGGACTGGGAGGTGGAGCCGTCGTACCGGCAGCGGACCCGCCAACTGATCGCCCGCACAAGGGAGATCGAGGACCAGTGCTTCAACGTCGGCCACGGCCCCCTGCCCGCACAGACCGAGATCCTCGGCGCGCTCAACGACGTCCTCGACGACCGCGCCGTCGTGATCAACGCGGCGGGATCGATGCCGGGTGATCTGCAGCAGCTGTGGCGAGCCAGGGATCCGAAGGCGTACCACGTGGAGTACGCGTACTCCTGCATGGGCTACGAGGTCGCCGCCGGCGTCGGCGCGAAAATGGCCGACCCGTCGCGCGAGGTCGTCGTCCTCGTCGGTGACGGCTCGTATCTGATGATGGCTCAGGAAATCGTGACCATGGTCGCCGAGGGCCTGAAAGTCATCATCGTCCTCGTCCAGAACCACGGCTTCGCCTCCATCGGCGCCCTGTCGGAGTCGCTCGGCTCACAGCGGTTCGGCACCAAGTACCGCTACCGCGACGGGGATTCGGGCCAGCTCGACGGCGACGTACTCCCCGTCGACCTCGCTGCGAACGCCTCCTCACTCGGCGCGGACGTCCTGCACGCCTCATCCGTCGAGGAGTTCCGTACGGCGATGGAGAAGGCGAAGGCCGCCCACCGCACGACCGTCGTGCATGTCGAGACCGACCTGTACGGGCCCCACCCGCCCGGACACGGCTGGTGGGACGTCCCGGTCAGCGAGACCTCCGCCCTCGACACCACCCGCACCGCGTACGAGACGTACGCCGCTCACAAGCGTGCCCAGCGGCACTACCTGTAAGGAAACCTCCACGTGAACACCATCCCCCACTGGATCAACGGCTCCCCCGCCACCGGCACGGTCCCGCAGACCGCGCCCGTGTTCAACCCGGCCACCGGGCAGGAGCAGGCTCGGGTCGTCCTCGGCTCGGCCGCCGATGTGGACGCCGCGGTCATCGCCGCCTCCCACGCCTTCGAAAGCTGGTCGGAGTCGTCGCTGTCGCAGCGCACTCAGGTGATGTTCGCCTTCCGTCAACTCCTCGTCGAGCACGAGGAAGAACTGGGCCGGATCATCTCCGCCGAACACGGCAAGACCGTCGACGACGCCCGCGGCGAGATCACCCGCGGCCGGGAGGTCGTCGAGTTCACCTGCGGCCTCGGCGACGTACTGAAGGGCTCCTTCTCCGACCAGGTCTCGCGCGGCGTCGACGTGCACAACTTCCGCCAGCCGCTCGGCGTCGTCGCGGGCATCACGCCCTTCAACTTCCCCGCGATGGTCCCGCTGTGGATGCACCCGATGGCCATCGCCACCGGCAACACGTTCATCCTCAAGCCCAGCGAGCGCGACCCGTCCGCCGCCAACTTCGTCGCCGAGCTCTACAAGAAGGCGGGCCTCCCGGACGGCGTCTTCAACGTCGTGCACGGCGGGAAGGACGCCGTCGACGCCATCCTGACCCACCCGGGGATCGAGGCGGTGTCCTTCGTCGGGTCGACCCCGATCGCCAAGTACGTGCACGAGCAGGCCACCGCGCACGGCAAGCGCGTCCAGGCCCTCGGCGGCGCCAAGAACCACGCCGTCGTCCTGCCCGACGCCGACCTGGAGTTCGCCGCCAACCACATCACCGCCGGCGCCTACGGCTCGGCCGGCGAACGCTGCATGGCCGTGTCGGTGACCGTCGCGGTCGGCGCCGCGGCAGACGCCCTGGTCGAGGTGCTGGAGCGCAAGGCCCGCGAGGTCAAGGTCGGCCCCGGCGACGCCCCCGGCACCGAGATGGGCCCGCTGGTCACCAAGGCGGCGCAGGAACGCGTCGAGAACGCCGTCGGCACCGCCGCCGCCCAGGGCGCCACCGTCGTCGTCGACGGCCGTGGGCTGAAAGTCGACGGACACGCGGAGGGCTTCTTCACCGGCCCGTCCCTGCTCGACCACGTCACGACCGAGATGGACGCCTACAAGGAGGAGCTGTTCGGCCCGGTCCTGGCGATCGTCCGCGCCGAGTCCCTCGACGAGGCGATCGACCTCATCAACGCCAACCCCTACGGGAACGGCACCGCCCTGTTCACCGCCTCCGGCGAAGCGGCCCGCCGCTTCCAGCGCCAGGTCAAGGTCGGCATGATCGGCGTCAACGTGCCGGTGCCCGTGCCGATGTCGTACTACTCCTTCGGCGGCTGGAAGGACTCCCTCATCGGCGACTCCCCCGTCCACGGCCCCGAGGGCATTCGCTTCTACACCCGCCCCAAGGTCGTCACCACCCGCTGGCCCCAGCCCGCGCAGCAGGTCAACGCCGGCTTCAACTTCCCCACCTCCAGCTGAAGGCCCCCACCCCTCCCCCGCAAAGGAAACGCCATGGCAACGGCGCCATCTCCGCTCCGCATCACCGCAGGCAACCTGTGCCTGGGCTCCGCCCCCGACTCCTGGGGCATCTGGTTCCCCGAGGATGAGCACCAGGTGTCGTACACCCGCTTCCTCGACGAGCTGGCCGAGGCCGGATACACGTGGCTGGAGCTCGGTCCCTACGGCTATCTCCCCACCGACCCGCAGCGGCTGAGGGAGGAACTGGACGCCCGCGGCCTGAAGGTCTCCGGCGGCACCGCGTTCGGCGCGCTGCACCGCCCGGAGGCCTGGGACGAGATGCTCGCCCATGTCCGCCAGGTCGCGGCGCTGACCGCCGCCGCGGGCGCCCACCACCTTGTCCTCATCCCGCCGATGTACCGGGACGAGAAGACCGGTGAGTTCACCGAGTCGCCGGAGCTGACCGCCGGGCAGTGGGCGGGCTTCGGCCGGAACGCCGACCGGCTGGGCCGGCTGCTCCTGGACGAGTACGACGTACGGCTCGTCGTCCACCCGCACGCCGACAGCCACATCCAGACCCAGCCGGAGATCGAGCGGCTGCTGAACGAGACGGACTCCCGCTACACCAACCTCTGCCTGGACACCGGCCATGTGGCCTACGGCGGCGGCGACAACCTCGACCTGATCCGCCGCTTCGGTGAGCGCGTGGGCTACGTGCACATCAAGCAGATGGACCCGGCCGTCCTCGCCCAGGTCGCCGCCGAGGACCTGTCCTTCGGTGAGGCCGTCAAACGAGGGGTGTGCGTCTCGCCTCCCGCCGGCGTGCCGGACCCGGCCGACGTCGTAGCCGAACTCGCTGAGCTCGACGCCGAGTTGTTCGTGATCGTCGAGCAGGACCTGTACCCGTGCGCTCCCGAGGTGCCGCTGCCCATCGCGGTCAGCACCCGTGAGCACCTGGCCCGCTGCGGGCTGACGGGTACCCGGCGCCCGACGCTCGACCGGTAGGAGGCGCCCATGGACCTCAGGGACGACATCACACAAGCCACCCCGGCCGCGGACGACACGCCGCCGGCGGTCTCCCGGCGGCTGCGGCTCATCACCGTCATCGCCACCTTCGGCGGACTTCTCTTCGGCTACGACACCGGCGTCATCAACGGCGCTCTGCCCTACATGACCGACGACCTGGGCCTGACCCCCTTCACCGAGGGCATGGTCACCAGCTCACTCCTGCTCGGCGCCGCGCTCGGCGCGGTCACCGGCGGGCGCCTGTCGGACGCGCGCGGACGGCGTCGTACGATCCTCATCCTTGCCGTGGTGTTCTTCGTCGGGGCGCTCGGCTGCACGCTCGCGCCGAACACGGCGGTCATGGTCGTGGCCCGGTTCGTGCTCGGACTCGCGGTCGGCGGCGCCTCGGTGACCGTGCCCGTCTACCTCGCCGAGGTCTCCCCCGCCGAGCGGCGCGGCGCACTCGTCACCCGCAACGAACTCATGATCGTCAGCGGCCAGTTGCTCGCCTTCACCTCCAACGCGATCATCGCCCGGGTCGGCGGCGAGTCCGGCGGTGTGTGGCGCTGGATGCTCGTCCTCGCCACCGTTCCGGCCGTGGTGCTGTGGTTCGGCATGCTGGTGATGCCGGAGAGCCCGCGGTGGCTGGCCTCGCAGACCCGCTTCGGCGAGGCCCTCGAAGTGCTCAAGCAGGTGCGGTCCCGGCAGCGGGCCGAGGCCGAGCTCGCCGAGGTGTCCGCCCTCGCCGTCAAGGAGGAGCGGGAGAAGCTCGGCGGCTGGCAGGACATGAGGGCCACACCCTGGGTGCGCAGGCTGATGTTCGTCGGCTTCGGCATCGCGATCGTGCAGCAGATCACCGGCGTCAACACGATCATGTACTACGGCACTCAGATCCTCACCGACGCCGGCTTCGCCGCCGACAGCGCCCTGACCGCCAACATCGCCAACGGCGTGATCTCGGTGCTGGCGACCTTCGTCGGCATCTGGCTGCTCGGCCGGGTCAATCGCCGTCCGATGCTGATGGCCGGCCAGATCGGCACGACAACCGCCCTGTTGCTGATCGGCGTGTTCTCCCTGGTGCTGCCCTCCGGCGACGGCCGCGCCTACGCCGTGCTCGCCATGACCGTCACCTTCCTCGCCTTCCAGCAGGGCGCGATCTCACCGGTGACCTGGCTGATGCTCTCGGAGATCTTCCCGATGCGGATGCGCGGCTTCGGGATGGGCGTGGCAGCGGTGGTGCTGTGGCTGACCAACTTCGCGATCGGACTGGTCTTCCCGTCCCTGGTCGACGGGATCGGGATCTCCAACACGTTCTTCCTCTTCGTGGCGGCGGGCGTCCTCGCCCTCACCTTCGTCAAGCGCTACGTCCCCGAAACCAGGGGACGGTCCCTGGAAACCCTCGAAGCCGAACTCCGTACGCGCTTCTCCTGACTTCTCCCTTCTCCTGACTTCTCCCTGTCTCCGGGCCGACGGCTGCCCGGAGTCCGCAGAAAGGACCACCGCCCATGAGTGTGCGCGTAGGCGTCATCGGCGCCGGCTGGATCGGCAAGGAACACATCCGGCGCCTCACCGACACCGTCACCGGCGCCCGCGTCACCGCGGTCACCGACATCGACGCCGCCCGCGCCGAGGAGGCAGCGGCGCCGGTCGGCGCCCGAGTGCTGCCCGACGGCGCGGCCCTGATCGCGGCGGACGACGTCGACGCCGTCCTCGTCACGTCCTGGGGCCCGACCCACGCCGAGCACGTGCTGAACGCGATAGCCGCCGGGAAACCGGTGTTCTGCGAGAAGCCCCTGGCCACGACGGCCGAGGACTGCCTGAAGATCATCGAGGCCGAGACGGCACACGGCCGCCGCCTGGTCCAGGTGGGCTTCATGCGCCGCTACGACGCCGGATACCGGCAGATGAAACAGGTCATCGACTCCGGCCGCATCGGCGAGCCGCTGATCGTGCACTGCGCCCACCGCAACCCGACCGTCCCCACGGCGTACACCTCCGCCATGGCCGCCCTGGACACGGCGGTGCACGAGGTGGACGTGCTGCGCTGGCTGCTCGACGACGAGATCATCTCCACCCAGGTGGTCACTCCGCGCCCCACGAGCAAGCGGTTCGCCCACCTCAAGGACCCGCAGATCATGCTCTTCGAGACCGCCAAGGGCGTCCGCATCGATCTGGAGGTCTTCGTCAACTGCCAGTACGGCTACGACATCCAGTGCGAGGCGGTCGGAGAGGAAGGGCTGGTCCGACTGCCCGACCCGGCCGCGGTCGGCCTGCGCACCGCGGGACAGCACAGCACGGAGGTGCTCACGGACTGGGTGGGCCGCTTCGCGGACGCCTTCGACACGGAGTTCCGCGAGTGGATCGCGGGTCTCGCCGCCGGCCATGAGCCCACCGGCCCCTCGGCGTGGGACGGCTACGCCGCCACCGTCATCACCAGCGCGACCGTCGAGGCCCTGGAGTCGGGCCGCGTCGTCGCCACCGACCTCAAGCCCCGCCCCGCCTGCTACGGAGGTGCCGCGTGAAGATCGCCCTCGACCCGTACATGTTCCGCGCCCTGCCGATCGACGACATGGTGCGTACCGTGGCCGACCTCGGCTACGAGTACATCGAGTTGTCGCCCCGTGACGACTTCATGCCGTTCTTCCTGCACCCGCGGGCGGACGACGAGCGGATCGCCGAACTGAAGAACTCGCTGCGTACGCACGGGGTGAAGCTGTCCTCCGTGCTTCCGCTGTACAAGTGGTCCTCGCCCGACGAGACCGAGCGGCTGGCCGCCGTGCGGTACTGGAAGCGGATGATCGAGATCACCGCGGACCTCGAATGCCCGCTGATGAACTCGGAGTTCAACGGCCGTCCCGAGCGGGCCGCCGAGAGCGAGGCCGCTTTCTGGCGCTCGACGGAGGAACTCCTGCCGATCTTCGAGCGGGAGGGTATCGCCCTCAACCTGGAGGCCCACCCGGACGACTTCTGCGAGGAGAACACGCCCGCGGTCGACCTCGTCCGCGCGATCAACAAGCCGTGGGTGAACTACCTCTACTGCGCCCCGCACAGCTTCCACCTCTCGGGCGCCTCGCACGTCGGCGCGGACATCGCGGCGATGATGCGCTACGCCGGCGACAAGCTCCAGCACGTTCACATCGCCGACTCCTTCAACCACAAGGGCTCCTCGGGCCTGCGCTACATCCTCAACCCACCTGGCACCACGGCCCGTATCCACCAGCACCTGGACATCGGCCAGGGCGAGGTCGACTGGGACGCCTTCTTCGGCACGCTGCGCGAGCTGAACTTCGACGGCGTCGCCACCGCCTGCGTCTTCGCCTGGGAGGAACGGGCCCACGAGTCCTCCGCGTTCATGCTCGACCGCATCACCAAGGAACTGGTCGCCTGAACGAGACCTGCGTGTCTCCAGGACCGCGGTAGGGGCGAGCCGCCCCACAGCCCGTCTCCCGGCCGTCCGACGTCGAGGCGACCCGCCGTACGACGACGGTCCGGGGCGGGTGCACCGAGGACGTCCGGCCGACGGGTGTCCGGGCATCGAACGGCCACGACGGCATCGCCTGTACGGCTCCACGCGGCTCCACGCAACAACCTGCGAACTGTGTCGATACGTCCTGACAAAGTTATTGACATCACCGATGGCTCGATCCATAGTACGAGCCACTAGAGCGCGCTAGTAAAGCGCTCTAGCCCAGGACGCACCCTTCGTCACGGTTCCGGGCCCACCAGCTCAGGCTTCCGTCGCGGGACCTCCCCGCCACCAGCCCGCGTCCGCCATCCACTCGGCCGCAGCGACCGGCCCACCTAGACCCGAAGCCGCTCCACACCATCCAGCACAACCCATACTGACCAGCACAGTGAGGTGCGAGGGACATGCACAGACACCAACGAGCCGCCACCCTGACCGCCGTAGTTCTCACCGGCGCACTGCTCGCCACCGGGTGCTCCAGCAGCTCCGGCGGGAAGAAGGCCGAGGAAGGCGGAGCCGCCGCCTCGGCGGGCAAGGCCACCACTCCCCGCATGACCGTGGCAGTGATCACCCACGCCGCTCCCGGCGACACCTTCTGGGACCTCATCCGTAAGGGTGCCCAGGCCGCCGCCGCCAAGGACAACATCAAGCTCGTCTACTCCAGCGACCCCAACGCCGGAAACCAGGCCAACCTGGTGCAGAACGCGATCGACCAGAAGGTCGACGGCATCGCGCTCACCGCCGCCAAGCCCGACGCGATGAAGGACGTGGTCGCCAAGGCCAAGGCGGCCGGCATCCCGGTCGTCGGCTTCAACTCCGGGGTGGACGACTGGAAGAGGCTCGGCATGCTCGAGTACTTCGGCCAGGACGAGAACATCGCGGGCCAGGCCTTCGGCCAACGCCTCAACGAGCTCGGCGCCAAGCACGCCCTGTGCGTCATCCAGGAGCAGGGACAGGTCGCCCTGGAGGCCCGCTGCGCCGGACTGAAGAAGGGCTTCAGCGGCAAGACCGACACCCTCTACGTCAACGGCACCGACATGCCGTCCGTGAAGTCGACGATCACCGCCAAGCTCAAGCAGGACTCCTCCATCGACCAGGTGGTCACCCTCGGCGCCCCGATCGCGCTCACCGCCGTGCAGTCACTGTCCGACGCCGGAACCAAGGCCAAGATCGCGACCTTCGACCTGAACAAGCAACTGGTCAAGGCTGTCCAGGACGGCACGATCGAGTTCGCCGTCGACCAGCAGCCCTACCTCCAGGGCTACCTCGCCGTCGACTCCATGTGGCTCTACAAGAACAACGGCAACGTCAGCGGCGGCGGCACCGCGCCCGTCCTGACCGGCCCGGCATTCATCACCAAGGACAACGCCGACAGCGTCGCCGAGTTGGCCGCGAAGGGCACCCGCTGATGAGCGTGACCCCGCACGCCGAGCCGGCGGTGACCACACCGCCGGCCCCCGGCCCGGAGATCACCGACGGCCGGACCTCTCAACGGCCCCTCCCACTGCGGCTGTTGGCCCGACCCGAGGTCGGTGTCCTGCTCGGTGCCGTCGCGGTGTACGTGTTCTTCCTGATCTCGGCGCCGCCGGTGCGCGACGGCAGCTCGATGGCCAACGTCCTGTACCAGTCGTCGACGATCGGGATCATGGCGCTGCCGGTAGCGCTGCTGATGATCGGCGGGGAGTTCGATCTG
>NZ_JBWLKM010000086.1:0-33259 GCF_059026085.1 Streptomyces sp. a15 | reverse complement strand
GGTCGAAGGCGCGGCGGACGGTCGCGGCGGCGGGCAGCGTCCGGAGGACCACGGGGCGCGGGTCGATGCCGCGGGCCCGGTCGGCCGTGCGGCCGTCGCGGCCCCGAGCAGGCGCTGCACCGTCTCAGCTGGGATGGCGGCGAGCAGGCCGACACAGTGGATGCCGTAGTCGCACAGTACTGCCGCATGCCGGGGGCCGATCCCGTGCAGGGCCTCGACCGGCAGCGGACCCAGCCAGTCAGCGACTCGGTCGGGGGCGACGGCGAGGACACCGCCGGGCGCGTCGATGTGGCCGACGCGGACGTCGACCCCGAGACGGGACAGGGTGCGTACCCGCAGCACCTCCCCCAGGCGGCGGGCACCGGTGCCGGTCCTAGTCTGTGTTCTCGCAGGACACGTTAGCTATGACTTGATCTGGTAGTCCTTGGGGACTGATGCACCTACAGGTGCGGCTCCATCCTCGGTGGACCTGGCGGACGAGAGCGGACGGTGGAAGATGACCACTCTGGGCCCTGACAAGGTTCTCGACGGTGGCTGGATCATCGATACCAACCTGCGGCCGCTGTGTGAATCGGTCGCAGGGTTTGCGGGATACGAGTTCGATGACTCGGACTGGCAGGCCATCGAAACCGCCCTGCCGACGACGGATGTCGAACGGTCCGATTGGTACGACTACCCGCTGTTGGGCCGAGTACGGCTGACGCTGTTCGTCGCGGCCGATCCAGGATCCTGTGTGGTCTTCGTCAGGTTCGCAGGAGAACTTGGCAGCCACACAAAGGCACAAATCGAGGCGGCGCTGGACATCTTCGCGATCTGGGAGGTGACCTGACGGGATCCGGCAGCGGTCTTCTCCGTAGGCTCGGCACTCAGAGCACTCCCGACTGCTCCCCGGACAGACCGCGCCATCCCGGAACTCCCTCTCTCAGGTAGCTCCCGAACGGGCCTGCCAAGCGGGAGGCAGCCATGCCATCCCTTGGGACATGTACGGGCATACGATACGAATGCTGGCAGGCTGTGAGACCGTCACTCACCACGCCGAAGACCCCACCGCATGGCTCACGAAGCCCCGCCCATCCCTCCGGCCCCGGCCCCTCGACCGGGCCTTTCGCTGGCCCAGGACTGCATGCAATGCCATGAATGGGGCACCGTCGTCACCTCCAACGGCCAGCGCGAGCTGTGCCCGGCCTGCCAGCACCCCACCAGCGGGGCCATCGACCCACGGTTGGCAGAAGAAGCGGCCGACCGCGCATCCGCTCACCTCCACCCACCACAAGATCAATGATCGGGCATGGCTAGTCACCCATGAACCACAAGTAGCTGCCCGGCGTCGCCGCACACGCCTCAAGAAGCTCAGCGAGGTCAAGCAGAGCCGCCTTCTGCTGCTCGTCAGTGCACTGCTGTGCAGGACACCGACTTCCTGACGGGCGACTTGAGTTTCCTGCTCGTTGAACAGCGTGTCGCCATATGGATCCACCCACCCGAGCTTGCCTGAGCCGTGCCGGTCGAGCGTGCTCAGCGCCCTCGCCAACACCTCACCGTGCTGGTAGGACCCTCGCAGCAAGGTCTCCCGAGACGACCCCTTGTACGTAGGCCGCCCCGAATGCAGTTCCAGCTCAATCCCCATAAGCCTCTCCCTGGCCTCGGACACCACAGCTTCGCAGAGATCATTTGTCAAACAGGGCCGAGGCCAGCCCGTCGCCACCATGCCCCGGGGCGCACTCGGTCGGGTGACGGCGCCAGGATCAGAGAACTTCTGCCGACGCCCCCGCGCAATGCCGTGCATGAGGCCGATCAACGAAGCACACGTGGCAGTACCGGGGCTGGCCATGGTGGACGTCGCCGCCGCCGATGACGCATCCGCGTTCGCGGTCCAGGAGCTGCTCGCCACGCGGTGGGCCATCGCGCCGGCGGACCGTACCACCCGGAAGCCCGGAGAGCCCGGCGTACGACTGCACTGCTTCCTGGACCTGCGCCAGGAGCCCGACTCGTAGGATCGGCGAAACAGCTGCCCAGCGGCCGTGGACCACGTGAGCGTTCCTCGATCCGGGCCACAACACGGCCGCCGTGGTCAGGCACGGCGCGGTCGGCGTCCCGATGTCTTCTTCCCCACCGCCTGCTTCGTGGTCTCCTTCGCGGCGGCCTCCTTGGCCGGCTGCTTCTTCGTGGCCGTCTTCTTCGTGGTCTTCTTCGCCGGCAGGTCGCGCACGTCTGCTTCCGCGCCTTCGCCGCGGGAGGCCTTGGCCTGCTGCCCAGCTAGTGCTGGATTCCGCTTTCGTTAGGTATATGTCCTATTGGCGGGGTAGTTGATGGTGCTCGGGGGCGGGTGCTGGGCGATGGTGTTACGGGCACGACCGGGGCGTGCCGAGGACCAGCCGCCCGCCACCTCGCGGATGGCCAGTCCCGCAAGGTCTGGATGTTGCTCCTGCAGCAGGTCGCGCACCAGGTCTGCGGTGGTCTCGATCTCGGTGTCGGTCGTGCGAAGTCACAGTACTGAGGCGGCAGGCTGGCTCTGTCCACGAGAAGTTTCGACAGCGCCGACCGATGCCGGCGGACTGCACGGAGGCGAAGCGCGGGTGGGGTAGCCGGAGAGCTGCCGGTGTCTGATGATCAGCGGATGCGTCCGCTGAAGCACGGCTACACCAACCGCACCGTCGGCGATGGCACCGTGGTGGAGAAAACCTACGAGGGCCCCGAAGCTGAACTCAGGCTCCGTCGTGAGCACGCACTGCTGACCCGGCTGCAGGGCCGATTGCCCGTGCCGCCAGTGCATGGAACGACGGCGGCCACGCTCACACTTGGCTTCGTAGCCGGTGCGCCCGGCCAGGAGCTTCTTGCCGCCGGTCAACCAGAGGCCGTCTTGGCGAGCTGTGGGGAGTTGCTGCGCCATATCCGCGGAACCGCACCGAGCGTGCTGCCGGGAGACGCTCCCAGGGCGGAGAAGGTGCTTGTGCACGGTGACTTCGGGCCCAGCAACGTGCTGCTCGATCCCGACACCTTCAAGGTCACCGCAGTGGTCGACTGGGAGTTCGCCCACCTCGGAGATCCGGTCGAGGATCTGGCCTGGTGCGAGTGGATCGTGCGCACGCACCACCCCGAGCACCGCATTGCACTCGGTCATTTCTTCCGGGCCTACAGCGGGACGGTGCCGCCCTGGCCGGTCCGCAAAGCGGCCATGCTGACCCGGTGCGAGGAGCTGCGGCAGTTCTGCGACCGGTGGGAACCGAGCGGTCCGGGCGTGAGGCTGTGGCAGGGGCGCGCCGCAGCCACGGCGGACTGGCAGGAGTAGCCCGGTATCCGGCCTCGTCTGGATCCCTCTCACCGTGGTCATCCTGGTCCTGGCCATCGTCGGCACCGTGCGGGACCAGCGCGTGTGGCGCGACCTGGACACGGCCGGCGTGCGCGTCATGGGCAAGGTCACGTCCGCACAGCGCATGTGGTGCGGCGAGGACGACCGCTGCACCAGGGTTGGGATGCTGGTCACCGTGCCGGGTCGGCCGCCGTTTACCACGAGCCACCTCGTAGCCGGGGAGGAGATCACCGAAGTCGGGACGAGCATCCCGGTCGACGTGAACCCGAAGCGCGACCTCTTCCGCTTGGTCGCCGACCCGTCCACGGGTGGGGCGTCCCGGTAGTTCTCCCGCAGCAGGCAACGTTCAGGTCGAGCCGGTCGGCTGCGCCACCACCCCGGCAGCCCTCGCTGCCGTGACGGCCGGGCGGTGACCGCCCTTGTTTTCTGCGAGCGATCACCGGGGCAAACCGGGCACGACTCAGGGGTCTCTCAGAACTGTCTCAACTGTTCATTTATGAGAATCGCCGAGCGTCGCACCTGTTGCCAAGAGTTGCGGACGGACCGCTCGGCGCACCCAGGATGCGGTCGCCAGCAGGGACCACCAAGGCTGTCGCCCAGATCGCCACGACGGCCTTCGCGAACGCTTACGGGCAGTGGATCACCACGTGCGACGCCGAAACCGTCACCGACCGCTGGGCGGCAGCAACGGACGCCCTCTGAGCCCTGGAGACCTGATCACACCAGGGCCGTGGGGCGGGCGCGCACGAGCTCGGGGTTGGCGTGTTGCTGTCGATTACCCCGCTCCGGCGCATGCCTCCGCCTCAGCCAGGTAGCGCGCCACCGGGCCCAGGGTCAGCATTCCGCTGGCGGCGCCGGCGTGTTCGGCACGGGCGTTGCGCAGGGCAGCCACGGCGCGTGCGGCGATTCCGCGCTCGCCGAGGCGTACGGCGGCGCGGGCGGTCAGGCACCACAGCGCTTCCTGTATGTGGTCACGCGGTGGTTCGGGCACCGCGTTGAGGGCGGCACGGGCCTCCTCGACTCGGTCCTGGGCGAGCAGCACGAGGGGGCGCGCCCAGGGTCGGTACGGGCCCCAGTCGAGGTGCGGGTCGGTGGGCGCGGGCCGGTCGTGCAGCAGGCGCAGCCCCAGTAGGGCGAGCGGGAACAGGCCCCGGTGCAGCCCCGGCATTCCGGCCGTCTGGAGGGCGTCCTCGGCAGCGCGGTAGTGGGCTGCGGCCGTGGCGGCGGTCGGTCCGCCGGGTTCGGCGCTGCGGGCGGCTGTGACCCGTGCCCGGAACCACCCGGTGAGGACGGAGACGAGGGGCGCCTCGATGGTAGCGGCGAGCTGTTCGGCTGCCTTGGCGTGCGAGGTTGCGGCGTTGAGGTCGCCGAGGGCCGAGGCGGATTGCAGGCGGACGAGTCGGCCGAGTACGGCGAAGTTCGGCAGCTCGTGCCGGGTGGCCAGGTCGAGGATCTCGGCGCCGATCCGGTCCCGTACCGCCGCGAGCCCGGGGCGGGTGAAAGAGTGCAGGAACACCCCGTTGAGGGCGAACGCCAGCAGGGCGGGATCGGCCAGGTCCCGTGCCAGCGCCTCGGCCTGCTGTGCCGCCTGCTGCGCGCGCTGCAGCTCGGTCCTGGACAGATCGGCGCTGCGGCTCTCGACGGCGACCGTGGCCAGGAGGCGGGCGGGCAGGTCGGCGGGGCCGTCGGGGTCGAGCGCGCTGAGCGTGCGCTCGGCAGCCGCGACGACGGCGCGGGACTGCTCGGGGTCGTCGGCCCGGCTCCAGATGGCGGGCACATCGTAGGCGCCGATGATCCGGGCGGTCAGGGAGACGTCTCCCGTGCGTTCCGCCGCCTGGACGGCGCCGAGGCGGTCGCGCCGCGAGTGCACGAGGGCGTCGCCCCCCGCCAGTGCGAGGGTGCGGGCCAGATCCACGGTGGTGCGCGGGCCGAGACGGACCCCATGGCCGGTCCACGCGGTACGTGCGCCTTCGGGGGGCACGTACCCGTTGAGGATGTCCGTCTCCAGGCGTTGGAGGTCGGCACCAGGGTCGAGCCCGAGTTGATCAATGAGCATCGCGCGGGCGCGGCGGAGGGTGGCCAGCGCGTCGGCCTGGCGGCCCGCGCGGTAGAGCGCGCGGGCAAGCAGCCCCCAGGCCGGCTCGCGCCACGGATGTTCGGCGATGTGGGCACCCAGTTCGGCGACGAGATCGGCCCCTTCCCCGGAGTCGAGGAGGCTGCGGGCACGCAGTTCCGCCCCCTCCAACCTCAGCTCCTCCAGTCGGGTCCGCTCGCGCTGCGCCCATGCGGAGCCGGTCACATCGGCGTAAGCGGGTCCACGCCAGTCCGCGAGTACCGTCCCGAGGTCGGTCACCGCGTCGGGGGTGCGCCGGGCTCGGGCCAGGGTGTCCTGGAACCGATGGACGTCCACGTCCTCGCGCGGCAGGCGCAGCGCGTAGCCGGGGCCTTCGGTGACGAGTACCTGCGGCGGATCGCGGGGCGGCCGGTCGGGTTCGAGGGCGCGGCGCAGCGCGGCGACGAACGTACGCAAAGCGCCCACGGCGCGGGCCGGCGGGTCGGTCCACAGGTCGTCGACAAGGCGGTCGGTGGTGACCATCCGTCCCTCGGCGGCGACGAGCCGGGCGAGTACCTCGCGATGGCGGGGTCCGCCCAGGTCAACCGGACTGCCGTCGTCGCGGAAGGCCCGCACGGCGCCGAGCACGTCGATTCGCATGCCCCCATCCTCTGTGTCAGGGGTCGGCTGCGCCCAACCGTACTGATCGGCTGCTGATCGCCGTCGCCCAGGCTGATCCGGTCCAGTCCCCCACCCGAGAAGACGGTCCTTTTCATGACGCTCACCATTCCCGGCTTCGATCACATCCGCCTGTCCGGTGCGGACGGTGTGGAGCTGGCTGCCGCTGTCGGCGGCAGCGGCAGTCCGGTCGTGCTGTTGCACGGTTTCCCCCAGACCCACCTGATGTGGCGACATGTCGCCGAGCGGCTCGCCGACGAGCACACGGTGATCTGTCCTGACCTGCGTGGCTACGGCGCCAGCGACAAGCCGGCGGTCACCGGTCCCGATGTGTACGCCAAGCGCACCATGGCCGGCGACGTCGTGACCCTGGCGGCGGCCCTCGGCCACGAGCGCTTCGCCCTCGTCGGCCACGACCGGGGGGCCCTGGTCGCCTTCCGGGCGGGGCTGGACCACCCCGAGACCATCACGCACCTGGGCATCCTCGACATCGTGCCGACGCTCGACATGTGGAACGTCCTGCACGGCGCCTCGGCGGCGGTCGGCTACCACCTCTTCCTCATGGCGCAGCCGCCAGGCCTGCCGGAGGCGATGATCGCCAACAGCGCGGACGCATTCTTCGGCTCGTTCCTCGACACCTGGGCCAACGACCCGACCGCCGTGCCGGAGGATGTGCGTGCCGAGTACCTGCGGGCGAGCGCCGCGGCGGTGACGTCGATTGTCGCGGACTACCGGGCCTCGGCGGGCATCGACGTCACGCACGACCAAGCGGACCTGGACGCCGGGTCGCAGCTGGCCATGCCCGTGACGGTCATCCAGCAGGACTGGGGTACGCAGCTGGGCTACGACGCTGCCGCGGTATGGAAGGCGTGGGCGCCGGACCTGGACCACCGGCTGACCCGAGCGGGGCACTTCATGGCCGAGGAGGCACCCGAGGAGATCACGGCGGCGATCCAGGACCTACTGGCCCGCTAACGGGCTGCCCCGCGATTGATCATGAAGCCCGCGGCGGCCGGTGTATCGCTGGAGTGGGCGCCACTGGCGTACTTCTGCATTCGCTTGCTCGACGCAGATCCGCCGGGAGGACTGACGGCGCTTGTGCTCGCGCCAGCCGTAGTGCTCGGTGAGCGGCCGCTCGGCCGGGTCTTGTGGGTCGATGACCACCACGTCCGCGCGTTCCTGCGCGGCGCGCAGCTGCTGACGCAGTGTCGTGGTCTGGCGGGCCGCGGCTTCCAGACGGCCCGGGGCGGGGCAGGCGAGTACGGCCCAGTCATCGTTCGCATCGGCGACGTGCTCGCTGAGTTGGCCTTCCAGGGTTCCGGGCTCCGGGATCACGGCGGTGTTCAGGCCGCGCCGGGCCAGGCCGGCCGCGACCCCGAGCGCGACGGTCGTGCCGCCGGTGCCTCCGGCTTCCGCTGTGACGGCCACGATCGGTACGCGGCGCGGTCCATGGCGCCCGGGCTGTGGGGCCACCGAGCGGGGCGCAAGACGCGACGGGTCCACCGGGCCGGCCACTCCTCGGTGGGAGCGGATGTACCCCAGTCGGGATGAGCCGGCCTGAAGAGGGCGGGCCGGCGCAGGGCGCGCGACCAGAGGGCCTTGTTGTCACTGAGTGCGTGAACATGGCCCCGCCACGCGGTGAGTTCGGCACCGTCTCCTTTGTGTCCGGTCCACAGCGGGGCGATACCTAGCTACCTCGTCTTGGAGTTGTTCGGCCTGTTGACGGTGTGCGCGCGTGGCACGGATCGCCAGCTGCACGGCTTCCATGCCGGTCGCGCCCGGCAGACCGAGGGCGATGGTCGTATTGGTGACCTTGCCCGTCCGCAGCAGTGGCACTCCAGAGATGCGGCCGTCGGCCTCGGCGGGCAGGAGTCTCGCCAGGACGGCGGCCGCGTGGTCCCCGGCCGGCCGGAGGATCAGCCGGTCGCTCGACGGCTCCGTTCCCTCAAGCGCGTAGAGGGTGCCGGCCGGCATCAGCACGGGCAGGACGCGGGGGCGGGCCAGGGCGGCGAGGACGGCCGCTTCGGCGAGTTGCTGGGAGGGGCGACTGAGTGTCCGGGACGAGACCGTCGTGCAGGCCGTGCGCGGAGATCCACTGGACGGCACGGGCGTACGGCTCCCCGGTTACGGAGGCTCGCAGCTTGGCGCGGGACGAATGAGCCATGGTGGCAACCCAGTTCGGGCACGGTCACCCGGACTGATCGCGCCGGAAAGAGCGAGGATCACACGGCATGTGAAGCAGGCTGACGAGGATCTCCCTCTTCCTGCTGTGGTACGCATTCGGGTCCGGGCCGTGGCACCAGCAGAGGCAGCAGCCGCCAGCGCGGCGCATAGCGGAGCGTCCGCATGATCGGGGTCACCTCACCGGTGTGGACAACGGTCGCCAGGGCGGCGCTCATCCCTGCGAGTCGACCTCGGCCGGACTGTCGCACAGCAGCGCGAGCGAGATACGCCCACCCTCGGTCGGCGGCTGCCATTCCGGCTGGATCGAACGGACACTCTCCTCGCTGTCGAGCATGATCCGCAGTCCGCCCGACAGCACGGCCCCGGCATGCGGCCACCGTAGGCAGTCTCGAAGGAATCGGACGCGACGGGCAACCGCCACCGATGGTGGCACTGGATGTCGCCCCGCGGGGGTTCCGGTGGCCCGGAGAAGCGCGACGGCTTCCGGCGTGTGCATACGGTCTGGTCGAGCGGGCCGCTGATGGGGGTTCGCCCCCGCCCTCACCTCGGCTCAGCCGGACCTGGGGCGCTCTGCCGGTGCTGGGTCGGGCAGCGCGCGGCGGTGGCGGGGCCGAGGCACTCGAGCTGACCCGCGGCGGTGCCATCGCCGAGCAGTGGTCCGGTGTCAGACCGTGCTCAGCACCCGGGTGACCGGCGCGCGCGCCGCGCGCCTGGCAGGGAGCGCACAGAATCCGGCCGCGAGCGCGACCGCCAGGGTGCCGCTGAGGAGCAGGACGCCCGCCGGGGGAGCTTCGGCGATACCTGAGCCCATGCCGCTGGTGGCGCCCTGGAGGTTGATCAGCCAGTCCGATACGGCGATACCGAGGAGTTCGCCCGTCACGACGGCCGCGGCGGCCAGAAGGCCGGTGCTGGTGGTGATGATGGCGGTGATCTGGCGTGGTGTCAGTCCGATGGTGCGCAGCACCCCGATGTCCCGCGTGTGCTCCCGCAGGGACAGACTGGTGGTCGTGAACAGCTCGGTGAGTCCGATGAGCACCAGCAGCGCGATGAGGCCCGCGGCGGCCATGCGCACGGTGCCGAGCCCGTCCGCCGGATTGGCCACCGACTGCACCTCGACGCGTCCGTGGGACGCTCGAAGTATGCCCGCCGCCACGGCGCCGGGGACGGCCCCCCGGCGCAGGGCGAGGGCGTAGTACTGGGGTTCCGGCTGCCCGGTGGGGCCGTCGAGAGTGTCCAGTCCCACGGACAGCATCTCGCCGTTGTGGTCGGGCTCGATGCTCCGGCCGACGATGTGCAGGATGTGCGGGGTCCCCGCCGTCACGACGCGTACCCACTGGCCCACCCCGATGTGCATCAGGTCGAGCGCTCCCTGCCCGGCCACCGCCTCGTCGGGCCCCTCGATGCCCCGGCCCTGTGCGACGGCGTAGGGGTACGGGTGGGCGGAGGACCCCAGGGCGCGCAGGGTGATGGTGGTGGTCTGTCCGGGTACCAGGGCCTGCAGTTCGATGCCGGGATAGACAGCCGTCACGCCGGGCTGCGCGCCGAGCAGGCGGCGCGTCGAGGCGTCCCCCGCGGCGCCGGGCCGTGCCGTCAGGGCGGCCGCGAGACCCAGCCGCTGCGGATGTGCGCGGAAACCGTCGACAGTGGCCCAACTTCCCAGGGCCACGGTGATCATGAGCATGGGGATCGCCAGTCGCGCGACGGTGATCCCGGCCCGCAGCGGGCGGTGGAAGGCGGCACGGGCGCCCAGTACCAGTGCCGGGGGCAGCCGCAGCAGCAGCGCCAGGCGGGTCAGCCGGGACATGCGAGTCGCGGCGTGGTCGGGCCGCGTGGTCGGGTAGGGGGCGACGTGCCCGGCCCGCCACGCGGGCAGCGCCGTGGCCAGCGCGATGGCGGCCACCGTACCCACGCCGGTGGCCGCGAGGGCACCGGCGTGGGCGGGCTGGGCCTGCCACAGGGCGACGGCCTGCCCGACCGGACCTGGGAGCAGCGGACCGAGCATGCTCACTGCCAGCGTGCCCAGGCCCATGCCCGTCAGAGCCAGAGCCGTGTGCTCGACGAGCAGGGTGCGGACGACCTGGCCCGGAGTGAATCCGATCGCCTTCAGTACGGCGATGTCGCGCAGCTGGGCCAGCACACGACCACCCGCGGCACCCGCCGTGGCCAGTGCGGCGGCCAGCAGAGCGACCAGTCCGAACACCGCGAGCATCGTGCCGAGCAGCCGGTTGTTCATGTCCATGGCGTCGCGGACCTGGTACCAGGTGGACACCTGGGTGACCTGGCCACTGCCGAGGGCGTCGACGGCCTGCTGAGCGGTGAACTCGGTGGCTCCCGGATCGCTGAGCCGCAGGCCGATCGCCTGGTCCGTGGCGGCCGGATCGGGCTCGATGGCGGCGAGCGTGGACGGAGTGACCCAGGCGAGGCCCGGTGTCCAGTCCGGGTAGGAGCCCTGGTCGGCCGAGTCGGCCACGCCGATGACCCGCAGGGTGTGCGAGGCGCCGTCGACCGTTCGTACGGTGACGGTGTCGCCTACGCCGGACCACGTCGAGCGCGCCAGGGAACTCTCCAGGACGATGCCGTCGCCGATGGCCGGATCGAGCCACCGGCCGGTCCGGACGACGGGGCGCGAGACCTCCGGGGCCGCCGGTCCCTCGGCACGCACTTCCAGGGGGATCTTGTCCGCGCTGACCACCAGGGTCACCGGCGCGGTCCGGTAGGGCCCGGCGACCGCCGTGACGCCGTCCAGCCGGTCGAGCGGTGCGGTGTTCACCCCCGGGCGCACGTGCAACCAGACGTGGGCGCCCTGCGACTGGTCGAAGATCCGCTGCCAGGGGTTGGTGGCGCTGAGCAGGAGCGCGTTCGACAGGATGAGGGTGATCGCGATCACCGCCGTCACCAGCACCATCAGCACGGCCTGCGCCCGGTGGGCACGCAGGTCCGCCAGCTGCCACCGGAGGGAAGCGCGCACGGGGTCAGTCCTTCAGCTGGAGGACGTCGGCCACGGAGCCGCGGCGGCTCGCGGGCAGGGACACCTCGGTGTCGCCCGCTATCGCGCCGTCGAACAGGCTGATGACCCGGTCGGCGGCGCTGGCGACGCGTGCGTCGTGCGTCACCAGGAGGATCGTGCGGCCCTGCTCGTGAACGCGGGTGAGCAGCCGCAGTACGTCGCGGGTGTTGCGGCTGTCCAGGTTGCCGGTGGGCTCGTCGGCAAGCAGCAGGTCGGGGTCGTTGACCAGGGCTCGGGCCAGCGCGACCCGCTGTTGCTCGCCGCCCGACAGCTCGGCGGGGGTGCTGCGGGCCTTGGACTCGAGTCCGAGCTCGGCGAGCAGTTCCTCGCGGCGCGCGCGGGCCTGCCGCGGCGGGACGCCGACCAGCAGCGCGGGCAGCTCGACGTTGTCGGCGACGGTCATGTTCGAGATCAGGTTGAAGAACTGGAAGACGACGCCGATCGATCGTCGGCGGAGCATGGCCCAGCGCGCCTCGGACAGGCCGTCGACACGTCGGCCGTCCAGCCAGATCTGACCGCCGTCGGGCCGGTCCAGGCCGCCCAGCAGGTGCAGCAGGGTCGACTTGCCGGCGCCGGAGGGCCCGCTGACGGCAACGAACTCCCCCCGCCGCACGGTCAGATCCACGTGGTGGATCGCCGGCGTCGCGGCGGCGCCCGCGCGGTGGACCTTGACCAGGTCCTTGACCCACAGCATGGCGCTCGCCGGCGGAGTGGCCGAGGCCGGGGCAGTGGCCGGGGACGGCTCGGAGCGTCTCACTCCAGTTCCTCCTGACACCGCTCGAGCCAGTCGAGATCGGCCTGCAGGTGCAGCATGGCGCCTTCGATGAGCAGTTGAGCGACTCTGTTGTCCCGGTCCTCGGTGGCGGCCAGCCGCGACAGACCGCGCATGAGGTTCAGATAGTGTCGACGCTGCTCGTTGATCAGCGCCAGTCGGTCGGCCGCACCCGTGGCCGGGGCGAGGACGAGCTTCATGAAGAACTCGTCGCGGACCCGCGGCCCTTCGGTCGGCTCCGCGACCCACCGCACGAGCGCGTCACGGCCCGCCTCGGTGATCTCGTAGACCCGCTTGTTCGGCCGGCTCGACTGACTGACGTCCTGACCCCTGATCAGTCCGTTTTGTTCGAGCCGCCCCAGTGTGACGTAGATTTGACCGATGTTGGGCTGAGGGTACGCTGCGCCGAAGGTCTGCTCAAGGGCCTGCTTGAGCTCGTAGCCATGTGCGGGTTCCTTCGCGAGCAGCGCCAGCAGGGAGAGCCGCACGATCCCGTCTCCTCCCCACTCGCCGTTGCCCGGACCGGACCGGCGTCCGTCCACCGATCCCGTCCCTAGTCTTCCACCGCGAGCGCCAGGTATACATAACCGGTATGCAGTGGCTTTCCGGAACTCTTTCCGCGACGCGCCGCGGCTCCGCCCGAGAAGAGGAAGCGATGCGACCAGGCATGCGCTGGACCAGGGCCGTCTGCGCGGCGGCGGCCGGCGCCCTGCTGCTCTCCGGATGCTGGCGTGCTACCCCCACGGACACCGCCGACACCGACGGAGTCGGCCCGGTGACGCTCGTCACGGGTCAGGATCTCACCGGCTACCTGCGCGGACGTCTCCAGGCCTGGAACGCCGAGCACCCCGGCGAGAAGGCCACCCTGATCCAGCTGCCGTCGGCCGCCGACGACGTGCGGGCGCAGATGATCAGCAACCTCCAGGCCAAGAGCGACCGCTATGACGTACTCAACCTGGACGTGGTGTGGACGGCCGAGTTCGCGGCATCGGGGTGGATCACCACGCTGCCCGCCGGTCAGTTTCCGTTGGACAAGTTCCTCAAGCCCGTCGTGGGCACGGCCATGTACCAGAACAAGCTCTACGCGGTGCCGTACGTGACCAACGCCGGACTGCTGTACTACCGCAAGGACATCCTCGCCAGGGAGCACCTGGCGCCGCCGCGCACCTGGGCGGACCTGCGCAGCATGGCCAGGACGGTCGCCCCCAGGTACGGGCTGAAGGGATACGCCGGGCAGTTCAGCCCTTATGAGGGGCTCACGGTCAACTACGCGGAAGCCGTGCAGTCCGCCGGCGGGCAGATCCTGACAGGCCGCGAGAGCCGGCCGGCCGTGGACTCGCCGGCGGATCTGAAGGCCCTACAGTTCCTGGTCGACGGGGTCAAGGAGGGGTGGATCCCGCAGGAGGCGCTGAACTTCGACGAGGAGGGCTCCCGCAAGGCCTTCCAGTCCGGGCGGTACCTCTTCATGCGGAACTGGCCGTACGCCTACGACCTGGCCGAGGCGAAGGACTCCGCGGTCGCCGGCGACGTCGGGGTCGAGGCACTGCCCGGCCCGGACGGCCCGGGAGCGGCGTCGCTCGGCGGGTCCAACCTCGCCGTCAGCAGCTACTCGCGGCACCAGAAGACCGCGCGCGAGCTCATCCGGTTCCTCACCAGCCTGGACAACGAGCGCCAGGTACTGCTCAAGGGCTCGCTGCCGCCGGTGTGGGCGCAGCTGTACACCGATCCCGCGCTGGTCAGACGGTTCCCCTACCTGCCCGTGCTACGGCAGAGCATCCTGGCGGCTCAGCCCCGCCCTGTCACGCCCGACTACGACCAGGTGAGCCTGGCCATCGCGGCGACCGTGCATGACGCGATGGCGCTCCGACAGTCGCCCCGGGCCGCGGCCGCACGCCTGCGGCAGGAGCTGTCCGCGATCGTCCGCAGTCCCTGAGGCGGCGCGGTTCCCCAGCGGCCGCGCCGCCCGGCGGCAGGTCTTTCCAGTGGACGGAACGCGCCGCGTCCTGGGCCCGTCTCCCAGTGAGGGACGTGTCTCGTGGTGAGCCCGCCACTGAGGGACCTGCCGTGTCGTGGGCCGGCCGCCGCTCCGTGCCCGGCGGTCGAGTGGCCTGCTGCCCCGTGCCGGACCTGGTTCGTTTTCCTTTCGGAAAGACTCCGTTTTCACCGTTGACACATACTTCCGCGCTATACATAACATGCATGCATCTCAGCGGTTCGCGCGTCGCACGTCGGTGAACGACGGATTCCGCAGCGGCCCACTCGCCCCTTCTCACAGCGGACCTGTCGGCGCACGCCCTCATGACGGGTCAGGACGGTGACGGATGATCAGCGCCTCGGTGGACAACGACCCGCCACGGCACCCCCTGGGCGCCCGACCGGTCCCCCCTCCCCGCTCCGCCCCCACGCCGGCCGGTTCCGCCGGCTGGTGGCGGGACGCGGTGATCTACCAGGTCTATGTGCGCAGCTTCCTGGACAGCACCGGGGACGGCATCGGAGACCTGGCGGGGGTCTGTGCCGGACTGCCCTACCTCAAGCGGCTGGGCGTGGACGGGATATGGCTGACCCCGTTCTACCCCTCGCCGCAGCACGACCACGGCTACGACGTCGCCGACTACCACGACGTGGACCCGGTCTACGGCGACCTGGACGCCTTCGACCGCCTGGTGCGCGACGCACACCGGCTGGGCTTGAAGTGCCTGGTCGACATCGTCCCCAACCACTGCTCCAGCCGGCACCCGCTCTTCCTCCAGGCACTCGCCGAAGGCCCCGGCGGGCCGACCCGCGCGCTGTTCCACTTCGCGCCGGGCCGCGGCAACGACGGCGCGCTGCCGCCCAACAACTGGCACGCCATGTTCGGCGGACCCGCCTGGACGCGCGTCACCGAGCCCGACGGCACGCCGGGTGAGTGGTATCTGCACATGTTCACGCCCGAGCAGCCGGACTGGAACTGGCGCGAGCCCACCGTGCGGGCGAACTTCGAGCAGACCCTGCGCTTCTGGCTGGACCGTGGCGTGGACGGCTTCCGTATCGACGTGGCGGCAGGGCTGTTCAAGCACCCTGACCTGCCGGACTCCGCCGACCCGGAGGCTGACGAGCGCACCCGGGACTCCGTCAACCCACTGGCGTGGAACCAGCCCGAGATCCACGAGGTCTGGCGGGACTGGCGCGCCATCTGCGACGCATACGCCGCGCAGGACGGCCACGACCGGCTGCTCGTCGGCGAGGTCTCCGTGCCGACAGCCGCCGACCAGGCCACGTACGTGCGTCCGGACGAACTCCACCAGGCATTCTTCTTCCACCTGCTGAACGCGCCCTGGGCCGCCGCGGCTTTCCAGAACGTCATCAGCGACGCACTGCGCGACATCGCCGCCACCGGGTCGACCATCACCTGGGTCCTCAACAACCACGACCAGGTCAGGGCCGTGACGCGCTACGCGGCACCCACGCCCTCGCAGGACGCCGATCTCCCCGACCCGGGCGGCGCCCGCGCCCGCGCCGCCGCCCTGCTGATGCTCGCCCTGCCCGGCGCGGCGTACGTCTACCAGGGCGAGGAACTGGGCCTGCCCGAGGTTCTCGACCTGCCCGACGAGGCGCTGACCGACCCGATCTTCCGCCGCACGGGCAGCCGGTCGCGGGTCCGCGACGGCTGCCGCGTCCCGCTGCCCTGGTCGGGCCAGGCGTCCCCGTTCGGCTTCACCGCCGGGGACGCCCCCGGCCGGCCCTGGCTGCCCCAGCCGGAGTGGTTCGCCAACCACACCACCGAGCGCGCGATCGCCGACACCAACTCCTTCTGGCACCTCTATCACGAGGCGCTCCACCTGCGCCGGAACCTGCCCCAGCTCGGAGAGGGACCGCTGCGCTGGCTGGACACCCCGCCCGACGTCCTGGCCTTCGTCCGCGGGGACGGCCTGGTCTGCGCGGTCAACTTCGGTGACCGCCAGGCGCCGGCGCCGGTGACCGGCACCCCTTTGCTGACCAGCCGTCCCTGCCCGCCCGGCAGCCTGCCGGGCAACACTGCGGCCTGGTGGATCTGCGAACACTGCACCGCCTAGCACCACAAACCCCGCACCACAGACTCCCGACCCATGAGAGGCAGTACCCCATGCCCACGTTCCCCCGCGGCGCGATCACCGCCGTAGGCTGCGCCGTCCTGCTGGCCTCCCTCACCGCCTGCGGATCCAGCAGCAGCGCGAAGCCGATCAGCGCCCCGGCCGGCCCCGCGAGCGGCACCATCACCTGGTACGCCAACCAGTTCGGGCCGACCAGCACCGATGTCCGCAAGACCCTGATAGCGGCCTTCGAGAAGGCCAACCCGAAGATCAAGGTCAAGCTGGAGCAGGCGCCTAGCGACAGCGACGCCTACCGCTCCACCCTGACCACGCAGATCTCCGGCGGCTCCAGCAGCTTCGACGTCTACAACGGCGACGTGGTCTGGCCCGCGCAGTTCGGCAAGGCCGGCCTGGCGGAACCGCTCAGCGGAAAGCTGCCGAACAGCTACTGGAAGACGTTCTCGCCCGGCCTGGTGGACGGCCTCACCTACAAGGGGAAGATCATGGCCGCCCCCCTGTTCACCGACAACGCCTTCCTCTACTACCGCAAGGACCTGCTCGCCAAGGCCCATCTGCCGGTTCCGACCACCTGGGAGCAGGTCCAGAGCGAGGCGCAGAAGCTGCAGAAGGCGGGCCTGGTCAAGTACGGGTACTCGGCCCAGTGGGACTCCTACGAGGGTCTGACCTGTGACTATTCGGAGTTCGCGGCCGACGCCGGGGGCAAGGTCGTCAACACCGCGGGCACCAAGTCCGAGATCGATTCGCCGGCCTCGCAGAAGGCGCTCACGTACATGCGTGGTCTGATCACCAGCGGCGTCGCGCCGCGGGCCATCACCACCTTCCAGGAGCAGCAGTCCGAGCAGCTCTTCACCAGCGGCCAGTCCGCATTCCTGCGCAACTGGACCTACGCCTACTCCGACGCCAACTCCCCGGCGGCCTCGAAGGTGGCCGGCAAGATCGGTATCGCCAACCTGCCCACCTTCGCGGGCCAGAGCGGCCACGGCTACTCGGTCACCGGCGGCTGGAACCTGTACGTGAACCCGCACAGCAAGCACCTCGGGGCCGACCTGGCGTTCGTGAAGTGGATCACCAGCCCCGCCGCGCAGAAGATCATGGCGCTGAAGGGCGGCGAGATCCCCACCGTCAGCAGCGTCCTGCAGGATCCCAGCGTGCAGGCGGCCAACCCCGCCTTCCGGGTCGCCGCGTCCAACAAGCTCATCTCCCGGCCTTCCCAGGTCGCCGCGTACTCGCAGGTGAGCCAGGGCGTCTACGGCAATGTCAACGCCGCGCTGTCCGGCTCCACCTCGCCGAAGAGCGCCCTCGCCGCCGCCAACAAGACCATCAGCGCCGCAGTCGCCAACAACGGACTGTGACCCGTACCCCGCCGCGGGCCCGGTCCGCCCCCAGCGCCCGGGCCCGCGGCGGCCTCCCACCGACCTCGCCAACCGCCCATCGGAGACAAGCTCGTGACTACTCACCAGGTTGACGTGCGTGCTCCCGTCACATCGGCAGCGGCACAGCCCACCGAGCGCGGGAGCCGTCGGCACCGGCCTCACGCCAGGGACCGAAGGTCCCCGCTGGAACGCCGGACTGCCCGCCTGGGCTGGCTGTTCGCCTCTCCCGCTCTGCTCGTGGTCGCCGCCGTGACCCTCTTCCCCATCGTCTTCTCCGTCGTGATGAGCTTCAGCAACGTCGACGTCACGGGGAACGGCTTCCAGCTGTCCGGGTTCACCGGCCACAACTTCGCCGTCATCGCGGGCGCCGACCGGTGGCGCCACGCCCTGTCCTTCACCCTCGTCTACACCGTGGGCACGGTGATCGCCGAGGTGGTCCTGGGCACGCTCATCGCCCTGGTCCTGGAGCGGCTGAAGAGCGGCCGGGGCTGGATGATGGCTCTCCTGCTGCTGCCGTGGGCGATGATCACAGTGGTCTCCGCGCAGCTGTGGGCCTACGTCTACAACGGCGTCTACGGCGTCCTGAACGCCGTGTTGGCCCCGCTCGTCGGCCACGACGTGACTGTACTCGGCACACCCGTTTCGGCCACGCTCTCCATGGCGGTGGCCGACATCTGGAAGACCACGCCCTTCGTGGCCATCATCGTCCTGGCCGGACTGGTGATGCTGCCCAGCGATGTGATCGAGGCGGCGCGCATCGACGGCGCGAACGGCTGGACCATCTTCTGGCGGGTGCGCCTTCCGCTGCTTCGGCCCACACTGGCCATCGCCGTCATGTTCCGCGTCCTGCAGGCCTTCGGGCTCTTCGACCTCCCGTTCGTCCTCACCGGCGGCGGGCCCGGCACCTCCACCGAGTCGCTGGCCGTGCTCGGGTGGCGCGTGATGTTCCAGGACCTCAAGTTCGGCCCCGGCGCCGCCATCGCCACCAGCACCGCGGTCCTGGTGCTCATCGGCTGCCTGCTGTTCCTGAAAGTGTTCCGTTCCCAGGTCGGCCAGGAGGAGACCGCATGACCGCCACCGTCACCGTCCGACCCCGCCTGCGGGGCGGCACCCAACTGGCCGCGCTCCTGGTCGCCCTGTTCGTGTGCGCACCGCTGTACTGGCTGGTCGCCACGTCCTTCAAGAGCCTGAGGGACATCGGCGCCGCGACGCCGAGCGCCTTCCCGACGCACCCCACCCTCAGCAACTACCGGACAGCCTTCGGCACCTACCAGTTCGGCACGTACGTCCTCAACTCGGCCATCGTCACCGTCATCTCGACGCTGCTGGTGCTGGCCCTGGGCGTCTTCGCCGGGTACGCGCTCGCCCGCCTGCCCCTGCGCGGCAAGTCGGCGGTCATGACGTCGCTGTTGATGATCTCCCTGTTCCCCACCGTGGCCCTTGCCGCGCCCCTGTACCTGCTCATGCGCGACATCGGATGGCTCAACAGCTACCAGGGCCTCATCCTCGCCTACACCGCCCTGAACCTCCCCTTCGCCATCTGGATCCTGCGCAACTACTTCCTGGCGATCCCCAAGGAGATGGAAGAGGTCGCCTGGATGGACGGCGCCTCACCGATGAGGACGGTCGTCAGCGTGATCCTCCCGCAGGCCAGGCCGGGCCTGTTCACCGCCGGCGTCTTCACCTTCGTGGCCTGCTGGACCGAGTTCCTGCTCGCCCTCACCCTGGACAGCGACAACCAGCACCGCACCATCCCGGTCGGCATGGCCCTGTTCGGCGGCCAGTTCGTCACGCCGTACGGGACGATCTTCGCGGCCGCCACCGTGGCCATCCTCCCCATCGCCCTGATCGTCCTCGTCTTCCGCCGCGCCGTCGTATCGGGGCTGACCGCGGGGGCCGTCAAGGGCTGACGAGTGCCTACCTGCCACAACCCGTCCTCGCCCCGCATCACACGCCGACCCGCCGGCGGAACCGTTCCCGGCGTCCCGCCTGGCAGAAGGGCACGACAGCGGGGGACGGCACACAGTCATACCGCTGTGTCAATCGCAGCCAGTTTCGGGTATGCCGGACTGCAGGACAGGATCGGTGCCGGTGATGGTGCCGGTGCCGGTGATGGTGCCGGTGCCGGTGCCGGTGCCGGTGCCGGTGCCGGTGCCGGTGATGGTGATGGTGATGGTGATGGTGATGGTCAGGATGCCGCCGTCGCGTCCCCAGTTCGGCCTGTACGTGTCGGAGCGAAACGGGCGGTAGCCGTCCACGAGCCGACGTGCCGGCCGGGCCGCTGCCTCCGACCCCGTAGACAGAGCACGTAATAGTCCGCTTCCGCCACCAGATCGCCGACTGCGCCGAGCATGACACTCAGTGCGGCGGCGGCAGTCGACAGGACGAGGGTCCGACGGGGGATGGCTCGGTGTTTCTTCGCCGCCTCACCGGACCCCGGTGGCGAGGAGAACATCCAGATCGCTCTCGGCCTGCTCGCCTGGATGCCGATGCTCGCCCTGCCCGGCAAAGCCCGCCATGGGAACCCCGTCGCCTGCGGCTTCGGCTGTTCTCCACCGTCGCCCAGCTCATCACCACCGGCCGCCGCCGCTACCTCCGCCTCGCGGGGCACTGGCCCTGGACCGGCGCCACGCTCTGCCGAACCCCGGCTGACCAGCGTTTTCCCGTCCCTACGGCAGCACCACCGGTGTCGTGGCACCCGGCGCACACCCGACGCGACGACCGCGCCATCAGCCTGCCCAGACCCCGAAATCCTCGCCAACGCTCACCACAATGGGTCCGTCAGCAAGCTGACGGGCCCTCATGAATGATCGAGGTTAGGGCTTCATGTAGTTCACGGAAGCCGAGCAGTCTTCTTGAACGCCGTCCTCCAGCGTGCAGACGGTGATCTTGATCCGGTCGATCCCGCCGACGAGGTTCGTGTCACCGATGGTGAAGTTGAAACCGCGCCTGCTGCCATTGGCGGCGGTCCTGTGCTCGGAATCGATCTTCACCGATCCCGCATAGGCTTCGAAGTAGGCAGCGGTCGGCCAGCCGTCCTCGAAGTAGGACTCGACCCCGCCCGTGACTCCCGCGGTGCGGTTGTACCACGTGATGTAGCCGTCGACGAAGCCTTCCTCTGTGTCAGGGTCGCAGTACGGGTTGCAGACGTTGAAATGCACCGTCGGGTAGGCCGCCGCAGGCGCTGCGGCGATACCGAGGGCGCCGCAGGCTCCAACGAGGCCGACAGCCAGCCTTTTCGTGAATCGAGACATCAATTCCCCCTCCACTCTCGCCGGTCGGGTTGACGCGTCTCTGGCGGTGCGGGATCCATCCTGATCCGTGGCGGAAACACGGGGAACCTGAAATGTTCCAGGGTCCCAGGGCCGACGGCTCTACTTCCGCGGGCGCGTTGAGCCGCTATGGGTGCGGTTCCCTTGAAGGGTTCGTCCCCTCCCGTCCGGTGATCGGCAAGGACCGAAGGGGCTACCGGGAGGACATCGCAACCCCTGAGATAGCCATGTTTCTAGCCTCGCGGCCGGGCTGGGAAGGGCAAGGAGCTGGACATGGCCCTCCAGCTGGTCGGCGCCCTGTCCGGTTCGTGGGAGCCGGGCCGGTATCACGACTCGTACCAGGAGAAGGTGCGGGAGCTGGTGAAGGCGAAGGCCGAGGGCCAGGAGATCGAGGCGGCGGAAGAGGCGCCGACGGCCACCAATATCGTCGCCCTGATGCAGGTCCCGCAGGGCAGCATCGACCAGGCCCGCGGCGACCGTGAACCGGCGGCCGAGCAGCGGCAGAAGAAGACGGCCCCGACCCGCAAGGCGGCGCGGAAGCCTGCTGGGACGGTGGCGAATAAGACCGCCGCCAGGAAGGCGCCGTCGAAGACGGCCCGCTTCTCAAACACGGCGCGCTGCCGGCGCGGCACGGGCAAGAGCGAACAACGAGCGCTGAGCTGTACCAGCGGGCCACCGATCAGGACATCACCGGCTGCTCCAGGATGAGCCGGGAGGAGCTCATCGACGCCCTCACCGGCGCCGGGCGCCGCCGCAAGAAGAGCGCCGCCTGAGCCTCGCATCCGTCCCACCCATGCCATGGACCCTGCCGGAGCCGATGCTCACGGTCACCGATATGCGACCCGTTCCGGGTGAAGGCGATCGGTACGTTGCGCGGAGTTCCGTCCCTGGCGACGGAGGCCAGGCGGGTCACGTCACGGGCCAGCAGCTCCTGGCTGATCGGACGGTTCAGAACCTCGATGATCTCGCTTGGCTGCATGGTTCGGTTCCTCCTTCTCAGCGCAGTTGCTCGGCCAGTCCGACGATGATGCCCTCCGGGCCGCGGACGTAGCAGAGCAGATAGCTGTCCTCGAACCGGGCGATCTCGCCGACGAGTTCAGCGCCGTGAGGACGCAGGCGGGCAACGGTGTCCTCGAGGTCGTCGACGGCGAACATGACGCGGTGCGTGCCCAGAATGTTGTGCGGCCGGTTACGCGGCCCGGCGCTGATCACCGCGGGGCTGCGGTACTTCGCCAGCTCGAGCCGGCTGTGACCGTCCGGGGTCCGGACCATCGCGATGTCACAGCGGACGCCGTCGAGTCCGGTGCACTGGTCGGCGACCAGGCCCTCGACCTCCGCCCTGCCCTCCAGCTCCATACCGAGTTCCACGAAGAACGCGATGGCGGCATCCATGTCCTCGACGACGATGCCGACGTTGTCCATCCGCTGAATCGCCATGCTCGTTTCTCCTTCTTCCTCGTGCGGCCGGTGGTGACCGCTGATGTCCCTGGGACGGAGCCGGCGGCACGTTCTCGACATCCGCAGACCCCCGAACTCCGAAAAAAATTGGATCGCGCCTCAGCACCGCTACAGCAGACCGCCCCGAAAGCGAAGCTTCTTCACTCCACTCACCGGACCGCTCAGGAGAAGTCCGCGGCGGTGATGCCGTCGGGGTGTCCAGGCGGCCACTCCACCAACTCGATCTGGTAGCCATCCGGGTCGGTGAGCCACGACGTCTTCGGACCGCGAGGCCCGCCCAGGTACTGGACAGGTCCCGGCTCCAGGCCGGCTTCGGTCAGCATCTCCAGGGTGGCGGACAGTGTGTCCACCTGGATCGCGAGGTGGTCGAAACCGCTGCCCACGTCGACGCGTCCGTCAACGGGACGGTGGACCAGTTCGAGCGAGGCCGCCGGTTCGCCGGGGAACTTGAGGATCACGAGGTGACTCCCGTCCCCGCCGTCGACCCTGCCCAGCTCGACGTAGCCCAAGGCGGTGTAGAAGGCGAGCGAGCGGTCCAGGTCGGTGACGCGGTAGCCGACGAAGAGCGTCTTCATGCGGCCTCATCGGGTCGGCGCACCCGGTAGCGGAGGTGCGTGACGTCTCGATCCTCGAGCCGCCGGACGAGGTCGAGTTCGATGTGATCATCACCGAGGTGGTCGAACAGCCGTCGGCCGTCCCCGAGGAGAACCTGCACCAGGTGGATCTCCATCTCGTCCATGTGCCCGGCTCGGAGCAGCGCTTGGGCCGCGCCCGCCCCATGGACCATGACCGGCCGGTCCCCGGCGGCCGCGCGGGCCTGACGGGCGCAGTCCTCGACGTCGGTGACGAATCGCGCGTGGCCGGGTGGCACGTCCCCGTCAGCCACATGGTGGGTGAGGACGAAGATCGGCACACCGTCGTGATGGTCTCCCTGCCAACGCCCGGCGAGTTCGAAGGTCCGACGGCCGGAGATTACCGCGCCGGTCGCCAGCGCCTCGCGATAAACCTGTCCACTGGGACCGTCGGATTCCCGGTCGTCGAGCCAGTTGAAAAGACGTCCACCAGCGCGTCCGAGCTCCTGGCCGGGTCGATCGTCCGGACCGGCAACGTAGCCGTCGAGCGACATCGACATGTACAGCCGAATCGGACTGCTCATTCTGGCCTCCATCTCTCCTCCATGCATGGGAATGCTCCGCTTCTCGCCCCATCGGGGCGGGAATGTCAAAGTGGAAGACTTCAGGCAGCAGGCAAACTCATCGGCCTGACGAGGCGTAAATCAAGAGCAGTCGATCAGTTGCGGTGACTCAGGCTGCGTGAGCCTCGGGGCGTTCGACGAGCCGACCGCGTTCGAAGCAGGCTCCGGCCCGCACGGGGGCGACCATGTGGGGCGCGTTCACGGCCCGCCAGCGGGTCTGGGCGGACTCGACCAGCTTGAACACCATGGCAAAGGTTGCCGCGCGGGAGCCGGCGCACGCGAACCCGAGGATCGCCCTGGCAACGGCGAAAGCTCCCGCCGGCTTCGACACGTCCAGATCGCACTTCCACTCCAACCAGCGCGGCTCATCCGCGCTGCTCGCCGAGAGCACCGCTTTGATGAGCGCCTGGTGGCTCCTCAGGCCCACGGCCGGCTGCTCCGCGTCGAAGTTCAACGTCATGGCGTGCACCATGTGGCTTCGTTCACGAGAATGGGGCAGCAGATGTTCACCACTTCGGGAGGCGCCACAGCACACCGGGAGTTCGAACACTGAGTGAGTCGCTTGCCGCAGTCAGGGCCACGGCCGTTTTGAGATCGTGGATCATGGTGTGAGTCCGAGGATGGCGAATAGTCTGGCCGTGTTTCGGGTGGCCCAGCGGGTGGCTTCCGCGATGTCTGTTCATCCGTGCTGGCGGAGGGCGCCGATGGCCAGGTTGCGGAAGGCGGCCATGGTTCTGGGGCCGGATCTGGTGTGGACGGTGGAGTCGTCTTCGCGGTAGACGGTGTCCCTGAGCCAGTGCAGGGCTTCGATCTTCCATTGCCCACGAACGGCTTGTGCGATGGTTTCAGGGGTTCCCTGGTCGGCATTCATGCTGGTCACACCGAGGATCGCGACGTTCGACACGGGTTTGCCGGTCATGGTGGTGACGGCACGTTCGACGAGGAACACCTGCTCGACGTGCGGAAACGGCAGGTCGGGCGAGGCCGGCATGACTTGCAGGGTGCGGGTTTCGAGCCGGCCGTGGCCCCGATCGGTCATCCGGTGGGTGATCGGAGTGTCCGGCCAGGGCAGGACATCGAGGGCAGCGAACAGACCGGGCCCGAGACCGATCTGGTGACGCTGGGGGACGCGGCGACGGTGAACCGGGGTTGTCCTTGACACGGAAGACGAAGTCCGCGTCCCGCCCGCGCAGGTATCGGGCGTGTTTGCGCTGAGTGTGCAGACAGTCGCAGTGATCAACATCCCGGCGACGTTTGTCAGGTTCAGCAGCCGGGCGAACATCGGGATTTCGTTCGTCGTGTGAGTCCACGTCGATCTGGGCGAGGACCAGGCCCTGCTCGTGGGTGGCCGCCGCCAACTGGTGCGGGGCATTGTCGTCGGCATCCTTGGCGCCGCAGACCCGTTTACCGTTCCCCCGCGAGGATCGCTCGGGGTGGCCCCGCCAGGTTGCCGTCTGGTCGGCCAGACGGTTCACCAGCCGCATGTCGTTCGGTTGCGGTAGGACGGATGCCTGGTCACCGCCGGCTTGCTCACCGGCGTCGATCGCGACGTCGATGCCCGCCCTCGCCGCTAGCCCCAGGCCCACAGCGGCGTCCACCGCAGCCGCGTCGACGCGGGTGACCACCTGCCAGATCGTGCTCTTCGACGGCGCCAGCGGCGGCTTACCGCACCGGGAATACACCATGACTGGCATCGGCGACGGGGTGTCGGTGACCCTGCCGGCGATCGCGGTGAACCCCCGCATACCGGCCACCACCGCGGCAGCACACAACACCAGCACCGCGGCCAAAGGGTGGACCACCCACAAGGGATGACGCGGGTCGTCGATCACCGCGAAATGATCGACCAGATCCACGACCGTCGTGTCCAGGGCCAGGTCATCGCCCCGACCACCGTCAGACCCGACCACCGTCAGAACCGTCATCGCCGGCCGACAACGATGACACCAACACCGACCAGATATCCGCCTCGCCGGACGACAAGGTGGCAGAACGCACGGACAACGGAACTCCGGTGATGAGAGGTCTTGGCGGACGTCCCTGGAGGACCCCGAGGGCGTACGTCCTCGGATCTTCTTTCAGCAGGTCCCCGAGGACAAGACCGCCAAGAACCGCCTGCACCTGGACGTACGCGCCGCACCGGCCTGCACGGCGACGAGCGGATGGCCGCCCTCGATGCGGAGTGCGAGCGCCTCGTCGGTCTCGGTGCCACCCGCTTGCGCCGCGACGAGCCGGCGCCTCCTAGCAGCGCGGGCTACATCGTGATGGCCGATCCGGAGGGAAACGAGTTCTGCCTGGACTGAACAACGGGGAACTTCACCCCGGTGAGGTCTTCGGAGACGGCCCACAGCCGCTGCTGGACGGCTACTTCGTACGACTCCGGGCTGGAGGTGACCAGCCGGGGGTGGCCCTTGACCTCGTTGCGTCCGCCGGGACCGTAGTACTGGCCGCCGAGCGCGGCGGGGTCGGTGGCGGCGCGCAGGGTCGGTAGCGCGCCCATCGCCGGCGTCTGGGTGATCAGCGGCGCGAGCCAGGTGAGCGGAAGCCGGAGTGCCGCAGGGGTGTTGCGGGCGAGCTCAGTGTTGGACATGCCGGGGTGCGCGGCCACCGCGACGGTGGTGCCGTGCGTGGCGAGCCGGCGCTGCAGCTCGTACGTGAACATCAGGTTGGCCAGCTTGGACTGGCCATAGGCGGCGGCCCGGCTGTACGACCGCTCCCACTGCAGGTCGTCGAAGTGGATCGCGGCCCGGATGCGGTGGCCGGTGCTGCTGACCGTCACCACGCGCGAGCCGGGCACCGGCAGCATCCGGTCCAGCAGCAGCCCGGTGAGCGCGAAGTGGCCGAGGTGGTTGGTGCCGAACTGCATCTCGAAGCCGTCGGGGGTGGTCTGCTTCGGGGTGTACATCACGCCGGCGTTGTTGATCAGCAGGTCGATCCGGTCGAGCCGGGACCGCAGCGCCGCCGCCGCGGTCCGGACGGAGTCGAGCGAGGTCAGGTCCAGCGCCTGCACGGTCACGTCGCCGGTCATGCGGGCCGCGGCCTGCTCACCCTTCTCGACGTTGCGCACGGCGAGCACCACGGACGCCCCGCGCTCGGCGAGCGCCTTGGCGGTCTCGTACCCCAGTCCGGTGTTGGCCCCGGTCACCACGGCCACCCGCCCGCGCTGGTCCGGAATGTTCGCCGTCGTCCACTTCTCGCTCATGTCAGGCTCCCCACTCACTAACGTACCGAAGGTATCTTGTGCCGACGACGTTAAAGTACTTTCGGTACGTTGCCAACGTACCGCAGGTACCTAAGTTAGGCTGGTGATCGTGACTTTCCAGCGGGCGCGAACCGAAGAGCAGCGGGAGATCCGCCGACGGGCGATCCTCGACACGGCGTCGGCGATGCTCGACGAGATGCCTGTGGCCGCGGTCACCCTGAACGAGCTCAGCCGCCGGGTGGGCTTGGCGAAGCCGAACGTGCTGCGCTACTTCGAGTCTCGCGAGGCGGTGCTGCTGGAACTGCTGGACCACTTCCTGCAGGAGTGGCTGACGGAACTGGCAGGCGAGTTGGCCGCCGGCATCGACGAAAATCTACCCATGGCCGAGCGAGCGGCAGCGGTGGCCGAGACCCTCAGCCGCTCACTCTCCGGCCGAGTGGTGCTGTGCGATCTCTTCGGCGCTCAGGGCAGCGTCCTGGAGCACAACGTCTCCGTCGAGGTCGTCGCACGCTACAAGCGCGCCTCCCTGGACCGCCTGACAACCATGACCGCCCTGATCCTGAAGTACCTGCCGGAGCTGGGCGAGAACGCCACACTGTTCAGCCTGCAAACCATGGTCATGGCCGGCGCGCTGTCGGCGTACAGCACACCCCCACCCAGCCTGCAGGCGGCCTACCAGGCCGAGCCCGACCTGGCCCGCTTCCACCTGGAGCTGAAGGACTCCTTGAAGCTGGCCCTGACCGCAACCCTCCTGGGCGTGCTACCCCGCCGCTGACCTGCGTTGCACTGGACAGGCCAAAACCTCTGTACTTCTCGCGCTCGGACGGCGGAAGGGCCGGGGTGCCCAAGCTCGGGCCGCCGGCCCTGACCGCTTCGGACTCCGCGTCAACGCTCTTCCTCGGGCCCGGCGGCGGCTGAGGCGTCACGCCGGCGACGGCGGCCGCCCGGCGGACCTGGTCGACCGAGGTGTGCAGAGGCGCGGCGAGCGCGGCCCTCTCGGGCACGCTCGCCGCCCGCTTACCTGCTCGACGGCGGCGTAGAGGCTGCGACTGATGCCCAGCGCGGCAGCGACGTCGTCCTGGGTCAGCCCCAGTCGCGCGCGCAGCGTGACCAGCGTGACCGGTGTTCCGGGCGCCAGCAGCTGCGGCACGTCGACGCCGAGCACGGCCGCCAGCGCCTGCGCCGCCTTCGCCCGCGGCCTGGTCCGGCCGGACTCGTAGCAGGACACCTCCACCACCAGCGTGCGGATCTGCCGGGCGGCGTCGAGGACCGACGCCGGCCCATCGGTGCGGGCCTGCACGAGGCGCTCGGCCATCCGACCTGGCTCCGGTCGCGGGCCTGGCGACAGGCCGCGAGCCGGGTGCCGTCGAACGCGCCGATCCAGTGCCGGCCGGCTCTGTCAGCGGCCTGCCGGAAGAACGGCGCTGCGGCATCCTCATCCAAGGTCCGCTGATGCATACCGGCCACCGCCTCGCCGTAGCTTATGCACCCAGCCCCACACGACTCACCCTCAGCCCGGTCCGGCCCAGGACCGCCAGGAACTGCGCGCTGTCGTGCCGCTGCCCGGCGGTGACCAGGAGCGACAGCGGCTTTTGTCCCTGCTCCACGGCCAGACGCAGCTTGGTGGTCAACCCGCCGCGCGACCGCCCCGAGGCCGTGGTCGTCGGGCTCGGTGAGGACGCCGCCGGGAGGCTCCCGCTGCAGTGCCCCTTTTACGCGCGCCAGCGGCGTGCTGGTGAGCCCGGGCGACCGTGGAGTCCACGCTCACGTCCCATGTGTTCAAGCCCTTCGCGTCGGCCTCGGCCTGCAGGTGCACGAAGATCCGCTTCCAGGTGCCGTCCCGATGCCAGCGTCGGAACAAGTCGTAGACCCGGTCCCAGGGCCCGTACCGCTCGGGCACGTCCCGCCACGGCGCTCCTGTCCGAGTCCGCCGCCTTATGCCGTCGATCAACTGCCGACGCGTCCACGTCGGCGGTCGGCCAG
This sequence comes from Streptomyces sp. a15, assembly GCF_059026085.1. Lineage (NCBI taxonomy): Bacteria > Bacillati > Actinomycetota > Actinomycetes > Kitasatosporales > Streptomycetaceae > Streptomyces > Streptomyces sp. A15. The sequence goes on along the minus strand of NZ_JBWLKM010000086.1, from coordinate 4,705 downwards.
GCTTCTTGCCATGCGGCAGCAACAGCTCCAGCCGGGCCCACTGGCCGTTCGTCAGATCACCACGCCCCACGGCCAGTGATCATCCACGATGATGATCCACTTTCACAACACGGCCTAGTCGGCGATCCTCGCCGCCAGGGCCCGTTCCTGGGCCTCAAACGGCGTGCACTGAAGCTGGCCGGGCCTGTGCGCACAGGCCGAGTTCCGGCAGGCATGGTCATGCCCTGGACGCGTCCGGTGCTGCGCGTCCGGTCGGTGGCAAACCTTGCGCGGGTCCGGCGGCCTGTGGCAGGTGAGGTCGGCTGACTGGCACCTGGGTGAGCTGGTTGTGCCGTGGGTCGACGTGCAGTCGGGCTGCGTTGATGAAGTCCAGCCGGCTGGTCTCCATCCGGTCCCTGGCCTCTTTCCAGGCCGTCTCGTTGGCGGTCTGCTGGGTGAACTGATCGCTGTGGTTCCAGAAGACTTCGTCCATGGTCGCTGCAGCGGCGACAACGGCCGGGCTGCCGACCAGCCAGACCGTCCCGAGAGCAACATTCCAAGGCACCCAGTCCACCGCCTCGCCGTGACGCCAAGCCCGAAGCAGGGCGAGTTGGATGCGGGTGGACTCGGCCACGATGGCGGCACACGCTTCGATCTGCTTGTCGCGGGACCAGTGCATGCGGTTGGCCCGGCTGCTGAGCAGCGAGCCGGCCAGCACGCCGATCAGGGCCGCTGCCACACCCCCGATCGTGGTCACGGTCGTCGCCCAGTCCACAGACATTCGGCCCCCTTGCGACTGCCACGTGAAGAGTTCTGCCCAGCGCTGCTTTGTTGGTATGCGCACGGCGGTCCGCAAGAGGAGCGATCTGGCCATCCACTCCAGACAATGGGCTCCCGCGGTGCCCAGGCCAGGAGTCCGCTCTCCCTGAGTTCGTTTGATGCCCTCAGGGCGTCGGATCGTCCGAAGAGCGATCACGGTTACTCAGCGACGACCACCACGGTCGCGCGCTGGTGGGAAGCATGTGCAGTTCGCCCAGTGCAGATCACAGTCCGTGCGCTCACCGAGCGGCCCTGCACCCGGATGGGCGAGCCTGCCCGGCCGGTGGTGGGGCAGGTGCACGCGATGGGATTCTTCGAGGCCAGCGAACGCGTCATGGAACGATGGACCACCAGCCTGTGGGGCATCCTGCTTCCCGCGCAGCAGGAGCGGGGCGAGGCCGTGGCCATACTGCTGCGGCAGTGCGACGACAACACGGTGATCGTCGGCCGGCAGCGGGTCGTGGTGCCCAACGTCTTCGTCGTGGAACTGCTCCCGGAGATCCACCAGCAGCTCATGGCCAGCGATCTGCCGGTGGCCCCCGTCCTCGCCAACGTGGTCCGTCGTCACGCCGCCGAGCAGGGCTACACGTTCGCCGGCCCGGTCGCCGTTGACCTGCGCCCCGCACACAGCAACACCACCGTCCGGTTCCGCATCCACAGCCGCATCACCCCGGCCGAAACGCGGCCGTAGCCGGTGGACCCGGGCCAAGGCCGCTGTCGGGAAGACCATGGCGCTCGCCGACAGCGGCTTTCCGGAAACGGACTCGTGATGTCACACCATCGCCGGGCGCAGCGCGGGCCCTGTTGCAACCGGCGCTGCACAGCAGCAGCGCCCCGGGCAGCGGACCCAGGTTCGTACGGCGGGCTGGGTCCCGCCGGGCGAGTCAGGCGGGGCGCTGCCACTCGCCCGGACAGCGTGGACCGTCACATTCGGTGAACGGGCAGGGTGCGGGCACTGTCAGCTTGATGCGGTGGAGACGTCTATGTATCGGCCCCGAGATCATCGCGCATGGCCGCTCGTAACGCGCGCAGTGCAGCGTCATATCGGGTGCGATGTTCTGCGTAGTCGCCACCTTCGAGCAGGAGTCCGTCGGCAACAGCATTCCGGAGGTCGCGGAGCTTGCGATACACATCTTCGGCTGGCTCTACGACCGTCTTCGGAGCGGAAATGGTCATCTGGTAACGGAGCCCGGAGCATGGGTCGAAGGCGTCCCAAGCTGCCTTTCTGCGCTCTGTGTTGGACGCGTCCATGTCTCTGACGAGGCGACTGAACGCAAGCCTGGCCTGAGACAGGGTGGCTAGGTAGGTGCCGTAGAGGACTCGCCGCGCCTCAGTCTGCTGGTCAATTCGATCGCGCTTCCAACGCCGCCGATCAAGGTAGCCAGCGGAGATTGTTGCGATGGCACCGCCGACTATGGTGCTGGCGAGAGCCATCCACTCCATCGTCAAAGGATATAAGACGTCGTCCATCGTGAAGTCGGTGCTCTGCGTGGCACGCAGACCGACCGCGTCCCACGTGTCGAGGAAGGTGACCTGCTCGGGCCGGAACAGCGCGAGCCGCATGTCCGGGCGGCCGTCCGGCAGCGGAGGCGCCCCGTCGACCAGGAATCCCGAGCATCCAGTCCGGGGTGAACGGGCCGCTCGCGAGCGGCCAGCGACCACTGAGCCGATAGCCACCCTTCACCGGCGTCGCCAGCCCTTTCGGAGCCACGGCGCCACGGAGCATCAGGTCGGCACCGCCCGCGAACACCTCGTTCTCCAGCGTCTTGCGGGGCGACCTGGCCCTGTTGTACGAGTTCGGTGCCCAACCCGGTCGTCCTGCACGACGCTGCGCTCCAGCCGTCCGTATGTCATCGTGTCCGCCGGTCATCCGATGGCAGAGCACAAGGCCGTCTCACTCGCCGAACTCGCGGACGAACCTTTGATCCTCTACTCGGAGCAGCTGGCCCAGCAGAACGCGGACCACTGGTTCTCCCTCGCGGGAGCACGCCCGAACATCCGGTACCGAACCTCGAGCATCGAGGCGGTCCGCAGCATGGTCGCCCGGGGCCTGGGCTTCGCCACGTTGATCCAGTCCTGGCCGTCCGACACCAGTGTCGAGGGACTTCCCCTGGCATCCGTGCGCCTGAGCGACCCGCTGGACGAATTCGAGCTCGTGATCGCCCACGCGCCACACGTCACCCCCACCCATCGGGCGCGTGCCTTCCTCCAGTACGCCAAGGACACGCTCGCCGGTCCGGACACCCTACGGACAACAGACTGACCACCGTCGGGCGTTGAGCCCGGGGTGGCTCGTACACGACGTGCATCGGTCACCTGCCGTCCACAGCGGCATGGCGGCAAGCCTGTTCCTCCCGACGCCGGAACCACGGAGCCCGAGGACCGTGATCCGACTGCCGCGTCAGCCGTCGCGTTCCGCGCCGACGAGGACGAAGGCCATCGTGACCGGTCGGTCGCTGCGGTTGCGCCAGCCGTGGCGGGTGCCGTTCTGGATCACGATGTCCCCGGCGGAGAGGTGGGTGCAGTGGCCGTCGTCGAGCTCGAGGACGATCTCGCCCTGCAGCACGATGCCGTAGTCCACGGTCGGCGTGGTGTGCATACCGTCGGGCTCCATGAGGTCTGCGATGCCGGGCGAGTCGGCCCGCTGCTCCCGGTCGAAGGCGACGGGGTCGAACGCCGGGTCGGCCATCGCGGTGTCCGGCGGGAAGGTCAGCACGATGAACCGCGTGCCGCCGGGTGCCGGGAGCAGGCTGCTGACTTTCGGCGTGGGGTCCTCCCCGGTGCGGCCGACCGGTTCGCCGGGTTCGGTGGCCCACGGCAGGCGGGACACCGAGCCCGGCAGGCTGGTGGACTCCCGGCTGCGCGGGACGGGGCCGTCGCTGACGACGACCGATCTGCCGTTCTCGTCATGGCCGGTGACGACTCTGCGCATGTATCTCTCCTCGTTCGCGTCAGTGGGGTCCGTGGGATCCGCCAGGGGCGCCGGATCGGTCGGATCCGCCGGGTCAGTCGGGTCGGCCGCTGCCAGGCCCGGTCGAGGGCTTGAGCTCGGTCGCCCAGGCGTCCAGGACGTCCGCCACGGTCGGGGCGGGTGCCCTGAGCAGGGCCGATGCCACCGTGCGTACGAACAGCCGGTGCCGCTCGTCCGTGAGGTACTCCACCGGGGACTTGCCGTCCACCCGTGCCAGCAGCAGCGCCGGCAGCAGTGACGCGGCCCGCGCCTCAAGGGCCGGCCGGGGCTCCCAGTCGACGCACCGGACGTACTCCTCGACCAGCACCCGGGCGGACCTCAGGAGATCGGCGCGGTGCTCGGGCACCACCAGGCACTTGAGGAGCAGATGGTTGACGCAGAAGGCGACGTCGAACGCCGGGTCTCCGTACCAGGCGCACTCGGCGTCCAGCAGCACCGGCCCGGACGGTCCGACGAGGATGTTCTTGGGACTGACGTCACCGTGCACCAGGGCCAGGTGCGTCGTGGCCGTGCGGTCGGCGAGGCCCTGCAGGACGTCGCTCAGACCGGGGTGCGCGGCAGCGGTGGCCAGCAGGTACGGCTCGATGCGCAACGCGTGGAAGTTGTCGTCGGTCGCGAACTCCGCGGCGAGGGCGGCGTCGCCGGCGCTCGCCGCGTGCAGGTTGCCGAGCAGTTCTCCGACGGCAGCCGCGGTCGCCGGCCGCACCTCGCCACGAAGCAGCTGCGCCTTCCACAGGGGGTAGTGCTCGGGAGGCAGGAACGCCATCGCGAAGAGGCCGGCTTCGGGGTCGTGGGTCAGCAGTTCGGGCACGCTGTCCGGGCGGTGCCGGGACGCGAACCGCATCCACGCCCACTCGAAGGCGTTGCGCGACACCGGTGCCTGCCAGTCGGCGGCGACCTTCAACTGGGCCAGGGCGCGTTTGACGCAGAGGGAAC
>NZ_JBWLKM010000085.1:18041-33523 GCF_059026085.1 Streptomyces sp. a15 | reverse complement strand
ACGTCACCGGGCGCGGTCAGCACGTCGTACTGGTTCCAGCCGCTGCTGGAGAGAGTCGTGTACGACGTCGACGGCTTGACCGCGGCGTTGCGGCCGGGCTTGTACAGGCGCAGGGCGCCGCTGCTCAGGCGGACCAGGACGTCGTTGCAGCGGTCGCCGCTGAGGTCGCCGAAGGGCACGAACCTCGCGGTCGTCGGCCAGCCGGTGCCGGTGGTCTTCTCGCTGAACTTTCCGGTCCCGGTACCGCTGTGGAACGTCAGGCCGCCGGAGGAGTTCAGGGTGAGCAGGTCGCCCCTGCCGTCCGGGCCGTCGGGGCTGGTGAAGTCGCGGCGTACGGCGGCGCCATGGAGGACGAAGCCCTCGCCGGACTTCACCGTGGCCGGGGCCGAGGTGCCGAGGCCGGTCGCTTTCAGCGTCCAGGTGAACTCGCCGTTGGGGAAGTAACTCCCGCTTGCCGTCCTGCCGTTCCAGGTCGCCGACACCCAGGCCGAGGTCGCACCGCCGGTGATGGTGCGGGTGGCCCTGCCGGTCGCGCCGCTCTGGACCGAGGTGAGGGTGAGGGACCAGGAGGTGACCGGGCGGGAGAGCAGCCAGTGGCCGTGCCAGGGTTCGGACGAGGGAGGTTCCATGACGCCCTCGGTCTCCGTGGAGAAGGCCGTCGGCGCGGACGGCGTGACGCCGGTCGTGGCGACGTGCGTCTGCTCGAACGAGTCGAACCAGGCGACCAGGCCCGTGTACTCGTCCACCGTCCAGCGGTATCGGCGGTCCACCGCGAGTCCGCTGTCCGGCAGGCCGGAGGCGATCACGCGGGTGGTGCCGGTGGCCGCGTCGGTGAGGACCAGCCGGTCGGCGTCGTGGTCGTGGCGGACGGTGAAGCCGTCGCCGAGCAGCACGTCACCGGGCTGTACGGCGACCGAGGTACCGGCCTTGGTGTCGTAGACGCCGGCCGAGGCCGTCCCGCAGGACCAGTACACCCAGCGGCCCGCGGCCTGGAGCTCGCTCGGCACGCAGCCGAGCGAGGGGACCGTGACCGTGGCGAGGGCCTTGTCCTCGGTGAGGCTGTAGGAGGTGAGCTTGCCGGTGGTGGAGGCGCTCCAGAGGGTGGAGCCGTTCAGGGCGGCGGCGCGCACGGAGCGCTTCAGCTTCTGTCCCTGGCCGAACTCGCCGACGTACTGCGCCGGGGTGGAGCCGCCGGAGTTGTAGACGGCGTAGTCGTCGGAGACGTCGACGATCGAGCCGCCCGTGGTGCCGAAGAACGACAGGGGGTTGTAGCCGATGGAGACCAGCCGGTCCGCGTTCTCCAGGCCGCTGCCGCCCTCGTCACCGTCGTAGAACGTGTCGAGGTAGACGTCCTCGGGGTCGGTGCCGTCGAAGTTGCCCCACATCGCCGAGCAGGTGGTGTTCGGGTACGGGCACGTCGGGCTGATCGAAGAGCTTTCCGTGGCGGCGGACGCGGTCAGCTGGGTGCTGCCGTTGGTGGTGAGCGTGCGGACGGACGTGGTGTCCGAGGCGCTGCTCGTGGTGTCCTCCGCGACGCGCAGGCTGCCGCGGCTGAGCGCCAGCCCGGTCTTGGCGTTCTCGTACGGGGGCACCTTGGTCAGCTTCGCCACCTGTGGGGTGCCGTCGGAGCCGAGGCTCACACGCTGCACCCACCAGTCGGCCGCGGTGGTGCCGCCGGTGACGAGGGCGCCGCCGTCCGGGGTGGCCAGCGGGGTGCCGTACGACCCGGGCAGCAGGGTCTTGGTGGTGCCGTCGGTCAGGGAGACGGCTTTGACGCCGGGGGCGCCGGTCAGGACCAGCCAGTCACCGACCAGGACAGGAACGGGGGAGACGGTGGTCTCCTCCCCGGGCACCGGGACCGTCTCCTGGGCGGCGAGGTCGGTGCGCGGCTTGAGGTGCAGACCGGCGGCCTGCGTGTACCAGCCGACGCGGTCGTCGGTCAGCACGACCTCCGGCGGCCTCTCCTCGGACAGGCCGGTGAAGACCGGGGTGAGCTGCGCGGTGGCGAAGTCGAGGTAGCCGACGGTGTACGACGAGAGGTCGCCGTTCTCGTCGCGGGCGGGGTAGGTCAGCAGGGAGCCGTTCTCGTCGCCGGTGAGCGCGAAGTTCCACTCCCAGAACACGTCGGCCGGGTAGCCGGTGACCACGCGGTCGCGCTGCTTGCCGTCGACGAGGTCGACCAGGTGCAGCACATGTCCGTCCAGCTGCTCGCCGTCGACGACGCCGTTCCACTCGACCGTGACGGTCGTGTCGCCGTACGTGCCCACGCGGTCGGCCGACTGGCTCAGGTCGAGGGTCCGCAGGGCGCTGCCGTCCGGGCTCCACAGCGACACCGGGTCGCCGCCGTCGGTCCTGTTCGGCAGCGCCACCGTGTCGGCGGCCTGCCCGAACACGCCCGAGGCACAGCGCTTCTGCTCGTCGTAGCAGCTGGTGGTGGTCGGCGAGTAGACCCCGGACGGTCCCTCGACGGTGACGGTGCTGCCGTCTTCGTAGTCCGTCCAGAACAGGCCGGCGGCCCCCGACTGCCGGTGCAGGAAGCCGGTCTCGCCCGCCGCCAGCAGCCGCTCGGCGCGCCGCAGCTCGGTGCGCGGATCGTCCAGGACGATCTCCGCGGTTCCGGCCGCCGCGGCCGTCGTGGCGGCCTGCGCGGCGCCGCCGCTGTCCTCCGTACCGGAGAACAGGGTGATGGATCCGGCCGCCACGGCGACCGCGAGCGCGGAGACGAGAGCGGCACGACCGCCCCGTCTCGGGGCGTGTCTGCCCACGTGAAGTTCCCTCCCCAACGAGGGCCCCCGCCCTCGCACAAGTGGCCGGATGCTATCAGTGGCCGAACACGGGCGGGGACGGTGTCCGCGCAGGTGAGGAGGGGTCGGCCCAGGCGGATCAGGACGCGCTTCCTCGCGGGGTCCGGATGCGGTCCCGACGCGGGCGCTATGCGGTCCCGATGCGGCCCCGATCAAGTGATCGCCGTCCACCGTCAGTTCAGCTTCCGTACTCGGTCAAGACTTCTCAAAGTCGCTTAAGGGATCTCAAAGAAGCCTCACAGGAAGGTCCCCGACTGTCGTCACATGACCTCAACGGCCGTGCACCAGCTGGTACTGGTGGGCTGCGACCTCGTCGCCATCTCCGTCCTCACCTTCGGCGTGTACTTCCCGCGCCACCACCGCCGGGACCTGGTCACGGCCTTCCTCGGCGTGAACGTCGGCGTGCTCGCTGTGGCGATGACGCTGAGCTCGACGTCGGTCGGGATCGGGCTGGGGATGGGCCTCTTCGGAGTGCTGTCGATCATCCGGCTGCGGTCGTACGAGATCGCCCAGCACGAGATCGCGTACTACTTCTCCGCCCTGGCCATCGGCCTGCTGAACGGGCTTCCGCAGAGCGTGAGCGTCCTGACCGCGAGCCTGACCGTGCTGGTCGTCGCCGCCCTGTACGTCGGCGACCACCCCCGCCTCTACCCCCGCCACCGGCAGCGCAGCCTGCGCCTCGACTCCGCCCACACCGACGAGGACGCCCTGCGCGCGCACCTCGGAGTGCTGCTGGGCGGGCGGGTGGTGAACCTGTCGGTCAAGAACATCGACCTCGTCAACGACACCACACTCGTCGAGGTCCGATACGTGGTTCCCGCGGCGCGGACGGCGGAGGACGTCGGCGTGCCGACCGAGCAGGAGATACGGGCGTGACCGCGCTCGACTCCCTCGGGACGGCCGTCGACACGCTCCGGCCCATCGGGCTCGACGAACTCCTCGCCCGCGCCGAGCTGTTGACCCGCCTGGACCGCAAGTACGTGCTGCCGGTCGTCGACCTCCCCTTCGTGTTCGGCGGCCTGGACGAGGACGTACGCGTTCTGGAGCTGGGCGGCGAGCGGCAGTTCCGTTACCGGTCCGTCTACTTCGACACCCCGGAGCTCGACGGCTACCTGGGCGCCGCCCGGCGCCGCCGCCGGCGCTTCAAGCTCCGCATCCGCACCTACCTCGACTCCGGCGAGCACTTCGTGGAGGTCAAGACGCGGGGCCCGCGCGGTACGACGGTCAAGGACCGCATCCCCCACGACGGTGACGCGCTGCGGCTGAACGCCGACGCCCGGGCGTTCGCCGACGCCGTGCTCGCCGGGGCCGGGATCGACTCCGCGCGCTTCCGCTTCGTGCCCACGCTGACGACGACGTACCGGCGTACCACCCTCTTCCTCCCGGCCACCGGCAGCCGGCTGACCGTCGACACCGGCCTGACCTGGTCGCTCCCCGACGGCACCGCCACCCTGCGCACCCCGGACCGGGCGATCGTCGAGACCAAGGCGGGCCGCGCCGGATCCGACGCCGACCGCCTGCTGTGGTCGCTGAAGCACCGCCCGTGCCCGGTGTCGAAGTACGGCACCGGCCTGGCCGCCCTGCGCCCCGACCTTCCTTCCCACCGCTGGCTGCCCGTACTGCGGCGCCACTTTCCCACCGCACTCGACGGGAGTCCGGCATGAGCAGAAGATCATTGCGTACGAGGGCCGCGAGGGCCTTCGCCTCCACGGTGCTCGGTGCGGCGGCACTGGCCGGATGTTCGGCTTCGGCGGACTCCGAGTCCACCGCCGGCTCGTCGACGGAGAGTTCGGGTACGGCGTCCGCCGCCGTGGCCGGAGCCCAGGGCGCCGCCGCCGTCCTCGCCGCCAACGAGAAGGCGCATGCCGCTGCCGGTGAGGTGGACGCCTCCGATGCCGTGGAGATCGCGCTCGACGGCGACTCTGCCGCCGTGGAGGGCGCGGACGGCTCGGGGGCGAAGGCCGACGGGAGCACGGTCACGATCAGCTCCGGTGGGACGTACCGGATCAGCGGGAAGCTCACCGACGGGCAGATTCTCGTCAACGCCCCTGATCAGACCGTCACCTTGATCCTCGACGGCGTCGACATCTCCAGTTCCTCCGGGGCGGCGATCGCGGCGACCGAGGCGGAGGAGCTCATGGTCGTTCTGGCCGACGGGAGCACGAACACCCTCTCCGACGCCGACTCGTACGCCGAGTCCACCGAGAAGGACGGCGCCAACGCGGCCCTCTTCAGCGCCGGGAACCTGACCGTCCAGGGCGGCGGTTCACTCACCGTGCGCGGCAACGGCAACGACGGCATCGCGAGCAAGGACGGCCTGGTCATCGCGTCCGGCACGGTCACCGTCGAGGCCGCCGACGACGGTATCCGCGGCAAGGACTACCTCGTCGTGCACGGCGGCACGGTCACCGTGGCGGAGGCCGGGGGCGACGGTCTCAAGGCCGACAACACCGAGGACGCGGACGCCGGTTACATCGCCGTGGACGGCGGCACGGTCAAGGTGACCTCCGCGGGCGACGGCGTCGACGCGGCCACCGACCTCGTCGTCACCGGCGGCACGCTGGGCGTACACAGCGAGGCCGCTGACGACACCTCGGCCCACGGCCTGAAGTCGGGGGTCATCACCGTCCTGGAGGACGGCACGGTCGCCGTCGACTCCTCCGCCGACGGCGTGCACAGCGACGCCGCCGTGCACCTGAGCGGGGCCGCGGTCACGATCGCCGCCGGGGACGACGGCGTACACGCGGAGGGCGACCTGGTCGTCGACGGCGGCACGGTGAAGGTCACGCGGTCGAACGAGGGGCTGGAGGGGAAGGACATCGCGATCGGCGGTGGCTCGACGGACATCACCTCCTCCGACGACGGGGTGAACGCGTCCGGCGGGACGACGACCGAGGAGGGCGGCGGCGGCCGCGGAGGCGGACAGGCCGCGGGGGACTACACGCTCAAGGTCTCCGGCGGCACCCTGGTCATCAACGCCGACGGCGACGGCTTCGACTCCAACGGCACCGCCGAGATCACCGGCGGCACGCTCGTCGTCAACGGCCCCGAACAGGGCGGCAACGGCGCGCTCGACGTCAACGGCAGCTTCACCGTCAGCGGCGGTGTGCTGCTCGCCGCGGGCAGCGCGGGCATGGCCGTCGCACCCGACAGCGAGTCCGGGCAGGGCTGGGTGTCGGCGACGCTCGACTCGACGGTCGACGCGGGGACGACGCTGCAGGTCGTGGACGCCGACGGGAAGGTCGTGGCGACGTACGTCACCTCCAAGGCGATTCAGAACGTCGTGTTCTCGTCCTCCGCGGTCAAGAGCGGGGAGGAGTACCGGATATACGCCGGCGGATCGGCGTCGGAGGCGAACACGGGCGGCCTGGCGAAGTCCGGCGACCTCGGCTCGGCGGAGGAGATCGCGACGGTGACGGCGGGGGAGGCGCCGGAGGGCGGGTTCGGGGGTGGGCGGAGGTAGGAGGTACCGGGGGGCGGCCGTGAGGGTGACGTCTCATGAATTTCTGTCCCCCCGGCAACCCTTGTGATCCCGGCGGCCACTGAGGAGTCGGAAGCCCCGTTCACCGGAGCTTCACGGACAACACGTGCGGCACACAGCATGTGCGGCACACGAACACATAAGGACTCCTCCGTGGCAGCCACCACCCACCGCCGGTCCCTCCGCTTACGGCGCACGCTCGTCGCCTCCACCGCCGTCCTCGCGGCCGGGGCCGGCGCCGGTGTCTTCGTGATGAACGCGAACGCCGATGCCGTCGACCTGTACCACCAGACGCTCGCCGCCAAGAACGGCTGGGCGTCCTCCGGCACCGGCACGACCGGTGGCGCGAAGGCCGACTCCGCGCACACCTTCACGGTCAGCACCCGCGCCCAGCTGGTGAAGGCGCTCGGCTCCGCCACCGACACCACCCCCCGCATCATCAAGATCAAGGGCACGATCGACGCCAACACCAACGACGCGGGCAAGAAGCTGACCTGCGCGGACTACGCGTCGGGCACGGGCTACTCGCTGGCCTCGTACCTGAAGGCGTACGACCCCGCCTCCTACGGCAAGAAGGCACCGTCGGGCACGCAGGAGACGGCCCGCGCCGCGGCCCAGACCAAGCAGAAGAAGAACATCGTCTTCAGGGTGCCCGCCAACACCAGCATCGTGGGCGTCCCGGGCACGGCGGCCGGGATCAAGGGCGGCAGCCTCCAGGTGCAGAACGTGGACAACGTCATCATCCGCAACCTCACCTTCTCCGCCACCGAGGACTGCTTCCCGCAGTGGGACCCGACGGACGGCTCGGCGGGCGAGTGGAACTCCAACTACGACTCCGTCACCCTGCGCGGGGCGACCCACGTGTGGGCCGACCACAACACCTTCACCGACGCCCCGTTCTTCGACAGCGCGGAGAAGACGTACTTCGGCCGCAAGTACCAGGTCCACGACGGCGCCCTCGACATCACCAACGGCTCCGACCTCGTGACCGTGGAGCGCAACCAGTTCACCAACCACGACAAGACCATGCTGATCGGCAGCAGCGACACCGACAGCGTCGGCAAGCTGCGCGTCTCCATCCACCACAACGTCTGGAAGGGCATCGTCCAGCGCGCCCCGCTGGCCCGCATCGGCCAGATCCACATCTACAACAACGTCTACGACACGACGTCGCTGAACGGCTACGCCGCCAAGTACAGCATCGACTCCCGCGCCAAGGCCCAGGTCGTCGCCGAGCACAACTACTTCAAGCTGCCGTCCGGCGCGAAGGTCGCGAAGCTCCTCAGCGGCGACGGCACGGGTTCGGTCGCGGGCGGCGGCAACCTGGTCAACGGGACGGCCACGGACGTCGTCGCCGCGTACAACGCCGCGGGCTCGAAGAAGCTGAAGACGACGGTGAACTGGAAGCCGACGCTCACGGCGGGACTGGAGACGTCGGCGAAGAACCTGCTGACGGGGCTGGTGACGACTGCGGGGGCGGGAGCGCTGAAGTAGGGCGCCGACTGAGGGCAGCGGGGCCGGGAAGCGCTCGGCTTCCTGGCCCCACCTGCTCTCTTCTGTCTCTCGACTCGCTGGACCTGGCCCGAGAGGTCAGCCACGCCAGGCCGAGACCACGTCCCGCGCCCCCCACATGAGCCCGACCGCGTCCTCGGTCACCGCCCCGGTCGCACCGGAGAGCGATACGACGGCGAGACCGGTGGTACCCGGTGTGAAGCCGGGTACCTGGGCGGCACCCTGCACGAGGGCGGTCAGGTCGTGCTGGTCGAAGGGGGAGGCGAGCCACTTCACGGAGCCGGCGAAGAAGACCGTGCCCGCCACGGGCGAGCGGTCGGCACCGATGAGATCGATCTCCGGTGAGAACTGCCGGTTCCACCAGCCGCCGACGACCTCCGTGTCGGGCCAGGGGAACTCTCCCGTAGCCGCTGCCAGTTCCAGCGCCTGTCGGACCAGGGGCTCGACGGCCCTTCCCCGCCAGGCCGCCCACCGTCGCTCGACCACCCGGTACGCGGACTCGGGACGACCGCGCCGGGACAGCTCCTGCGCGGAGCGCATCGCGGCGAGGTAGAGACGCAGATTGCTGTCGGCCACGCGGTAGAGAGCCGGTTTGCCGGGCTGGGCGGAGAGCGGCGGGTCCGATACGAGGGCCCGCTTCTCGTCGGTGAGGCGTCGCAGCAGCGGGGACAGTATTCCGGAAGGCAGGGCGCCGCTCTGGCTGCCGGCTGTCGCGGCGATGTTGGCGTGCGTGCGGTCGCCGCTGCCCACCGCCTCAAGGACACGGCGCGCCTGGTCCGGCGCCGGGAACTCGGCCATCAGCGCCGCTTCCGGGACACCGAAGAGCGGCGAGGCCGGGTCGGCGCACTCCGTCCTGACGAAGTCGAGCGCCGGGGTGCCGTGCGGCCAGGCCCGCAGGATGCCCGGCAGTCCGCCGGACACCAGGTGCGCGTCGATGGCCTCTGCCGCGTCCAGCCCGAGCGCGCTTCCCGCCTCGGCCGGATTGAGCGGACCGAGCACGAAGGAGTCGGCCCGGCCGTAGAAGGGTCGGTCGTACGCGGTGAACCGCTCCATCATGTGCAGATCACTGCCGAGCAGCAGCAGAAGTACGGGCCGACCGGACAGCAACCGGTCCCAGGAGGTCTGCAGCGCGCCGTCGAACACGTTGTCCTGCTCCGAGAGCCAGGGCAGTTCGTCGATGACGACGATGCTGGGCGAGGCGGGCAGCACGGCGGCGAGGGCACGGAAGGCATCGGGCCAGTTCGTGGGCGCGGTCTCAGGCACGAGTTCCGGATCGGCCGCGAGAGAGGACTGACGCAGCTCCGCCATGAAGTCAGCGATGCCTTCCACGGGGGACGCGCCCTTGGTCGCGGTGAAGAAGACGTACGGCCGCCCGGCGCGGTCGCAGAACTCCTGCACGAGCCTTGACTTCCCGACCTGACGCCGCCCCCTTATGGCGACCGCGACTCCGGCGCCGTCGGCGGCGACCCGATCGAGACGCTTGTGAAGGAGGGCAAGCTCGGCTCGGCGGCCTACGAAAGGGGCGGGCATGACACCTCCTGGGTATGTAGATTCATTCTACGTAGATTGGTTCTACATAACCAGGAGGATTAGGCCGACTTGTCCCAGGGTGCTGTACCGGCCCGCATTCAAGCGGGGGAACGAGTCAGGTTTGAGCGGGGCCGGCGGCAGGGTCTTCGGTGAACAGGTCCTCGGCTGCGGTGGCGGTCAGGGAGCGGTCGAACCAGAGGGTAAGGGTGTCGAGGTCGGTGCAGGAGGTGATGCACTCGCGGATGTCCTCGGAGACGTGGATGGCGTGCTTCTCCAGCACGCGCAGGATCAGCGTGGCGCGATCCTCAGCCCGGCCCGCAGCCCGGCCCGCAGCCTGGCCCTCCGCCTTGCCCTCCAGGTACGTCTCCTCGAACAGCGTCCCGTGGCCGGGGAAGTGGGTGGTGTAGCCCTTCATCAGCGTTCTCCATTTCTCCTTGGTCGGCGTGTCCTCCAGGCCGACTTCCACCACCTCGAACCAGTACGCCGTGGTGGGCGGGTCGAATGACAGGAGGCCGCGGGCCACCGTTTCCAGTATGGCGGGCGCCGTCCGGTCCTCGCTATGAACGATGGCCGAGAGCGCGGCCAGTCCCGGCTGCCGGGTCACCATCGACTCGTCGGTGACCTTCGGGACGGTCTCCGGTCCCAGTACGAACGGGCGTGTGACCTGGGTTGTCCAGGGGCCCACGGCACACTCGAAGGGCCCGGCCGCCCAGGCCGCCGTGGGCCGGTCCCTGCAGACCGCCACGAGCAGCACCGGCATGTCGTACTTCGCGCGCAGGTGTGCGACGTAGTACGCCCAGCTCTTCGCCTTGTCCGGATGCTTCTTGGTCTGGGCCTCGATGGCGACCAGGAAGCTCTCGCCCATCTCGGGTTCGAACTTGAGCACCGTGTCCACGCGGCGTTCCAGCGGCCGGATCTCCGTGGCGTCGGGCGTGAGTGTGTCGAAGTCCGACTTCGAGGGTGGCGGGATTCCCAGTGCCTCGAAGACGAGTGTGAGGGTCTCCGGATGCTCCTGGAAGAGCCGGTGGGAGGCCTCGTGGGTTGATGTGACCATGTGCGCAACCTAGGTGGATCAAGGGGCGGAGTGTCCGGCCGATTTGGGTACGTTCGCTCTTTCGAGGTACGGAGGAACGTTCAGGCCGCGGCGGACAGTTCGCACCAGACGTACTTGCCCCGGCTGCCGTTTCTGGCCAGCGGCTGCCAGCCCCAGAGGTCGGCGCAGGCGCGGACCAGGGCGAGACCGCGACCGTTCTCCGCGTTGGTGAGGTCCGCCAAGTCGTTCGGCGGGGGCGGGGGTTCGGGGTCTGCGTCCCAGGCGCCGATCCGCAGTACGCCTGCCGACCATCGGACGCGGAGGGTCGCCGGTCCCTTCGTGTGGAGTACGGCGTTGGCGACCAGCTCGGTGGCCAGGAGTTCGGCAGTGTCCGCGAGGCGGATCAGGCCGTGCAGGGTGAGGATCAGGCGGAGGGTGCGGCGGCAGACGGTGACGGCGCGGGGGTCGTGCGGGATGGAGAGGGTGTATTCCCAGGGTTCGGGGGTGGGGTGGGGTTGGGTTTCGGGCATGGTGAACTCCAAGTAGTGGTGGGGTAGTTGATGGTTCGCTGCGGGGTGGGCGGTGGCTCCGTCGCTCCCGTCATGGCATGGCGGGGCGGTGCGCTTCCGGTGGTCCCGGGTTCCGCAGTGTGTGCGTCACGTCACTGACGGTAGAGTGAAAAATTAGCCTGGCGCAACTCGTTGTCGTAATCTGGTCACTCGATGTCATGGAGCGGGGAGGCTTGGGTGCCACGTAAGCAGCCGACGGTGCGACAGGAACGGCTCGGGCGGGAGCTGCGCAAACTACGGGAGGCTGCAGGGCTCTCGGCCCGGGAGGCGGCCCAGATGCTGGGAACGATCTCGGTGACGATGAGCCGGATCGAGTCGGGCGTCACCGGCGTCAGTGAGACGCGGGTGCGGCGGATGGCAACTCAGTACGCCTGTGCGGACCGGGAGTTGATCGACGCGTTGGTGGAGTTGGCAACGGACCGGTCTCGGGGCTGGTGGGAGGAATACCGGGACGTGTTGGGGCCGGCCTTCCTGGACTTGGCCGAACTGGAGCATCACGCGCGCTTCCTTCGGGTGATCGCGACGGCTCATGTGCCCGGGCTGCTCCAGACCGAGGACTACGCGCGGGCTGTGTTCAGATACTGGGTCCCGGAACTACCTGAGAGTGAGCAAGAGTTGAGGGTCGCGTACCGCATGCGGCGCCGAACAGTCCTCTCGCGGGAGGAAGCGGCTCCGTACGAGGTCATCCTGCACGAGCCCGTTCTGCGTACCCGCGTCGCGGACCGGCAGGTTGCGCGCGAGCAACTCGACGAACTGCTACGGCAGTCGGAGCGGCCGAACGTCTCTCTCAGGGTAGTTCCCTTCGACGTCGACGGATTCGGCGGAGCGAGCTCCTCCATGGTGTACGCGGGCGGACGCGTGCCCGCCTTGGACACGGTGCAGCGGGACACCCCCTATGGATCAGCGTTCCAGGATGCCGCCGCACAGCTCCACGCAATGCGAACACTCTTCCGTAAGGTGGAGTCGGCGTCCCTCGATCCAGCCCGGTCGCGGGACTTCATCCACCGTCTGGCGAAGGAGCTGTAAGACGTGATCCAGTGGCAGAAGTCCACGTACTCCGGCGGCGCCGAGGGCAACGAATGCGTCGAACTCGCCAACGCCGACGACTCGCTGCTTCTCCGCGAGAGCGACGACCCCGACCGAATACTCCAGGTCACCCAGAACGGCCTCGCCGGCCTCCTCGGCCACCTGCGCCTCAGGTGACGTACCGGCCGTCCCACGGTTCGCCGAATTCCAGGCGGTCGGGGTAGAGCTCGGCCCAGGTCTCGCCGTCCTCCTCGCGGATCACCAGGCCGAAGCGGACGCCGTCGACGGTGAGCTGGAAGGGGCGGATGGCGATGTCCGTGTAGGCGCGGCGGGGGAGGCTGCGGAGGAGTTTGGCCAGGTGGATGCGGGCGCGGCCGAGGACGGAGTCGTTGCCGTGCGGGGCGCGCTGTTGCTCGGCCCAGGTGCCGGCGCACCAGATTTCCGAGTCGCGGTAGTGGCCCTCGGCGTCGAAGGTGTGGAGTGCCACGTAGAGACGTTTGTGCTCTTCCCAGCCCTCGTCGGGACGGAAGCCTTCGGGGAAAGCGTACGAGATCGACGCAAGGAACTGACCGTCCGCGTACCGGCCGATGGACTCGGTGTGACGCCTGGGCATGTAGGCGATCGGAATGACCTCGGGTACTGCCATTGCCATGGCGGAAACCATACGGGTGGACGTGGACATGCAGGTAGGGGGTACGGGTAGGCCGAGGGCCCGGGAAGCAGCCTTTCCGCTTCCCGGGCCCCGTGCCGCGCGCGTGCGCTACGCCGTCGGCTTAGCGCGCGTGCGCTACGCCGTCGGCTTCTCCTCCAGGCGGGGGAAGAGAACCGCGCCCTTGGTGACCGTCGTGCCGACCGGGAGCCTGCCCCAGTCGCCCGCCTCCTGGACCCTCTGGTCCGCGAGGGCGCCGAGGGACGTCTCCGCGCCCAGGGAGTCCCAGAGCTTCTGGGAGGTGTCCGGCATGATCGGGTTCAGGAGGACCGCCACCGCGCGCAGGGACTCGGCGGCCGTGTAGAGGATCGTCGCCAGGCGGGCCTTGCCCTCGTCACTGGTGTCCTTCGCGACCTTCCACGGCTCCTGCTCCGTGATGTAGCCGTTGACCTGCTTGACGAAGTCGAAGACGGCGAGGATGCCGCCCTGGAAGTCCAGCTCGTCGCCGATCTTCCGGTCGGCTTCCGCGACCGCCTTCGCCAGGCCGTCCTGGACCGCCTTCTCCGCCTCGCCGGATGCCGTCGCCTCGGGCAGGGCGCCGCCGAAGTACTTGCCGACCATCGCCGCGAGGCGGGAGGCGAGGTTGCCGTAGTCGTTCGCCAGCTCGCTGGTGTAGCGGGCCGAGAAGTCCTCCCACGAGAAGGAGCCGTCCTGGCCGAAGGCGATCGCGCGCAGGAAGTACCAGCGGTACGCGTCCACGCCGAAGTGCGAGGTCAGGTCCTGCGGCTTGATGCCCGTCAGGTTGGACTTGCTCATCTTCTCGCCGCCGACCATCAGCCAGCCGTTCGCCGCGATCTTGCCAGGCAGCGGGAGGCCCTGCGCCATCAGCATCGCGGGCCAGATGATCGCGTGGAAGCGGAGGATGTCCTTGCCCACGAGGTGGACGTCGGCGGGGAAGGTGCTCTCGAACTTCGCCGGGTTCTCGTTGTAGCCGACCGCCGTCGCGTAGTTCAGGAGCGCGTCGATCCACACGTAGATGACGTGCTTGTCGTCCCACGGGACCGGGACGCCCCAGTCGAAGGTGGAGCGGGAGATGGAGAGGTCCTGCAGGCCCTGGCGTACGAAGTTCACGACCTCGTTGCGGGCCGACTCGGGCTGGATGAAGCCGGGGTTGGCCTCGTAGTGGGCGAGGAGCTTCTCGCCGTACTCGCTGAGCTTGAAGAAGTAGTTCTCCTCCTTGAGGATCTCCACCGGCTTCTTGTGGATGGCACACAGCTTCGTGCCGTCCTCGGCCTCGATGAGGTCGCCGGGGAGCTTGTACTCCTCGCAGCCCACGCAGTACGGGCCCTCGTAGCCGCCCTTGTAGATCTCGCCCTTGTCGTGGAGATCCTGGACGAACTCCTGGACGCGGTCCGTGTGACGCTTCTCCGTCGTACGGATGAAGTCGTCGTTCGCGATCTCCAGGTGCTCCCAGAGGGGCTTCCATGCCTCGTTGACGAGCTTGTCCGCCCACTCCTGGGGGCTGACGCCGTTCGCCTCCGCGGTGCGCATGATCTTCTGACCGTGCTCGTCCGTGCCGGTGAGGTACCACACCTTCTCGCCGCGCTGACGGTGCCAGCGCGTGAGCACGTCGCCTGCGACGGTCGTGTAGGCGTGGCCCAGGTGAGGAGCGTCGTTGACGTAGTAAATGGGGGTCGAGACGTAGTACGCCTTCGCCCCCTGCTTCTCGGATCCAGTGGCCGCCATGCCCGAAATCCTACTGGGCGCGTGAAGATCGACTCACATGCGTTTCGGGGGGTGGAACCGGGTCGGCTGTCCACCCCCCGAAGGGGCGATGCTACGGGCGCCAGGTGGCCAGTACGCCTTCGTAGAGCTCGGTGTCCGTGAGCTCTCGGGGGGTCGGTCCCGCGAGGAAGTAGGACGTGTTGTCGGTCTTCAGCTTGCGGAGGTAGTCGAAGGCCTTGTTGTCGGGCTCACCGAAGGCGACGAAGGAGAAGAACACGGTGGGGTGGTTCTTCGCGGCGTCCGTGAGGGACTGGGTGGCGGGGGTCTTCGCGTCGGGGGCGCCGTCGGTCTGGAAGACGACGAGGGCGGGGGTGCCGGGGGCTTCCTTGTCGTGGTGGGTGACGATCGCTTCGACCGCGGCGTGGTAGCTGGTACGGCCCATGCGGCCGAGGCCGGCGTGCAGCTCGTCGATCTTGTTGTCGTGGTCGGTGAGGGTCAGCTCGCCGGTGCCGTCCACTTCCGTGGAGAAGAAGACGACGTGGACCTTGGACTCCGGGTCCATGTGCGCCGCGAGGGCGAGGGTCTGCTCGCCGAGGGCTTGGGCGGAGCCGTCCTTGTAGTACGGGCGCATGCTCGCGGAGCGGTCGAGGACGAGGTAGACCTTCGCGCGGGTGCCGGTGAGGTTCTTGGCCTTGAGGGTGGTTTCGGCTGCGGTGTATGCCGTGCGGAGGGTGGCTGGTACGGCCTCGGCTTCGCCTTCGGCCTTGGTGTTCCCACCCGCACCACCCGTACCACTTTCGTCGTCGACTGCGGGTGGCCCCTGTGGGGCGTCCTCGCCGTCGGCGGCGAGCGGTTCGGGGGTGGAGATCGGCTCGGGGGCGGGGGCGGGGGTGGTATCGGCGGTCGGCTCGGGCTCGGGGGTCGCCTCGACCTCGGGGGTCACCTCTGCGACTGGCTCCGGCTCCGGCTCGGGCTCGGGCTCGACGACCGGCTCGGGCTCCGGCGTCACCTCGACGGTCGGCTCCGGCTCGGGGGCGACCTCCGCCACCGGCTCCGGGGCAGGCGTCACCTCGGCAACCGGCTCGGGGGCGACCTCGATGACCGGCTCGGGCTCGGGCTCGGGAGTGACCTCTGCGACCGGTTCCGGCTCGGG
>NZ_JBWLKM010000085.1:0-17941 GCF_059026085.1 Streptomyces sp. a15 | reverse complement strand
ACCGGCTCGGGCTCGGGCTCGGGAGTGACCTCTGCGACCGGTTCCGGCTCGGGCGTCGCCTCGGCAACCGGCTCCGCTACCGGGTCGACGACCGGCTCGGGGGTGACCTCCGCCAGCGGCTCCGGCTCGACGACCGGCTCGGGCTCGGGGGCGGGAGCCACCTCCGCGATCGGCTCCGGCTCCGGAGTCGGCTCCTTCGCCGCCGGGTCTGCCGTCTCTACCGGCTCCGCCGGCTTCGGTACCTCTACCTTGTCGAATGCCGCCGCCACCAGGTCGTGCTCGTCCTTCGTGGAGAGCGTGGACTGGGGGGTGGACGGCGTGGCGGTGCGGGGTTCCGGGACCGTCGCCGTGGGCGCCGTCGGCTCTGTCGCCGTCGGCTTCGGGGACGGGGTCGGCTCCGTTGACGGGGCCGGGACCTTCGGTGCGGCCTCCTGGGAGGCAACCTCGGTTTCCTGCGAAGGGGACGTGGTGTGCCCCTTGCGTGACCGGCCGAACGCGTTCCGCAGGAGAGTGAGAATGCCCATGTGCGCAACCCTTCGCATGAGTTGATGCCCGTAAATCCCTGGCCAGGACGGACACGTAAGGTTAGCGGCCCCAGAGGGTGATCTTTGGCAGGGGCGGGTCACGATACGCACGCGACGTCAAGGGTCACATCCAGCCTTCACCTGCTCGCCGGGCAATCGACGCCAACTGGCCTACGGCCACATCAGGTTCACTCCCCGTTCACCAGTGCGCCCAGCTCCCGAACGAACGTGCCCATAACGTCCGTCACGCCGGACTCAAGGGGAAGCAAGGGGAGAGCAAAAGTGCGCATGCAATTGCCGTTGATCAGGACCTCGTCGGAGTCGCATCCCGGTGGGCGGTCCGCCCTCACCTGCCGTTTCCGGTGTGGTGACGCCTGTTTCCACGAGGCGCCCAACACCTCCGCCAACGAGTACGTCGGTGACGTCATCGCCGGTGCGCTCAGCCGCCGCTCGGTCATGCGGGCCGCGGCCGTCGTCACCGTGGCCGGTGCCGCGGGGGCCGGGCTCGCCGCCCCCGCCGTCGCGGCCGAAAACGGCGCCACCGGCGCCACCGGTGCCACGGGTGCCACGGGTGCCACCACGTACAAGCCCGGCAGCTCCAAGGGCGCCCGCGGCCTCCGTTTCACCGCCGTCGCGCCCAACACCGCCGACGCCGTGACCGTCCCGGACGGCTACAAGCAGAACGTCGTCATCCGCTGGGGCGAGCCCATCCTGCGCGGTGCCCCGGCCTTCGACCCGGAGAAGCAGACCGCCGCCGCCCAGGCCGGTCAGTTCGGGTACAACAACGACTTCCTGGCCCTTCTGCCCCTTCCGGGCGAGCGGAACAAGCAGCTCCTCGTCGCCAACCACGAGTACACCGACGAAGTGCTCATGTTCCGTGGTTACGACGCCGCCAACCCGACCCGCGAGCAGGTCGAGATCGCGTGGGCGGCCCACGGGCTGTCCGCCGTCGTCGTGGAGGGGGACCGTAGGACCGGCAAGCTCACCGCCGTCTCCCGGCACCCGCTCAACCGGCGCGTCACCGCCACCACCGAGTTCCGCGTCACCGGGCCCGCCGCCGGGTCCGACCTGCTGAAGACCTCCGCCGACCCGACCGGCACCAAGGTCCTGGGCACCCTCAACAACTGCGCGGGCGGCGTCACCCCCTGGGGCACCACGCTCCACGGCGAGGAGAACTTCAACCAGTACTTCGCCAACGCGAGCCGAGCCACCGACAAGCGGTACGGCATCGGGACCGCGGCCTCCGAACGCAAGTGGGAGCGGTTCGACAAGCGGTTCGACGTGGCCCAGGAGCCGAACGAGGTGCACCGCTTCGGGTACGTCGTCGAGCTCGACCCGTACGACCCCTCCTCCACGCCCCGCAAGCACACCGCTCTGGGCCGCTTCAAGCACGAGGGTGCGACCGTCCGTCTCACCCACGACGGCCGTCCGGTCATCTACACCGGTGACGACGAGCGGTTCGACTACTTCTACAAGTTCGTCGGCAGCAAGCGGATGAAGCACGGGACCTCCCGCGCGGTGCGCGAGCACAACCTGAGCCTCCTCGACGAGGGCACGCTCTACGTCGCCAAGCTCACCGGCGACTCTCCCGCCATCGAGATCGACGGCACCGGCAAGCTGCCGAGCGACGGCGAGTTCGACGGCAGCGGCGAGTGGATCCCGCTGGCCACCGCGACCGCCAAGGGTGCCGTCTCGCACGTCGAGGGCATGACCGCCGACGAGGTCTTCGTCTTCACCCGGCTCGCCGGTGACAAGGTCGGCGCGACCAAGATGGACCGGCCCGAGGACATCGAGCCGAACCCGCACTCCGGCAAGGTGTACGTCGCCCTCACCAACAACACCAACCGCGGCATCGGCACGAACGCCCCGGCCGACGAGGCCAACCCGCGAGGCGCCAACAAGCACGGGCACGTCCTCGAGCTCACCGAGCGCTGGAACCTGGCCGACAGCACCAGGTTCGCCTGGTCGCTGTTCCTGGTCGCGGGCGACCCGAACGACCCGGCGACCTACTTCGCCGGGTTCCCGAAGGACAAGGTCAGCCCGATCTCCTGCCCGGACAACGTGGCCTTCGACCCGCACGGCAACCTGTGGATCTCCACCGACGGCGCCCAGCTCGGCTACCACGACGGTCTCTTCGGCGTGGCCACGAAGGGCGACCGGCGCGGTGAGCTCAAGCAGTTCCTGACCATGCCGATCGGCGCCGAGACCTGCGGCCCGATCGTCCAGGACCGGCGGGTTCTCGTCGCCGTGCAGCACCCGGGCGAGATCAGCGGCGCGTCCGTGGAGAAGCCGGCCAGCGCGTGGCCCGACGGCCCCGGCACGTACGTCCGCCCGTCGGTGGTGGCCGTGTGGCGTGCCGACGGTGACGACATCGGCGTCTGAGCCCGGAGCCCAGGGCTCAGAAGCTCCTGTCAGCTCCGCCGGTTCACCTCCGCTGGTGAAGCGTGACCTCGACCAGCAGCGCGCGGTGATCCGTGTCGGCAAGGTCGAGGAAGCGGGCCTTGTGCGCGGCGAAGTCGGCGGAGACCAGTACGTGGTCGATCTGCGCGCCCAGCGCCGGAGTGGCCCCGGCCGTGCGGGCGGGCCAGGTGGGGGTGCGGTCGGAACCGGCCAGGCGGGCCGCGTCGCGCAGGCCGGTGTCGAGGATGCGGCGGAAGGCGGCGTGGTC
Organism: Streptomyces sp. a15; assembly: GCF_059026085.1. Taxonomy (NCBI): domain Bacteria; kingdom Bacillati; phylum Actinomycetota; class Actinomycetes; order Kitasatosporales; family Streptomycetaceae; genus Streptomyces; species Streptomyces sp. A15. Next base: position 14,749 of record NZ_JBWLKM010000085.1, on the reverse strand, counting down.
CTGGGAGGCGTTGAAGTCGCCGGCCAGGATGGTGGGGGTCTGCGCGTGCGTGGCGGCGAAGTCGCGCAGGGCGTCCAGTTCGCGCCGCCAGACGTCCACCTGGCCGGGCAGCGGCGGCATGGGGTGCGCGAGCTGGAGCCGTACGGTCCGCCCGCGCACCTCGGTGACCGCCCCCGGCATGCCCATCGTGCCGGGGACGCGGTCGGCGGCCCGGAGCGGGAAGCGGCTGAGGAGGACGGACCCCGCCGATCCGCCGCCCTCGACGGCCTGCCGGTGCGGGTAGTCGGCGCCGAGGGACTCCTTCAGTACCGCGTCGCACCCGTACTCGCACTCCTGTACGAAGACGAGGTCCGGCCTCTCCCTGCGGACCGTGGCGATCAGGGGGTCGGTGGCCTGTCCGAACTCGACGTTCGAGGTCAGCACCCGCAGGGAAGCGACGGGCGGCCCGCCGGGTGCGGCGGTCTTCCCGTACGGCTCCATGAACCACGCCAGCAGCCCCAGCACCGCCACCGCCCAGGCCGTTCCGGCCCACCAGCGGGTCAGTAGCGCGACCGCCAGTCCAAGCCCTGCGGGCGCGAGCAGCCAGGGGAGGAAGGCGAGGAGCTGCGGTACAGGAGTGATGCCGTCGGTGTCGGCGGTCCGGCATCCCACGACCACGCTGACGCAGGCCAAGAGCAGGGCAGCGAGACACCGTCCGGCACGACGCCCCCGGCGTTGGTCCGGGCCCTGCTGGGGGCTGCCGCCCCCAGACCCCCGCTTCGGCCTGAACGGCCTCGTCCTCAAACGCCGGACGGGCTGGTATGTCACGGCCCCGAGGTTACGAGGTGCCGTCCACCCGCGCCAGGAACTCCCCGAGCGCCCCGTTGAACTCCTCGGGCCGCTCCAGGTTCGGCATGTGCGCCGCGCCCTCGACCACCAGCAGCGTGGAGTCGGGGAGAGCCGCGTGCATGGCCTCGGCGTCGGAGACCGGGGTGTACTCGTCGTCGGTGCCCACCACGACCAGCGCGGGGACGGTGACGCGGGTCAGCAGCTCGCGGTAGTCGGGGCGTCCGGCGCGGGCGCGGAGGGCGGCGGCGGCACCCTCGGGGGGTGCGGACGTCATCATGCGGTGGACGTGGGCCTTCACCTCGGGCGAGGCGTACGGCGCCACCATCTTCTCCAGCACCTCGTCGGCGTACCCGCGCATGCCCTCCCGCAGGAGCCGGTCCGCCATGGCGTTGCGGGCGCGCACGCCCTCCGGTGTCTCGGGCGCCGGGAAGGTGTCCGCGAGGACCAGGCCCCGGACACGGCTCCCGAACCGCCGGTAGCCGTCCATCGCGATCTGGCCGCCCATCGACAGCCCGGCGAGGACGAAGGTCTCCACCTTCAGGTCGTCGAGGAGCGCTTCGATGTCCTCGGCGAACCGGGCGAACCGTGTGACGCCGGAGGTCCGCGGGGACTCGCCGTAGCCGCGCAGGTCGGGGGCGATGACCCGGCGCGTGGCGGAGAACTCGGCGATCTGCGGGGCCCACATCGTGCGGTCGAAGGGATGGCCGTGGACCAGGACGAGGGGAACCGCGGAGGTATCGGCGCCTTTGTCCTCGTACGCGAGGAACTCCGGGAAAGGGGTCATGTGAGCGACCCTAGATCGCCCCAACTCGTCGGTGCAATAAGATCTTTGCCCTCGGTGCAATGTGAGGGGGGACCCCGTGGGCGACTCGGACGACTACCGGCGCCTCGCCGACCGCCTCGCCGACCGGCTGGCCGACGACATCGCCGCCGGTCGGCTCAAGCCCGGTGAACGGCTGCCCCCGCAGCGGGTGTTCGCGCGGCGGCGCGGGATCGCCGGGTCGACGGCGGGGCGGGTGTACGGCGAACTCGTCCGGCGGGGCCTGGTCGTCGGGGAGGTGGGGCGGGGGACGTTCGTGCGGGCGGTTCCGGCCGCACCCATGGGACGGGCGCTCACCGAGCCGGCCACGGCCGCTCCCGTCAACCTGGAGCTCAACTACCCGTCCGCGCCCGGCCAGACCGAACTCCTCGCGCCTGCCCTCGCGCCCCTGCTCCGGCCCGACATGCTGGCCGAGGCCCTGCTTCCCGCCCCCGCCGACGGCACCACGGCGGCCCGGAACGCCGCGGGCGGCCTCCTCGCCACCGCGGGCTGGCAGCCCGGCCCCTGCCAACTGCTCTTCACCGGCAACGCCCGCCAGGCGATCGCCGCCACCCTCGCCTCGCTGGTCCGGCCCGGCGGCCGGCTCGGCGTCGAGCCGCTGACGTATCCCGTGGTCAAGGAGATCGCCGCCCGGCTGGGCATCACACCGGTGCCGCTGGCGGCGGACGAGGACGGTCCGCTGCCGGAGTCCGTGGCCGCCGCCCACCGCACGGCTCCCCTCTCCGCCCTGTATGTGCAGCCGACGCTGCACAACCCGACCTCGGTGACGATGAGCGAGGAGCGCAGGCGCCAACTCGCGGCTGTCGCCATTGACTTGGACATCCCGGTCGTCGAGGACCGCATCTGGTCCTTCCTGGCCGACGGCGACCCCCTCGCCGTCCACGCGCCCCGCATCACCCATGTCATCGACGGGCTGTCGAAGCGGGTCGCCCCCGGACTCACCGTCGGCCTGGCCGTCGTACCCGTGTGGCGGGCCGAGGCCGTGGCGGCCGCCATCCGGTCCGGCGGGTGGAGTGCCGGGCGGTTCGCGCTGGAGGCCGCCGTGCGGTGGATCGGGGACGGGACCGTGGCGCGGCTGGTCGCGGCCAAGCGGGCGGACGCGGGGCGCCGGCAGCGGATCCTCCAAGAAGAGCTGCAGGGGTTCGCCGTACGGTCGGACCCGCGCGCCTATTACGCCTGGTGGGAGCTGCCCGCGCCCTGGCGTGCGGACACCTTCACGGCCGCGGCCGCCGCGCACGGCATCGCGGTCACGCCCGGGCCCGCCTTCGTCGTCGACCCGAGCCGGACGCCGGACGCGGTCAGGCTCGGGCTCGCGTCCGCCGCCGAGCCGGATCTGCGGCGGGCGCTGCGGACGCTCGCGGACCTCGCCGGAACGGCGGCGGGTACCCGTACCGGCCGGTGAGCCAGCAGGTCAGGGCCACCGTCAGACCGACGGCGACCAGCAGCCAGGAGACCGTGCGCAGAGTGGCCGTGAGGGCGTCGTAGATCGCGCCGGCGGCCGGGTGGTGGGCCGGGTCGGGCAGGTCGGCGAGGGTGAGGCGGCGGCCCACGGCGACCGCGAGGGCGAGGAGGGCGCCGCCCAGGGCCGTGCCGAGGGCGGTCGCGGTGACCGCGCGGCGGCGGCAGACAGCGACGGCGATCCCGGTGACCGCGAGGACGGCCACCGTGACGGGCAGCCAGAAACCGGCGACGTCGAGCACGTGGAACCCCTTCCGGAGCCGGGCCAGGTCCTCGGCCGGGAGGACGGAGACCTCGGTGTGCAGAACGGGGATGCGGTGCGCCAACGGCACGCGGTCCGCGGTGAGTTCGTCCTTCACCTCGGCGGCGACCGGCGCGAGGTCAACCGTCACCGCGCCCTCGTCGCCGCCCCTCAGCGCCCTCAACACCGCGTCGTGCACGGCCCGGTTGCCCGCGTCCCACGCCGTGCGGAAGGCCTCGGTCCGGGTGAACGAGCGCACCGCGTCCCGTACGAAGGGGCGCATCGGTCCGCCGACGTCCACTTCCCGGATGATGCCGGCGCCGACCGTGTCCGCGATCGCGTCCCGCACGTGCGGGTCGGCGGCGAGCGGCGCCATCGTGGTGACGTACCGGCTCGTGTCGGCGAGCCCGTACGCCACCCAGGCCGCCAGCGCGCCGAACGGCGCGAGCAGACAGGCCAGGGCGATGAGTACGGCCGACAGGGCGTTCCGGAGTCGAGTGGACACCCTTCCAGGCAAGACGGGCCGCGGCGGGGGTGCGAGCGGCGTGACTGCAAATGGGCGCACGGGCCGAGCCGAACGGGCACCGGTTCCGGCCCGGTTCCGGCCGGATTCCGGCCGGAACCGGGCCGGAACCCCCGCGGAACTGGGCATTCCGCTCTCCGGTGGAGGCCTCACCCGAACGGGTGTTTCCTGGTTCTGGGGAGAAGGAGGCCGATTCATGCGCACCACTCCGGCCCTGCGGACCCTGGCCGCGATCCTGCTCACCGGCGGCACCTTCGCCGTCGCGGCAGCGGGAACCACGGCAGCAGCCGCGACCCCGCCGACGTATGCCGACGAACAAGGCAGCGGCGGATCCGGCGGTCCGATCTGGGGCACCATCGTCTCCGGTACCGCGCTCAACGTGAGAGCGGCGCCCACCAGCCACTCAGCAGTCGTCGACCGGCTCGCGCCGGGCAGTCAGGACCGTGTCGAGTGCAAGGTCCGCGGCCAGAGCGTCAACGGCAACCCGTACTGGTACTGGTTCGTCGGCGCCCAGGGCTGGGCGAGTGCCGCCTTCGTCGACACCGGCGGGCACCGGGTACCGACCTGCTCGGACCCGTGCCCGGAATGGAAGGACGACGCCTGGTCCAACCCCGACTGGAACGACCCGGACTGGAACGAGTCCTGGGCCGTGTCGAGTTCGGGTTCCTGGGCCGTCTCCGGTTCCGGGTCCTGGAGCGCCTCGGGCTCGTGGAGCTGGAGCGCGACCGGATCCTCGTCGGGCGAGGGCGAGGGCGAGGGCGAGGGCGAGGGCGACTGGGAGTGGCTTCCGGCCGTTCCGTGAACCGGCCGTTCCGTGAGCGGAGGGATGAGTGAGGGAGGCGCAGGGGCCCCGGCGACCGGCCGGGGCCCCTGCGCCGTGCCCGGGCACCTCAGCGGATGCGGTTTCCCTCCGCGTCCTCGCGCGTGTAGTAGCGGTAGAAGAACACGCCGAAGATGGCCGCCGCGATCACCAGGCCCATGACCGTGGACCTGAGAACGCTCGCGCCGGCCTGGCTGTACAGGAAGCCGAACGCCGCGCCCGCGAAGCCGGACTTCGTCATCGAGTGCAGTTCGCGCTGCAGGCGCGGGGCGAACGTCGCCACCGCGATGCACAGCACGATGAACGCGATCGCCGCGGCGAAGCCGAACAGGAGGTTCCCGCCGGTGATGGGCCCGCCGTCGCGCCGGTTCGCCGCGGCCCAGTAGCCGTAGACGAGCCCGAGTACGACGGGGATCGCGTACCGCGCCACCGTGTGGACCCGCTCGCTGAACAGGTCGGGCGTGCGGCGCGGCCGGGTCATGACGCGCCGGGCCGGACGGCGGTGCATGCCCCGCATGCCGCCGGGCGTGGGTGCCGCTTGAGCCATGAGAGCGCTCCTCTCTCTCCTCGCCCCCGCCTTCCAGAGCACACCTGGGGACAGGCCCTGGCAAGTCGGCGGAGGCGCTTTCCGGTGCGGATGCGCGCCTTCGAGGGGCCCGTGCTTCGCTGAGACCGTGAGCGGCCGAGTGCCGAGACCATGAGCGGCCGAGTACGGAGACCGAAGAGCGGCCGCCGGAGAGTCCTCGCCCGGCCGCCCGGCGCCGGGCCGGGCAGTGTCCTGCGCCGGCACCAGACGCTGCGCGTGCGCGGCCGCAGCGTGGCCTGGGTGCCGCCGCTGCTGCTGCTGCTCGACGGGATCGCGCTGGTCGACTTCAACACCAGCGGCGAGTTCCGGATCATCTCCTGGATCGTGCTGGTGCCCGGCATCGCCGCCGCGATCTGCGGGGTGGTGGGCACGGCCGTGTTCGCCGCCCTCGCGCTCGTCACGTACGTCCTCGCGGACAACGCCTGGCCGCCGACCCGAGCCTGACCGAACCGAGGCTGCTGGTCGCCTTCGTATGGGACGGCACGCTGCGGCACTGCGGGGGCCGACTGGCCGACGACACCACGGTGTTCGCGGTGCGGCGAGCCGCGAAGGGGATGCTCGTACCGGGTCGTTTGCAGTCCTGAGACACACCTTTGCAGCCGCAGCGGTTACGGTGCTGCCGTACGTGATCGACGGGGGACGGGGAGGGACCGATGCCGGGAACCGTGCTGCTGCTGGCCGCATCGCCGGTGGGCAAGGGCTGTCTGGTGGACGCGGCGTCCGTGCTCCCCGTGCTCGCGGCCGTGCCGCCCGCGGTGCTGTCCGGCACCGACACCGCCAACGTCGTCGAGCTCGCCGACCCGCTGGAACCCCAGGCCGTCCTCACCCGGCTGCGCGCCGCCGCGACGGCCCCCGGCCCGCTGACCGTGTTCGTCACCGGCCAGCTCCTGCTCGACCGCCGCCAGCACCTGCCCCACCTCGCGCTGGCCCGCACCACGTCCGCGACCGTCCGCTACACCGGCTTCCCCTGGCACTGGTTCCGCGAGGAACTGCGCCTGCGCACACCGGGGACGACGACCCTCCTCCTCGACCTGCACGCGGACGCGGAGACCTGGGCCTGGCTGCGCACCCACCCGCTCGACTCCGGGCGCAGCAGCGCGGTGTACGGCCGTGTCGCGCCGCCGCCGTCGTCCCGGCGGGCGGTGGCCGCGCCGGCGTACATGAAGGCGATCGCGACGATTCTGCGGAGCGGGCGGCGACCTGATCTCGCGGAGTTGCATCAGCAGGCGTTGGCCCGGCTGGGGAGCGACGGGTACGGGGACCTGGTGCTGGGGGTGCCCCCCGCTGCTGTTCCTGGGGGCTCCGCCCCCAGACCCCCGTATCGGCCTGAACGGCCTCGTCCTCAAACGCCGGACGGGCTGAAAACACCGAAGGTCGTCGGCCCGCGTCAGGAGCCGCACGACGACCCCCACGCCGCCATCACCACCGCCGTCCAGGACGGCCGTCACGACGCCGCCGACGCCCTGGCCGCCGAGCACGAGCAGGCCGCCGTACGGGCGCACGGGCGGGCCTCCGAGCAGGCCCTGCACTGGGCCGAGGTCCGGGCGGATCTGGCGATGTTCGCGGGGGATCCGGTGCGCAGTTGCCGTACCTGGCTGGCGGTGGCGTCGGCCCGGCTGGGTGCCGGGCAGGCGGTGGACGCGCCCGCCGTGGAGGCGGCCGTGGACCGGGCCCACCACCAGTGGGGGCAGATCGGCGACCCGGCGCGGGCCCGTGAACTGGGCACCGAGCTGGCTGGCTTGCGGGCCCGGGTGCCGGGACGCCGCGAGGGCGCCCTGGACCACATCCGGCGTCAGCTGAGCCAGTTGCAGACACTCAGTTCGTGAAGATGGGGCGCTGCCGACCCCTCCCCCGGCTCCAACAGCGGTGACATGATGCTGAGTTATGGCTGAGGGGGATGGAGTGGCCAACCACGGCATACGCGTTCGGCTGGACGGGACCGCGAGCGAGAGTGACGTCGGCGCGCTGCGCAAGTGGCTGGAACGGGAGAAACCGCTCGACGAACTGGTGCGGGCCGGCCGGCTGCAGATCCACGAGCGGCACCGGACGGACGAGCCCGGCGCCCCGATGGGCGTCGGCATGGACATCGTCGTCACGATGATCGGGTCGGGTGCGGCCATCGTCTTCAACGAGCTGCTGGGGCAGGTCAAGCGGTCCGTGGAGGCCTGGCGGGTCAATCGCAGAGCGGTCGAGGACGGGGATCCGCCCGAGGGCCGCGTCGACACCGTGGGCCTCGACGACAGGTAGGCCGGTGACCCGCTTCGACCCGCGTGGACGGGTGAACCGGGCACTGCTGGTGGGGGTCTCCGAGTACGACCTCACCAAGCCGCCGCACGGCGTGCCCGGCGACCTCCCCGCCGTCAAGCACAACCTGAACCGGCTCCGGGACGCGCTCCTGCGGGGCCGGGTCTTCGGCGAGCACGAGATCGCCGTGGCCCGCTCGCCGTCCCTGGACGACTTCGACCACGCCTTACGCAGGACCGCCGGGGAGGCGGAGGGCCTGCTGTTCCTGTACTTCACGGGGCACGGAGCCATCCCCAGCGCGGGCGACGAGCTGTTCCTGCAGATGCGCAACGCGAGCGTGGTCGCGGGCGGACACGCGGTCTTCCCCGGCGCGGAGATGTTCACCACCGCCCTGACCGTGCTCGCCGCCGGTCCGGCCGAGCGGATCGTGGTGGTCCTCGACTGCTGCTTCGCGGGCAACGCCGCCTGGATCTGGGAGACCTTCCGCGACAAGCGGCGCGTGCTGCTGCTGATGAGCGTGCAGGCCAACCACCGCACCGACGCGGGGGACGGCGCGGCACCCACACCGTTCACCGGGGAGCTCGTACAACTCCTTGAGGAAGACGAGGAGTTGACCTTCCAGGAGCTCGCGGACCGGCTGCGGGACCGGATGACGGCGGCGGGGCACAAGACGGTGCGCGGGGAGCCGTGGGAGCCGCAGAGCAGGACGGAACCGGGGGAGGACGTCGTGCTGTCCGCCCGGTCGGCCCCGCCGCTGAGGTGGGCGATGGGCGGGGCGGGACCGTGGCCCTCCGGCGAGCACGGGGATCCGCAGCAGAAGCCGGGCGGGCAGCCCGGTGAGGAAGGGAAGAAGCAGCGTGTCGCCCTGCTCCGTACCGTCGCGGCGGCCCTCCTCGCCCCGTTCCGCGCCGGAGCCACCGCCGTCACCCGCGCCTGGCGCTGGCTGGGCTCCGTCCTCCGCCCCGCGCCCCTCGCCCTCGCCGTCGTTCTCGCCCTCGCCGCGGTGGGCCTCGGCTCCTACGGCATCGTCACCCTCACCGGCGGTCCCGCCTCCTGCGGGCCGCCGCTGGAACTGCGGGTCCTGACCGACCCCGACCTCGAACCGACGGTGAGCGCGGCGGCGGAGGCCTATCTGACGTCGGACGAGAACACCACCGGCGACGGCTGCCGGCGCAGCGGCATCACCGTCTACAGCGCGGGCTCCGCCGACGCGGTCACCGCGCTCGCCGGGCAGTCGGACGCCTGGCAGGAGCCCCGGGACGAGGACACCAACCCGCAGCGGGACGTCGGCCCGCAGCCGGACGTCTGGATCCCCGCCACCCCGGCCGAGGCCGCCCGGGTCGCGGCCGCCCAGGACACGGACGCCGTGGCCCTCCTGGACCCCGACGAGGAGCCGCTGGTGTACTCCCCGGTCGTGCTCGCCGTTCCGAAGAACCTCGCCGCCGGGAACCAGGACGACCTCGCCGGTCCCTCGCTGACCCGGCTGATCACCGCCCTGCGCGAACGCGACACGGAGGCCGAAGTGCGCCGTCCCGACCCGGAGTTCACGGCAGCGGCCCTGCTCGCCACGATCGGCCTCCACGGCACCGGAGCCGACCCGGTCGGTGCGGAACAGCGGGTCGCCCAGCCCGGTCCGCCCGCGCCGACGGCCACCGACCTGCTGTGCACGCTGCCCGACGACGACGCCGTGGACAACCGCACCGCCGCCTTGGTCCCCGAGTTCCTGCTGCGCAGCGGAGTCGGCTGCGACCTGGCGACCCGGACGCCCCGGGTCGCCCACTACCCCGGCGACGTACCGGGGCTGGAGCCCACGTTCGTACGGGTCCGCTGGCAGGACGCCGACCGGGACGAGGCGGCGCGGGACGCGGCGGCCGAGAACTTCCGCGCCTGGCTCACCGGTACGGACGGGCAGGCCGCGTTCGCCCGGGACGGCTTCCGTTCCGCGAGCGGCGCGCATCCCCTGCTGGACGCCGGCCGTCCGGTCCCCGCCGGGATGCTGTCGGCGCCGGCACCGCTAGAAGAGACCGCCGGACGGGACGAGATGGAGACGGCACTCACCGACTACCGCGCCGCACACGGCCCCGGCCGGGTCCTGTTCCTGCTGGACAGCTCCGGTTCGATGGCCTCCCTGTGGGAGGGGCCCAGCGGCGGGCCCGGCCTGCTGGAACAGTCCCTGGGCGGGCTCGGGGGCCGGGACGAGTACGGCGTGTGGGCGGTGTCCGGGGCGTCCGGCGGCGAGCACCCGTACGAGACCGTGCTCCCCTTCGGCCGCCACACCCGCAAGGAAGCCGAACGCGCCGTCGACGCGGCCCGGGTGCGGGACGCCGAGGCCGACCCGCACGCGGCGCTGCTCGCCGCGCTGGACGACCTGGCCGACCGCGGCCCGGACGAACGCCCCCGGCTCGTCGTCCACATCACCGACGGCGAGGACGACGACCGGCTGACCGGCGCGAACCTCGACGACGTCCTGACCCGGGCGGGGGCGGCCGGGGTGCCGGTGACCATGGTGTCCCTGGAGGCCGGCGGCTGCGATCCGGGCCGCCCGGCCACCCGCATCTCCGCCGCGAGCGGCGGCCGCTGCCTGGACGCCGGCGAAAACCTCGGCGCGGCCCTGACCGACGAGGTCGCCCGCGCCGGAATGGGGGAGGACGGATGACGCGCCGCAGTGCGGGACAGCGGGTGGGACGCGGCAGCACGGCAGGGCTGCTGGGCCGGGGCGGGGGCGCGTGGCTGGTGGCCGGGCGTGGTGTCGGGGGACGGGCGGGTTGCTCCCGTACCGCGCGGCTGATGGCCGGGCGCGGTGAGGGCCAGCGGGTGGGGCGCGGCAGCACGGCAGGGCTGTTGGGCCGGGGCGGGGTCGCGTGGCTGGTGGCCGGGCGCCCCCGCACCGGGCCCCTGATGGCCGGGCGCGGCACCTGTGCGCGACTCGTGGCTCTCCTGGCCGTGCTGCTGCTCACGGCCGTCACGGCGTGCACCGCTGACGGTGCCGGGGAACCCGCGGCGCCCGCCGCCGACGTGCCCGGTGACATCGTCGTCGCCAGCGGCCGGGACGTCACCGGCAAGAACGGCATCCGCCAGCAGCTCATCGACGCCTGGAACCGGCAGCAGGAGAAGGCCGGCACCGGCTACCGCGCCCGTCTGGTCGAACTCCCGGGCAGCGCCGACGAACAGCGCAGCCAGCTCCTCGGCGCCCTCCAGTCCGGCAGCGCCGCCTACGACGTCGTCAACCTCGACGTCACCTGGGTACCGGAGTTCGCCGCCGCCGGCCTCGTGCGCCGCCTCCCCGACGGGGTGCTGGACGGTGACGTCATCAAGTCGGTGGCCGACACGGCCCGCTGGGACGGCAAGGTGTACGCCGTGCCGTTCAACAGCGATGTCGGCCTCCTCTACTACCGGCGCGACCACCTGCACGCGGTGGGCATCCAGCAGACCGATCTGAGCGCGGGCATCGACCGGACCCGGCTCCAGGAGATCGTCCTCTCGCTGGAGAACAAGCCGCCCAAGGGCTACGAGCAGGGCTGGACCACCCAGCTCGCCCCCTACGAGGGCCGCACGGTCAACGCCGTGGAGGCGTTCGCGTCCGCGACGCCGGACCTCGCGCTCACCGACGCCGACGGCCACTACGCCGCCACCGTCGAGCAGTTGGCCGAGGGCGTCGCCGAACTCCGGCAGCGCATCGCCCCGTCGTACACCCTCCCGGACGCCGTCCACTCCGACGAGGACGCCTCCCTCGCCGACTTCGCCGCCGGCCGCACCGCCTTCCTGCGCCACTGGCCCTACGCCTACCGCACGCTGCACCAGTCCTTCACCGACAAACAGCTCGGCGTGGCCCCGCTGCCCGGCCGGGCGGTGCTCGGCGGCCAGAACCTCGCCGTGACCGCCGCGTCCCAGCGGTCGGCCAAGGCGGCCGAGCTGATCGGCTTCCTCACCGGCAGGGAGAGCGAACGCTGCCTGCTGGACGCGGGGTTCGCGGCGACGCGGACGTCGGCGTACGACGACGACACGGTGACGTGCCCCCTCGCCGCCGCGAGCCCCTCGCCCTCCCCCACCGGCGAGCGCGCCGACCGCATGCCACGCGACAAGGCCGGCCGCCCCGCCTACGCCCACCGCATCCTCCTCCCGGCCCTCGGCAGCGCCGTCCAGCGCCCGCGCACCCCGCTGTACGGCGCGTTCACCCAGACCTTCACCGCACAGCTGGGCGCCCTGTTCGGCGACCGCCCGCCGACCGACCCACAGCTGGCGCGACGCCTGGACGAGGCGCTGCGGAAGGCGTTGCCGGACTAGCCATACGAGGTGCGGTGCCGCGTCCCACCCGGTGGCGGCTGGTGCCGGGTCCGGGCCGTGCGTCAGGACCCGGCGGGCTTGGTGTCGCACTCGAACCAGAGGGTCTTGCCGGGACGGTCGGGCAGGGGACGCCACCCCCAACGGTCGGTGACGGCGTCGACGATCAGCAGCCCACGTCCCCCTTCGGCCAGTTCCTCTCCCTCTCCCTCGTCATCCACAGCTGTGGACAACGGCGGCCGAGCGTCGGTGTCCGTCACTTCGACACGGAGCCCGTCCGGCCGCCGCAGCATCAACAGCGCGGCTCTCCGGTCCGGTACGTGCCGTACGACGTTGGCGACGAGCTCGGTGAGGGCGAGCGAGGCCGGATCGATCAGCTCGGGCATCCCCCAGGAGTGCAGATAGGCACGGAGGATACGGCGAAGGTGCCGCGCCGAATGGTCACCGAGGGTGAGGCCGAGGCCGTACCTGGCGCCAACCTCGTTTCGCTGGTGGTCAGTTGCGTGATTCACGACACCAGCGTGGAGTTGCGTGGCTACTCTCGGCTACAAAGCGAAATGAACGCCGCCGAGCGTTCGGACCTGGGGGTGACGTCCCTTGCCCAACATCCGCCGACTCGATCCCTGCGCCTCACCGCTGGACTACTTCGGCTCCGAACTCCGCCGCCACCGGGAAGCGACCGGGATGACCCAAGGGGATCTCGGCGACACCATCTTCTGCACCGGCTCCCTGATCGGCCAGATCGAGACCGCCCACAAGGTCCCGACCAGGGAGTTCGCGGAACGGGTGGATGCGGCGCTGTTGACGGACGGGGCGTTCTCCCGGCTGGTGGGGTTGGTTCTGCGAAGCCAACTGCCGGCGTGGTTTCAGGCGTATGCGGAGATGGAGGCGAAGGCGACCTACATCTCTACGTACCAGGCGCAGTTGGTGTACGGGTTGTTGCAGACGGAGGAGTATGCGCGGGCGGTCCTCGGCATCGAACAGGGCGACCGGCTCGACGAGATGGTGGCGGCGCGGATGGAACGTCAGCGCATCCTGCGGCGGGAGGAGCCGCCGGTGATGCTGGTGGTTCTGGACGAGGCCGTGCTGTACCGGGAGATCGGTGGCCGGGAGGTCATGCGAAACCAACTCGCCCACTTGTTGGGTCTCTTCGGCCAGCCGTGCTTGGAGCTCCAGGTGCTGCCGTTCTCGGTGGGGCAGCACGCCGGGATGATGGGCTCGTTCACCCTGCTGCGGTTTGACGACGACCCGGACCTGCACTACAGCGAGAGCTACGACTCGGGCCACATGACCGCCAACCCGCAGGTGATCAGGGAGCGTTCCCTCGGTTACGCTCGCCTCCAGGCCGACGCTCTCTCAGGGAGGGAGTCGGCGGCACTGATCGCCCGCGTGATGGAGGAACGCTATGGGGAGCAGCCTGGACGTGCCGCGCGCTCAGTGGCGTAAGTCGTCCTACAGCGGCAGCAGCGGCGGCGAATGCGTCGAGTGCGCTGCCCTCGGCGGAGCCGACTGGCACAAGTCGTCGTACAGCGGCAACACCGGCGGTGATTGTGTCGAGGTCGCCGACCTCGCCCCCCGCATCGCCGTCCGCGACTCCAAGGTCGCTGCCGGCCCGCACCTCACCGTCTCTCCGACCGCCTGGGCCGCTTTCGTCAACGGCGTCGCGAGCTAGCCGGCGCCGCCCGAGGGCGGCGGTTCGACGTTCGCGTGGAGGATGTCGCGGGCCTGTTCCGCCGCGCGGGTCGTGCTCTCGCTGACGAAGTCGAGGAAGCGGGCGATGTTCTCCAGACGGGCGGCGGCCGGGGTGTCGGGGCCGAGGACGCCGACGCCCTGCCGTGCGATCTCGACGATCTGGGCGAGGGACCGGGCGCTGGCCATCGTCGACTCGTACCAGACGTCGTCGTCGACGACATAGCGCTCGCGGCGGCGTTCGTCGCGTTCCCGGCGCACGAAGCCCTGACTCTCGGCGAACGCGATCGCTTTGGAGACGGACGCCGGGCTGACCTTCAGGCGCTGGACGAGTTCGGACGCGGTGAGGCTGCCGGTGTCGGTGAGGGTGAGGCAGGCCATCACCCGGGACATCATCTTGGGTGCGCCCGACGCCATGAGGACGGTGGTGAACGTCTCCTCGTACTCGCGCACGGCCTCGGCGTCGCGTCCGTGGGCCTGCGGGGGCGCCGCCGTCCCCCGGGGCGCGGCCTGCCTGCGCCGGTGGGCGCGGTGTTCGGTGGCGCGGTGGGCCAGGTCTGCGCGGTAGCCGGTGGGGCCGCCGTTGCGCATCACCTCCCGCGTGACCGTAGAGGTCGGGCGGTCGAGACGTCTGGCGATCTCCGCGTACGCGAGGCCGTCGGCCAGCCCCAGCGCGATCTGCTGGCGTTCCTGCTGGGTGAGTCTGCCTCCCGGCATGGCGGTCTCCTTCGTGGGCCGTGGTGACCCCATTATAGCGTTCACTTCTGATTCATTGCAACGAACCGGGCGGGGTTTGTTGCGTTACGCTTCAGGCCATTGCAATGAATTCCCCGCTCTCACCTGCTCTTATGGCGATTACGCGCAACGAGCGTGTTGCCGGATGGATGAATGCAACGTAGCTTTTCCATCATCGGAAACGACGAGCCGAAGGAGAGCACGATGCAGAAGTTCGACACCCCCACTCCGGTCTCCGCCCTCCTCAACATCCCCGCCGGACGCATCCGCTTCATCGCCGCCGACCGAGCCGACACCACCGTCGAGATCCTGCCCGCCGACGCCTCCAAGAGCCGCGACGTCAAGGCGGCGGAGCAGACCGCGGTCACCTACGGCGACGGCGACGGCGACGGCGTCCTGCGGATCCAGGCCGCACCCGCCAAGAACCGCATCCTCGGCGCCGCCCCGGGAGCCGTCGAGGTGACCGTCCAGCTGCCCGCCGGCTCCCGCGTCGACGCCAAGGCGGCCGACGGCGAGCTCCGCGG
>NZ_JBWLKM010000084.1:0-34533 GCF_059026085.1 Streptomyces sp. a15 | reverse complement strand
GGCCTTTCGTCCGGCACACCGAGAGCACGCACCGGACACCGCGGGCACCGCACAGGACTTTCGAAACACCCCCTAGGTCGCGGGGAGTGGGCCTCGAGATTATGCGCCGGTGCCGTTCGAAGCTCCGGGGCATCGCGCCAAGATGGTCTCCCAGCTCTTCGTCATGGTTGCGTGTGCCACGTCGGAACCGTCAACCTCCTGGTCCGGCACTGCAACCGACACGCCGTCAGCGAACTCGATCAGGTGACCCGTCTTCACGTCCATCAGGTGTCCCTTCTGAGAGGGCTTCCACCTAATGCATGACACTCCCCACACGAGGAGCTGTTGGCTGCCGGGGGCGCATACGCGCGCCTGTACGGGGCCCAGTTCGCGCAGGTGGCGACCCAGCGCGCCTTACGGGGTTTCGGCGTCAGCGGGCGGAGGCGGGTGTCTGCCCGCTCTGTGGGGCGGCGCGGTGGGCCCCGGGCCGTGGGGGATGGGATGTCCCGCATGAGGAGGAGTGCGGCAAGGGCGAGGAGTCCGGCGATGGTGCCGGACCAGGCGATGGTAGAGCCGATCGCCGTGGCGGTGCCCATGTCGGTGTGCGGGTCGCTGTTCTGGGTGGCGATGGTGATGCCGCCCATCGCAGGGCCGGTGCCAAGGCCGGCCAGGTCGGGGAGTGGGAGTTGCCGGCGGGGGACCGGCTGGTGCTGTAGTGGGTGGCGAAGTCGTCCCGGCCCCTGGTCGACCTGCACGATCCGGTCCTGGGGATGTGCTGGAGTCGCTGCGCCGTAAACGCAAGGGGCTGGTGCACGCCCTCCACTACGCCATCGGGCGGGGCGAGTTGGGCAGCCACCCGCTGGACCGGATCCGTTGGCGGGTGCCCAAGCCGGCGGTCTCGGTGGAGCCGCGGGTGGTGGCCAACCCGCACCAGGCACGCGATCTGCTGGCCGCCATTTCCTACGTCGGCGGATACAGACGTGCGCGCGGCCGTCGGCTGGTCGGTCTGTTCGCGGGCATGTACTACGCGGGCCTGCGCCCGGAGGAGGCCATCGCCGTTGCCCTGCCGGACTGCCGACTGCCCAGAACCGGCTGGGGGAGGCTGGTCGCGCACCGTACCCTGCCGCAGGGGGCAACGATGGACCGGCACCGGCCGTCTCCACGACGAGCGCGGTCTGAGGAACCGTCCGCCGGGAGAGACGAGGGTCGTGCCGCTGCCGCCGCAGCTGGTGGCAGTGTGGCCTTGTGGCGTGAGAGCGTCGCTACTTTCGGCACGGCGGACGACGGTCGGCTGTTCTTCACCGAACATGGCGGCATCATCAGCTACACCACCTATTACCGGGTCTGGGACGAGACCCGCGACCTCGCCCTGTCACCCGCCCTCGCCAGTACCCCGCTCGCGAAGCGCCCGTACGACCTGCGGCACTCCGCCTTGTCCACCTGGCTGTGTGCGGGCGCGGGCCCGGCCGAGGTCACCCAGCGTGCCGGCAACAGTGCTGAGGTTCTTCTGTCCCCGTACGCGAAGTGTCTGTATGACCGGCAGTCCATCAACAACCAGCGCATTGAGGGCCTGTTGAGCACCTACGACCAGCCGCCGGAGCCCAACCAGGAGTAAGTGGGGCTCGGCATGGCAGAGGCTCAGCTTCCCAAGGCGAGCGCGAGTTCAATTCTCGTCACCCGCTCCACGATGAAACCCCAGGTCAGCGGCTAGGGCTTGTTCATCGGTGCTGTGTCTGCATGGCCTGAACGATGACACGTGAACTGACCACGCCTAGACCACTTTGCCGTAGTTTGGGCGCTTCTGGTGCATTGAGTTGGGGTGGTTACGGGTGGGCCTCGCCCTGGGCGACCTCTACCTCGTGGTGGAAATCGACCAGGGCGGTCGCCGCGGAGCAGGCCGAGACGGTCGTACAGGCGGCGAGGAGTACGGCGATCCAGGAGGCCGTTCGGGGGCGGCCGACGGGGGGCGCGAGGAGGGCCGCGACCCGGTGGGGGACGGGACCGGTGGTCGCCGCTGAGGCGAAGTCCGGGCGACTGGAGGGGGATGCCCGGGTGGCGAGGGCCGCGCGGGCGATCGCACGCGCGGTCAGGTGGCGGTCGCCGACGGCGGTGGCGGCTGCCTCGTCGGCGTCGCGTTCCGCGGCGAGTTGGATGGTGTCGCGGAGGCGGCGCAGGCCGGGGTGGCAGTGCGCCGCGAGTTCCGCGGCGAGCAGGAAGCGGTAGTGGTTGCCCGCGTTGTGGGCGCGCTCGTGGGCGAAGAGGGCTTCGCGCTCGGCGGGGCCGAGGCTGCGGAGCATCGCGGTGGTGACGACGATGCGGTGCGGCCGGCCGGGCAGGGAGTACGCGTCCGGGTGGGGCGAGTCGATGACGCACAGGTCGCCCGCCGTGGAGCTGTGGTCTGCCTGTCTGCGGGCGGTGCGGAAGGCGTGGATCTGGCGCAGGGCGGAGCGAAGCAGGGTCCAGGCGCTCACGGTGAGGATGCCGGTGGCCGCCGCGGCCATGGGCAGGACGAGGGTGTCCGGCGGCGTGGGCAGGGGGTGGACGAGTTCGCCGAGCGTGGCGAAGAGGGGCAGTTTGAGCAGGCCCGTCAGGACCAGCGCGCCGAGCGCGGACACGCAGGCGCCGGCCAGCACGAGCGCGGTGAGGGTCAGCGTCCACAGCGCGGCGACGGGGTCGAGGCGGTTGAGCGTGTGCCCGGCCAGCGGCCGGGCAGCGAAGGGCAGGAGCAGCGGGACGAGCAGCAGGATCAGTAGCGGAGCGGTCATTGCTCACCCGATTCCAGGAGTTCGCGCAGGATCCGCTCGTCGTCGTCGCTGAGCCGAGCGACGAAGCGGGCCAGGACCGCCTCGCGGTCGGCGTCCCGGTCGAGTTCACTGTGCATACGGCGGGCGGTGAGGCCGGGGGCGTCCTCGACGGGGAAGTACGCGTAGCCGCGGCCCTGGCGCTCGCGGCCGAGGACGCCCTTGTTGTGCAGGCGGGTCAGGATCGTGGTCACGGTGGTGCGGGCCAGGTGCACGGCGAGGTCGGTCTGCACCTGACCCGGTGTGCGCGGGGCTCCGGCGGCCCACAGCGCGGCCATGACACTGGCCTCCAGCTCGCCCGCCGGTCGGCGTTCGTCCTTCGCGTCGGTCATGGGAACGATCCTCCCCCCGCCATCGTCTACAGTGCAGTAGACCGTCTACAGGATTGTAGTCGCTCGGGTGCCGCGTCCGCGTGCTCCCGTCCGTCCAGTATGAGAGGGCTCGCCCATGACAGGGCTGACAGGGCTGACAGGGCTCGCGGCCGTGGCCGCGCCGCCCGCGGCATCGCAGTTGGCGGTGAACGTGCTCAGCGCCCAGTCGTTGCTGTCCGCCTTCGGCGTGCTGGGGGTCGGCGTGGTGCTGTTCGCCGAGACGGGGTTGTTGGTCGGCTTCTTCCTGCCCGGTGACTCCCTGCTGTTCACAGCGGGCCTGTTGTGCACCGGGACGGGCTCCGGCGGCCTGGGGCTGTCCCTGACACCGCTGCTGGTCGTCGCCGCCGCGGGTGCGCTGGCCGGCTCGCAGTGCGGCTATTTGATCGGGCGGAAGGCGGGCGGGGCGCTGCTCGCCCGCTCCCGCTCGGCCCGTATGCATCAAGGGGCCCGGCGCGCCAAGGAGTTGCTGGAGCGGTACGGGCCCGCGAAGGCGATCGTGCTGGCCCGGTTCGTGCCGGTGGTGCGTACGGTGCTGAATCCCATGGCGGGCGCCTTGCGGGTGCCCCTACGCACGTTCACTGTGTGGCAGGCGGTCGGCGGGCTCGTCTGGAGCCTGGGTCTCGTCCTCGCCGGGTACGCCCTCGGCTCGTCCGTTCCGAACGTGGACCGCTATCTGCTCCCGATGGTCGGGGTGATCGTCGCCCTCTCGCTGGTTCCGCTCGCCGCCGAGCTGTACCGCTCCCGCCGGGCGGCCGTCGGACAGAAGGGGATCGAGGGATGATGCTCGCCTTCGACGGAGCCTCGATCGACGGTTCCGTCTACACCGACGTGGTGGATCTGGCCCACCGCTCGCCCGCCTGGCTGGACGGCCTGGTGTCCGTCTGGTCGACGTACGGCCTGGGACTGTTCGGCGTCCTCATGGTCGTGGGCTGGTGGCGGGCGCGCCGGTTCGGCGCCCCCGCGGCGGTGATCGCGCTGGCCGCACCAGTGACCGTCGTCGCGGCGTACGCGGTCAACGACGCGCTGAAACTGGTGGTGCGAGAGGACCGCCCTTGCCAGAGCCTGCGGGTGACGACGCTGGAGGCGTGTCCGGCGCCGGGTGACTGGTCGTTCCCCAGCAACCACGCGGCGATAGCCGCCGCGGCCGCCGTCGCGCTGCTCTTCGTCTCCCGCCGGCTCGGTGCGGTCGCGGTGGTGGCCGCCTGCGCGATGGCCGCCTCCCGGGTCTGGGTCGGCGCGCACTACCCCCACGACGTCGTGGCCGGTCTGGCGGTCGGGGCGCTCGTCGCGCTGCCGCTCACCGCGGCCGTACGCAGCCGACCCGACGCGCTGGCGCGGCGGCTGACCGCGACCCGGCTACGGCCGCTGCTGGTGGCGCCGTGAACCGCAGGGACGTCGCCGACCTGGCCGGGTCCGTCGGGCTGGGCGCCCTGACCGCGTTCGCCGTGCTGGCCCTGGTCGTGGCCGGCGGCGACGGCGACGTGCTGTTCAGCGACGAGGACCTGCACGCCTGGCCCTTGGGGCACCGCCCGGCCGTCGCCCTGGCGCTGGCCCGCGGGCTCACAGCCACCGGTACGGGTGTGGTCCCGTACGTGCTGGCCGTACTGGCGGGCGTCGTCGCCGCGCGGACCGTACGCGGCCGTCTGGTCACCGTCGCCCTGTGCGTCGCCTGCCTCGGGGCCGGGCAGGCCGTCCGGTACGGCGTGATGGACATCGTCGCCCGGCCCCGCCCGCCCCGGCCGGACTGGGCGACACACGCCTCCGGCTGGGCGTTCCCCTCCGGGCACGCCACCACCGCGACCCTGACCGCCGGACTGCTCGCGATCGCTGTGTGCGTGCGCGTGCCCGCTCCCCGCGGCAGAACCCTGCTTGTCCTCGCCGCCTGCTGCTGGGGGACGGTGGTCGGACTCACCCGCGTCTACCTCGGGGTGCACTGGTTCACCGACGTCCTCGGCGGCTGGCTGTTCGGCATCGGCTGGCTGGGGTTGTGCCTCGGTGCGGCGGCCAGGTGGCTGCCCGAGCAGGACATCAACGGCACGCGAGACACGACAGGGAAGGTTGACCACCATGCGCCCCAGAATCCTGGTCGTCGAGGACGATCACGCCCTGCGTGACGTGCTGCTGCGCGGCCTGCGCGACGAGGACTTCGATGCCGTGCCCGCGCAGGACGGTGCGACCGCTCTGCGCCTGGCCCGCCACGACTTCGCCGGGGCCGTGCTCGACGTGGGACTGCCCGACGCGGACGGGCGGGACGTCTGCCAGGCCATGAGGGCGAACGGACTCCTCTTCCCCGTCGTCTTCCTGACGGCGCATCACCGGCTCACGGACCGGCTCAGCGGGTTCTCCGCCGGCGGCGACGACTACCTGCCCAAGCCCTTCCACCTGGCCGAACTCGTCGCCCGGTTGCGGGCCGCGCTCAAACGCTCCGGCCCTCGCCCGACCGCAGCGACCGGGGACCTGGCCCTGGACGCCGTCCGGCACAGTCTCACCGTCCACGGCGCCCAGGTGGATCTGACCCCCACGGAGTTCCGGCTGCTGGCCACACTCATGGCCGCCTCCGGCGACATCGTGCGCCGGCGTGAGCTGATCAGAGCGGGCTGGCCCGAGGGCGCGCACGTCAACGACAACACCCTCGACCAGTACCTGACCCGGCTGCGCCGCAAGCTCCGTGACAGCGGCAGCGCTCTGACCGTGACCACCGCCCGCGGAATCGGCCACCGCCTGTCATGACGGCACTCCTGCCCCGGCTGCTCTCCCTGCCGGCTTCCCGTCTGGCGCCCCGCACGCTGCGCGGCCGGCTCTCCCTGGTGGCCCTCGCCACCGCCGCCTTCCTGATGGTGATCCTCACCGTCGTGTTCAACACCGTGGTCCGGCAACACCTCCAGCGGCAGACGGACGACGAGCTGCGCACCCGGGCCGCCGCCGTCGCCACCACCGTCGACACCGGCCGTGCGGGAGTGCGGGTCCGGGAGACGTCGAACGACGAGCTCCTCGACACCAACGTGTGGATCTACGCGGGCACGCGCCTGCTCGAACGGCCGCCCACCGCCGCGCCCACCAGCCCCGTCACCCGCGCCGCCAACCGGCTCGCCGCGCGTGGCGGGCAGCACTGCGCCACTCTTGAACACGACGGTGCTCCCGTCCGGCTGTGTGCACAGGCCATAGGCGGCACCGCTGCCGTCGTCACCGCCCTGGACCTGTCCCCCTATCGCAGTTCGGCCGACACCCTGCTCCTCGCGTCCCTCGCCCTCGACGCCGCCGTCCTCGCCTGCACCTACGTGCTGACGCGGCTGGTCGTCGGCCGTGCGCTGCGCCCCGTACACACCATGACCGACCAGGCCACCCAGTGGAGCGCCATCGCCTCCACCGAGCGCTTCGGCGGCACGGGACGTCCCGTCGAACTCGCCCGTCTCGGTGCGTCGTTGGACGCTCTCCTGGACCGTATCCGCGCGGTGCTGCGGCACGAGCAGCAGCTCACCCGGGAGCTGTCGCACGAACTGCGAACCCCGCTCAGCCGGATCATCGCCGAGCTCGACTGGTGGCAGGCCCGTCCCCGTTCGACGGCCGACACCCGGGCCGCCCACGCGGCCATCGCCGACGCCGCCCAGTCCATGCGCACCATCTGCGACACCCTGCTGGACGACGCCCGGGGCAGCGCGTCCACCGTCCCGGGCACCGCCGAGGTCCTGCCCATGCTGCGCCGGCTCACCGAACGCCTCGACGTCCCCAGCCACGTGCAGGTCGTCGTCGACGTGGCGAACCCGCGTCTGAACGCCGGTGTTCCTCCCGCGCTCCTCGAACGCATCGTCAGCCCCCTCCTCGACAACGCCCTGCGGTACGCGCACTCGCGCGTCACCGTTGTGGCGGTCCGGCAGCCGGACGGCGTACGCATCGACGTCACCGACGACGGCCCCGGCGTGCCGCCGCACTTCGCCGGGCAGCTCTTCCAGCCGGGGCGGCGTGCCGATCCCGCCGACGGGCACGGCGGAGCGGGCCTGGGACTGCCGCTCGCGCGACGCCTGGCCCGCTCCGCCGGCGGCGAGGTGACCCACGCCTCGGGGCACACGCCCGGGGCGGGGTTCGCGATCAGCCTGCCCGCTGGATGACCCCACCCCGCGCGGAGGCGTCCCTCGCGGGCTCCGGGACATCCTTCCGCGTCACCGTCAGGAACACGACGAGGCCGAGGATAACCGCCAGGAACAGCACGCTGGTGACCACCGTGCCCAGGCCGAGGCCGCCGTCCGCGGTCGGCTGCGACAGGTAGTCGCCCACCGAGGCGCCCAGCGGCCGGGTGAGGACGTACGCGATCCAGAAGCTCCACACGGCGTCGAAGCCCAGCGCGAAGTGCACCACGGCGACCGCGGCGATCGCGAGGGCGAAGAGGAGCGCCGACACCCAGTAGCCGAGGGCCATGCGCTCGGCCACCAGGTCACCGGCCGCCGTGCCCAGCGCGAAGGTGAACAGCACCGCGAGCCAGTAGAACGACTCGCGGCCGAGGCTGTCGATGCTGTGGATGGACAGGGTCCGCTCACGGCGGTACCAGACGACGAACACGACCGCGAGGACGAACGCGAACACCGTGGTGCTCAGCTCGAGCGGGACGCCCAGGTTGTCGGTGAGGTTGTCGCTGATCAGGGTGCCAACGACGCTGATCAGGGCCACGGCCGACCAGTACACACCGGCTCGGTAGGCGGTCGTACGGAACTGCCAGACGAGCACCGCTGCCAGCAGCACGCTCATCAGCAGCGACACACCGGTCAGGCCCAGGCCCAGCTTCTCGTTCAGCATGTCGGCCGCGGTCTCACCGACCGTCGTGCACAGCACCTTGATCACCCAGAAGTACACGGTGACTTCGGGAACCTTGTTCCAGCGCAGCCGGTGACGGACCGGGGCCGACGCCGAGGTGGGTGTGGCGGGGATCTGTGGAGTCTCGGATGTCTCGTGTGTCATGGGGCCCGACCGTGCCACCAGTTGCCTGAACGCATCCTGACTGGCACATCGTGGACTGCGACGGGACGCCGGGCAGGCCACAGGCATCCTTCGTCGAAGCTTCATACGCCGAGCGGTACACGCCTCATCGGGCGCCGGTTGCCTTGCCGGCATGCACGCGCTTCTCCGGCCTCCGACCTCCGTCGATCACCGTGGCCACAAGAGTTTGACGACAGCGGCGCACCCCGCACTGACCGGTTCCGTCGTGCTGGCCGCCCTGCTCCATCTGGGAGCGACCGAGCAGGTGGACCCCGTCGCGCAGACGCTCAGCGATGAGGGGCGTCCTGGAACAGGAGATCAGGCCGGGTGCGTGTTCTTCACGTGCCGCTGGCGGCGATCGGGCAGCACTGCCTGGCCGACCGCAGGTTGTCCGCGGTCGGCGTACCGGCGACAGTCTGTTCGGTCGCGATGCCGAAGGCTGCCTGGCGGCAACGTGGTTGCGTTCAGTGACGCAGCTTGACCTTGCTGACCGCGGCGACACCAAGGGCCGCAAGGGCGATCTGGAAGAGCCACTCGACCCAGTCGACGCCCTTTGTGTCGGCGACGTCGAGGCCGGAGGCGATGCCGGTGCCGATGAACGCGGCGATGATGCCGATGAGGATCGTCCAGAGGATGCCGATGCGCTGGCGGCCGGGAAGGACGAGGCGGCCAAGGACTCCGATCACCATGCCGATGACGATCGCGCTGATGACGCCTGAAATTTCCATGAGCGGCCTTTCACCCGTCAGTCGTTGGCGGCATGCGAGTGCCCGTTCGAAGCTGCGTCACTCCGTTCTGCTGACTGAGGAGGTGAGGCGCAGCGTGTGCCAGGTTCGGCTGCTCAGCCCTGCGGCCTTGACTGTGCCGTTTCCGGCGTGTGGGTGTGAGACGTGGAGGTCTGGCCGCTGCCGTTGACATGAGAAGCGGCTTCGTCCTGGATGACGCGCGGCTCGGTGTTGCCTTCCGTGCTCTCCTGCTCGTCCTTCATGGCATGGGCCTCGGCCTTGAGGATGCGGGCCGACTTGCCTGCCGAACGGGCGAGTTCGGGGAGCTTCTTGGCGGCGAGGACGGCTATGACGACGATGAGGACGACGGTGAGTTCACTCAGTCCGAACATGGGTTTTTGTCCTTGTCGTTGAGCCGGGGTACCGGACGCGGCCGAGCGTTTCTGCGGAAGCCGTGCTCTACAGGTGAGGAGAGATGGCCGGCATCAGGTCCTGAAACGTGCGGCCAACGGCGGGTTCGCCGATGGCCCCCATCTGCCAGCCGCCGCTGCTGCGGTGGACCTTCGCCATGATCTGGGCGGTGTGCTTCCCGCCGCCGGTGAGGGTGTAGCGGGCCAGTTCGGTGCCCGTGGTCTCGTCGACCAGGCGGCAGAAGGCGTTCTGCACCTCGGCGAAGGTCTGGCCGGTGAAGGAGTTGACGGTGAAGACGATCTGGTCGATGTGGGCGGGGACCCGGTCCAGGTCGACGAGAACGGCCTCGTCGTCGCTTCCGGCGCCCGTTCCGCCGACGAGATTGTCGCCCGTGTGCCGGACCGAACCGTCGTTGCTCGTCAGGTGCTGGAAGAAGACGACATCGGCGAGCTGTCCCGAGGCGAAGAGCAGCGCGGAGGCGTCCAGGTCGATCTCGCCGCCTCCGAGGACCTTGGCCAGGAACCCCTTGCGGGGTGCGGCCTGCCAGCCCAGGCCCATGCGGACGGAGGTCAGGGCGCTGCCGTCGGCTTTGTTGAGGCTGATCTGCTGGCCCTTGCTGAGGTTGACCGACATGAGGGGAGTTCTCCTTCAGGCTTGTGGCGCGGGTGGGCCGGACCGCGCGGCTCTCGGCAGGTGTCCGGGCCGGTGCGGGCGTCAGTCGGTGTGCGGGGAGGAGCCGTTGGGGTCGGCGGAGGGTGTGGTCGGCTGCCCCGTCCTGGGCGGCGTGGGGCGGAGGGATGCATCTTCACGGATGCGTCGGCGCAGGTAGGGCAGCATGCCGCGGTCGAGCAGGGCTTGCTGCCAGTCCCAGCGGGCCTGCTCCAGGCGGTCACGGGAGATCGTGCGGGGGCGGCCGTCGGGCGAAGGGAGGCCGCGCCGGCGTATCGCCGTACGCACCAGCGCGGCCAGGGCGATGAGAGCGCTCACGGCCGCGAGGGGAGCCAGGACCCAGCCGGCGGTGACGAGCGAGCCGGGAAGTGTGCCTTGGACGTCGGCCAGTTGGAGCGCGTATCCGAGCACCAGCAGGACGGCGGAGGACAAGGCGGCGAGGGGTGGCGTCAGCATGGCGAGGGCCGGCAGCAGAGCGCCGCCGGCAGACCGGGGAGGTTGATTGTGCTGGGCGGCCGTCCGTACGGCGAGGTACGCACGGTACTTGTCACCCGCCGCTGCCGTGATCGCGTCGGCGGCTTCAAAGGCTCGGGCGCGCAGACGTCCGGCGGCCCGGCCGGCGGGGTCGGCGAGCAGGGCTTCACGGATGTCCGTCGTGCTGAGCGCCAGGTTCAGTACCGCATCGAATTCCGCTCGGTCCTCCGGGCGGAGACGGGGCGGGCCGGGCGCATGGTCTCCTGGCTGGCTGGCTGGCTGGCTGGAACGGCGGCGATCGGGCACCTCGGCATCAGCGCGCAATCAGCGTGTGGGCAGTGGCCGCCGGGCCCGCTCCTCGGGAGCGGGCCCGACGCCGTGGCCGGTCCGGTGTCAGACGCCGACGCCGAAGTCGGAGGCGATGCCGGACAGGCCGGACGCGTAACCCTGGCCCACCGCACGGAACTTCCACTCCGCGCCGCTGCGGTAGAGCTCGCCGAAGACCATCGCGGTCTCGGTGGCGGCGTCCTCGGACAGGTCGTAGCGGGCGATCTCGGCACCGCCGGCCTGGTTGACGACCCGGATGAACGCGCCCCGGACCTGGCCGAAGCTGTGGCCGCGGCCTTCGGCGTCGTGGATCGAGACCGGGAAGACGATCCGTGCGATCTCGGCGGGCACGGCGGCCAGGTTCACCTTGACGACCTCGTCGTCTCCCTCGCCCTCACCGGTGAGGTTGTCGCCGGTGTGCTCCACCGAACCGTCCGGGCTCTTCAGATTGTTGTAGAAGATGAAGTGCTGGTCGGAGAGGACCTTGCCCGACTCGTCGACCAGCAGGGCGGACGCGTCGAGGTCGTAGTCGGTGCCCGTGGTGGTGCGCACGTCCCAGCCCAGGCCGACCAGTACGGCGGTCAGGCCCGGCGCTTCCTTGCTGAGCGAGACATTGCCGCCCTTGGCCAGGGAAACTCCCACTGCTCTCTCCTTCTCGATGTCTCAAGTCGGGGCCTGCGGTGCGGACCCAGACCGAGAAATCTACATCACTGTAGAAAATACGGAAGGGTGACACGCCAGTCCGGCACCGAATGAGCCATGCGCGGCCGGATGGCGACAGCCTGCTCGAGGTGCCGGTCAGTCACGGGAGTTGCCGAAGAGGATGCGGTAGCCGATCAGCAGGACCAGTGCGCCCGCCGACAGCCAGCCGCCCAGGAAGGCGCCCGTGACGCCGATGATCGTGGTGCCGATGAGCCCGCCCGGATCGCGCCCGGGCGGGATGGCCTTGGCTATCGCCCCGGCCGGCAGCCCCAGAACCAGCCATGCGATGACGCCCATGTCTCTTCGTCTCCTCTCGTCGGCCCGTACCGCGTGGCGCGGAAGGGCGGGTCCGGGGCAGCGCATCTTCTACAATTTTGTAGAGGCCGCGAGGGTGCTGGGTGCGCGGGTTGCGGTGGCACGGGAGCGGTGTCGGGCTTCTATACGATGTACCGCTCGTGAAGTGCGCGGCAGCGGAAGGGAGACAGGGCATGACGGATCACCGGCAGCGTCCCCGGCGGGGGCAGGGCGAGCTGGAGGGGCAGGTTCTGTCGGCCCTGCGTGAGGCGGACGGTCCGGTGACCGCGGGCTGGGTGCAGGAGCGCCTGGGCGGGGATCTTGCCTATACGACCGTGATCACGATCCTGACGCGGCTGCTGGCCAAGGGGGCGGTCACCCGTGAACGGGTGGGCAGGTCCTTCGCCTGGACCCCGGCGTCGGACCAGGCGGGCCTCGCCGCCCGGAAGATGCGCAAGGTACTGGACGGCGAGCGGGACCGGGAGGCGGTGCTGGCCAGCTTCGTCACCGGCCTCGACCCGGACGACGAACGGCTCCTGCGCGAAGTGCTGGGTCAGCCCAGGACAGAGAGGGAAGACTGAAGCCTCATGGGGGTGTTCGTCTTTCTGCCGCTGGTACTGCCGTTGACCGCCTGGCCCATTGCCCGGCTGGCCGAGCAGCATCTGCATCCGCGTACCGCTACCCGGCTGCTGACTGCAGTGGCCGCGGTCATGGCCGTGTGCAGCACCGTGTGCCTGGGGCTGCTGATGGTGGTCGGCACCGCGCAGTTGCCTGGCAATCCGCTGCCGGACGGCTGGTCGGATCCGGAGGTGCGTGAGGCCGTCCCGTACGACGAGGTCGCCGGAAAGGCGGCCATCCCCGCGCTGCTCGCGGTGGCCGTGGTGTGCGGGCGGACCCTGTGGCGGCACGGCCGGGTACGCCGGCTCGCCCACCGGGCACTGGCCGGGCTGCCCGGCACAGAGGTGGCGGTGCTGCCCGACGAGGTGCCGTACGCGTACGCGCTGCCCGGCACCGGTCACGGCGTCCGGAACCGGGTCGTCGTGACCACGGCCCTGCTGTCCTGCCTCGAACCGGCCGAGCGGCGCGCCCTGTTCGCCCACGAGCGGGCGCACCTGGCCGCCCGGCATCACCGGTTCCTGCTCGCCGTGCAACTGGCCGCGCACGCCAACCCGTTCCTGCGTCCGCTGCGTACCGCGGTGTCGTACTCGACCGAGCGGTGGGCAGATGAAGAGGCCGCTCAGGCCGTCGGCAATCGCAGGACCGTGGCGTGCGCGATCGGCAAGGCGGCGCTGGTCTCGCGGGGCACCCCGGCGACCACACTGGCGGGCTTCGCCGCACCGGGGCCGGTGCCGCGCCGCGTGGTTGCCCTGCTCAATCCCGCTCCGGTGGCGCGCAGTTGGCCGTCCCTGTTCACCGCGGTGGGCCTGGCGGCCTGGGCGGCAGCCGCGGGCACGGCCGTCTCCGCGATGTCGTCCGCGAACTCCGCGGTGACGATGGTCCTCATCCTGCACGCGGCGACACCGCTCTGAGAGGTGTCGGGCACGTGGAACCGGAACACCGCCCCACCCAGGCGCTCAGGCGCTGTCCACGAGGACGGCCAGCCCGGCGGCGACGAGGCTGATGAAGACCAGGGTCACCAGCACGCAGACCAGCAGCCAGCCGGCAAGCCCCCGCCAGGGAGGGACTACGGCCGTCGCCGAGCAGCTGCGCGAGGCGGGTTTCACCGTCGCCGGTACGGGCAACGCACCACAGAACATCCGCACTTCGTCGGTCACGTATCCACAGGGGGTGGAGCGGCAGGCCGACGTGCTCACTCGCGGCTGCCCGACGGTCCGGGCCGCACGGGATGCGGACGCCACGCCGGGAACGGGTGACGCTCGTCGTCGGAACGGACTTCGACCCCGACGACCTCCAGTGACAGCCGGTCAGACAGTCAGGCTGTTCGGTTCCGTGGCCGGCCTTGGGATGGCGGTGGCCTTGATCGCGGCTCCGTAGACGTTGGCCCTGCTCTCGCTCAGACAGGGGGAGACGCGCAGCAGAACCCGCCTACTGCGGTAGGCGTGCTCGGCGTGGGCCGGGGACCGGGCCGCCACAGATCGCAGTCGCTCGGCGCCAGCCTGGGCGGCCTCGGTGTCATGGAACACTTCGATCGCACCGCCGAGTTGGACGCCGGCGGGGTCCGGCACGGCGACCACACCGCCGTCGATGCGGCGGTCCTCGAAGGTGACCTTGCTGCGATACCCGCCGCGCTGTCCCAGCAGGCCCTCGGGATCCTGGTCGCGATGGGCGTAGCGGACGGCGTTCTCGACGGGGAGTCCGGCCTCCTCCAGTACCCGGAACACGGCTTCGGCCTCAACTGTGACGGCCGCGGTTCCCGAGGTGTTCTCGTGGTGTCCCGCGCTGAAAGGAAGAAGGATCGGCTCCCGTGGAAGGGCCGACAGCACGATGTTGACCAGCGTCCCCGCGGCGGCCAGGACAGCAACCGTCCGCAGGTGTCGCAGGGAACTCCCCTTGCGGACCCGCTCAGAGTCCAAGGTCACCTCGAGGTGACCCCGCCCGCCCCACAGGAGGCTTGGCATCGGCGGCGGACAACAGGTGACCTGCGCCGACAGGGCCGGGTACTCCCGTCGTCGTACGCGCTCCTCCCGGCCCGCTCATATCGTGAGGTTTGTGACTCCTTCCGTCGCGCGGCCGCCGCGTCGCATCGCCCGGCTTCCCTGGCCCTGGCCCTCGCCCCCGCCGCTCACCGACCTCGCGATCGCTGCGGTGGTCGCGGTGTTCACGGGCGGGGACGCGGCGTCCAACTCCTCCGGTTACCGGCAGGACGACTGGGTCACCTGGCTGCTGTTCGCGGTGTCGATCGCCGCGCTGCTGGTGCGCAGCCGGTGGCCGGTGGCGGTCGCCGTGGTCACCGGGGCGGCGGGTGCGGGCTGGGCGCTGTACGGGCACATCGGGGAACTGCTGAATCTGCCGGTGATGGTCGCGCTGTACGCGGTCGCCGTGCAGGGTGAGCGGCGCCGGACCGTCCGTACCGCCGTGATCGCCTCGCTCGCCTCCGGCGTCGTCGCCGTGATCGCGGGCATCGACGTGGTGCAGCCGCAGGGTGCCCCGCTGACGGAGATGCTCTGGCCGCTCATTCCCCTGCTGCTGGGTGAAGCGGTGCGCGGGCGGCGGGAGTTGACGGCCGAGTACGCGGCACGTGCCGAGCGTGCCGAGGCCGACCGGGAGCGGGACGCGCAGCGCCGGGTGGAGCAGGAGCGGGTGCGCATCGCCCGCGAGCTGCACGACGTCGTCGCCCATACGGTCTCGGCGATGACCGTGCAGGCCGGCCTCGCCCTCGATGCGCTCGACACGAAGCCGGAGGTGGCACGGGCGGCGATGCGGCAGGTGCGTACGTCGGGCAAGGAGGCCGTACGGGAGCTGCGGGCCACCGTGGCCGTGCTGCGCTCGGACGGCGCCCCGCGGACCGATCCGGCGCCACGGCTCGGGCAGCTCGACGAGCTGGTCGAACGCGTGCGTGCGACCGGGCTTCCGGTGGCGCTCCATGTGGACACGGGTGGCCGACAGCTGCCGCAGCTGGTGGAGTTGGCGGCGTACCGCATCGTCCAGGAGGCGCTGACCAACGTGATCAAGCACGCGGACGCCCGGCACGCGGCGGTGTCGGTAAGCACGGACGGAGACCGGGTGACGGTGGAGGTCATCGACGACGGGACGGTCGAAAGTGCCGTGGTGGGAGACGGTTTCGGTCTGATCGGCATGCGAGAGCGGGCCGCGGCCGTGAGCGGGGGCGTCGAGGCCGGACCGGTGCCGGGCGGCAGTGGCTGGCGCGTGCACGCGACCCTGCCTGTGGACGGCGGCTCGGCATGATCCGGGTACTGCTGGCCGACGACCAGACCGTCGTCCGGGCGGGGTTCCGGGCCCTGCTCGACCTGACCGACGACCTGGTGGTGGTCGCCGAGGCGGCCGACGGCGTGCAGGCCGTCGAGCTTGCCCGCACCACCCGCCCGGACGTCGTGCTGATGGACATCCGCATGCCCCGGGCCGACGGCCTGGAGGCCACCCGCCGCATCGTCGCCGACCACGCCCTCGATGCCGTACGCGTGCTGGTGCTGACGACGTTCGAGGCCGACGAGTACGTCTTCGAGGCACTGCGCGCCGGCGCCGCGGGCTTTCTCCTCAAGGACATCGAGCCGGACGACCTGCGCGCCGCGATCCGCACGGTCGCGGCCGGGCAGAGCCTGCTGGCGCCCGCCGTCACCCGCCGCGTCATCGAGGAGTTCTCCCGGCTGAAGGCACCCGAGACGCAGGCGCGCGAGCGACTCCAGCCGCTCACCGACCGGGAGCGCGAGGTGCTGGCGCTGGTCGGCCGTGGCCTGTCCAACCAGGAGATCGGCGAACGGCTGATCATGAGCCCGCTCACCGCGAAGACACACGTCAGCCGGGCCATGACCAAGCTCGGGGCGCGTGATCGGGCGCAGTTGGTGGTGTTCGCGTACGAGACCGGGATCGTGCGGGCGGGAGAGGGCTGACGTACTCCCGGTACGTGGAAGGCGCCCGGGTACTCCCACGGGAGTAGTGGCCGACTCCTGGCGGCAGATGTCCGTTGTGCCCCGGCTCCGTAGCGTCGACGGCATGATCGAAGCACGGGAACTCACCAAGCGATACGGCGAGAAGACCGCCGTCGACGCGTTGTCCTTCACCGTCCGGCCGGGCCTCGTGACCGGCTTCCTCGGCCCCAACGGCGCCGGCAAGTCGACCACCATGCGCATGATCCTCGGACTGGACACGCCCAGCGCGGGCGCCGTCACCGTCAACGGCCGCCGCTACGACCGGCTCGCCGCACCGCTGCGCGAGGTCGGCTCGCTCCTCGACGCGAAGTCGGTGCACGGCGGTCGCAGCGTGCACAGGCATCTGCTCGGGCTCGCCCGCAGCAACGCCATCGGCCGTACCCGGGTGGACGAGGTGCTGGAGACGGTCGGCCTCGCGGAGGTCGCCGACCGGCGGGCCAAGGGGCTCTCGCTGGGCATGGGCCAGCGGCTCGGCATCGCTGCCGCGCTGCTCGGGGACCCCGGCGTGCTGATCCTCGACGAACCCGTCAACGGCCTCGACACCGAGGGCATCCGCTGGATCCGCGACCTCCTCAAGTCCCTCGCCGCACAAGGGCGCACGGTCTTCCTCTCCAGCCACCTGATGAGCGAGATGGAGCTGACCGCAGACCGGCTGATCGTGATCGGCCGCGGCCGGCTCCTTGCCGACACCGACATGCGGGACTTCATCGAGACCAACTCGCAGGGTGCCACGCTGCTGCGCACCCCTGACGACGAGGCCCAGCGGATGCGCGGCCTGCTGGAGTCCCGCGGAGCCTTGACCAGTCTGGACGCCCGCGGCGGCTGGTGCGTGACGGGGCTGCCCCCGGCCGCCATCGGAGAACTGGCCCGCGCACACGGTCTCGCCGTGCACGAACTGACGCCTCTCTTCTCCTCGTTGGAGGAGGTCTACACGAACATGACGCGGTCCTCGGTGGAGTACCGCGGTACATGGACCGAGGAGCTGATCCCATGAGCACGACGAGGACGAGCACCGTGACGACGAGTACGGCCACCGCGCCGGCGGGTACGACCGCCGCGACGACTCCCGGCTTCAAGGAAGCTGTGGCCTTCGAGTGGACGAAGTTCGCGAGCCTGCGCTCGACGGTGTGGACGGCGGTGGCGGTCGGGCTGGTGACCGTCCTGGGCGCCGTCTTCGTCGGCCTGACCGAAAGCCTCCAGCCCGATGACACGGTCCTCGGCGGCAGCCTCACCCTCAGCGTCCCCGCACTGATGATCGCGGGGGTGGTGGGTGCCCTGCCCATGTGCGGCGAGTACGCCGGCGGCACGATCGGCTCCACGCTCGCCGCCGTACCGCGCCGGGGCCGCGTCCTCGCCGCGAAGGCGACGTTGCTCGCGGCCCTGCTGTACGTCATATCGCTGGCCGCGTGCACGGTGGCGTACCTCCTCGGCGACGCGGTCCTGGACGGCTCGTACGCTCAAGGGGAGCCGCTGCCCGCGCTGTTCGGTATAGCCGCGCTCTTCTCGGTCGTCGGCGTCCTGGGGCTGGCGATCGGTACCCTGCTGCGGCACTCGGCCGGGGCGGTCACCGCCCTGGTCGGGCTGATGCTGCTGCCGTCCCTGTTCGGTCCGCTCTTCGGCGACCTCCAGCGGTGGATCGCGGGCGCCACTCCGACTGCCACTGTGCAGAAGCTCATCCAGATCTCCGACGCGAGCCCTGAGGCCGTCGGCAGCCTGGCCGCCTGGCCTTCACTCGGGCTGGTCGCCGCCTACACTGCCGCCGCGCTGCTCCTGGCCGCGGGTGTCCTGGGGCGGCGCGATGTCTGACCAGATCCGCAGCGCCGCGCGGCTGCTGCTCGCGCTCATCGTCGTCCTGGCCTTACAGGCAGCCGTCCCGCCCGAGGGGCACGCCCACGACACCGCCCAGGTGGTGAGGGAGCACCGGGCCGCGGACCGGATCGTCGATCTCACCGTGCGCTCGCCCGCGTTGGGGCGCACGGCGAAGGTGCGGCTGCTGACCCCGGACGGCTGGGACAAGCGCGGTCCGCACGACCGCTGGCCCGTGCTGTACCTGTTCGCAGGCGGCGACGGGGACCACGAGACGTGGACCAGGGAGTACGAGGTCCAGAAGAAGCCCGAACTGCGCAACACCCTCGTCGTCATGCCCGAGATGCCGCTGTTCGGCTTCTACACCGACTGGTTCAACCAGGGCCGGGGCGGGCCACCCGCGGTGGAGAGCTTCCACCTGCGCGAGGTACTGCCGCTGCTGGAGCGCGACTACGGCGCGGGTACGCGCCGGGTGGCCGCGGGCGAGTCGCAGGGCGGCTTCGGCGCCATCTCCTACGCGGCACGCCACCCCGGGCTCTTCCGCGCGGTGGCGAGTTACAGCGGCTACGTCCACCCGCTCCAGCACCCGCACACGGTCCGGGCCGCGATGACCTACCTCGGCCTGGACTGGCGGGCGTTGTGGGGCGACCCGGTCACCCAGCGCGCCAACTGGCAGGCCCACGACCCTTATTACCTGGTAGAGCGCCTGCGCGACAGCGGCACCCGGGTCCACCTGTCGTCCGGCGACGGCAGGCTCGGCGCCCTGGACCCGCCGGGCACCGAACGCGATCCGAACATCCCCGGCCTGGAGGACCCCGCCCACCCGTTCCCGAAGGACGTGTACTCACCGACCGAGGCTGTGATGAACGAGGAGTCCCGGACCCTCGCCACGCGCCTGAAGCAGGCCGGTGTCCCGGTGACCACGCACTTCTACACCGGCACCCACTCACCGGCGTATTGGTGGCGCGAGCTCGACCGCACACTGCCGATGCTGCTGGAGAGCCTCGGGACGGGCCCGGCCGACGGCGCCCGCGTCGTCGCCGAGGAGCGGGTCGGCCCCCGGCTGATCGATCTCACCCTCGACTCCCCGGCGTTGGGCCGTGACGCCAAGGTGCGGCTGCTGACCCCGGACGGCTGGGGAGAGCGCGCGCCCGGCGACCGCTGGCCCGTGCTCTACCTCCTCCACGGAGGCTTCGAACCGGAGACGTACAAGACCTGGACGCGTGAGTCCCACATCGAGGAGATCCCCGAACTGCGCAACGTGCTGGTGGTCATGCCCGAGGGCGGCACCGCCGGCTTCTACAGCGACTGGTGGAACGACGGCAAGGGCGGGCCGCCGGCCTGGGAGACCTTCCACCTCGACGAGGTGCGTCCGCTGCTGGAGCGCGGCTACGGCGCCGGACAGCGGCGGGCGGTCGCGGGCCTGTCGATGGGCGGCTTCGGCGCGGTCTCGTACGCGGCGCGCAGGCCCGGCCTGTTCGCCGCGGCGGCGAGCTACAGCGGTCCGGTGCATCTGCTCCACCCGCGGATGCGCGAGCAGTGGCCGCTCCTGGAGGAGGCGTACGGCGGAAGCGGGAGCCTGGCCGGGCTGTGGGGTGACCCGGTGGCCCAGCGGGAGATCTGGGAGGCCCACGACCCGCACCACCTGGCCGAGCGGCTACGCGGCATCCGGCTCTACCTGTCCGTCGGCGACGGACACCCCGGACCGCTGGACCCGCCGGGCAGCGCGTACGACCCGGCCGAGGCCGACCTCCGCACGATGAACCGCTCGCTGACCGCCGAACTGGACCGGCTCGGCACCCCGGCGGTCACCCACTTCCACACCGGCACCCACCACCCCGCCTACGGAACCCGCGAACTGCACCGCTCACTGCCGCTGCTCCTCGGCCCCCTGGCCGGGTGAGGTTGTTCGCGGTTCCTTTACAGGCGGTTCCTTTACAGTGGGTGTAGAGGCAGGTGATCCTGCCTCTACACCCACTGTCTTACGCATGACGAGTCACGAGAAGGAGAGACGATCCCGAGATGGGTGAGCCTCCCAGTACCAGCCGTGCCATACCCCGCCCGAGACACATGCGTGAGGCATCGGGGGTGGCACGGTGACCGAGATCCTGCTGCTACTGCTGGCCCTGCTCCTCACCCTCGCCTGCGCGCTGTTCGTGGCGGCCGAGTTCTCCCTGACCACCGTCGAGCGCGGTGACCTGGAGCGCGCCGCCGAGGCGGGCGAGCGCGGCGCGGACGGCGCCCTGAAGGCCGTACGCCGTCTGACCCTCCAACTGTCCGGCGCCCAGCTCGGCATCACCGTCACCTCGCTGGTGATCGGCATGCTCGCCGAGCCGTCGCTCGCCGCACTGCTGCGCGGCCCGCTGGAGGCGGTCGGCCTGGGCGGCGCCGCCTCGT
The DNA here is from genome assembly GCF_059026085.1 of Streptomyces sp. a15. NCBI lineage: Bacteria > Bacillati > Actinomycetota > Actinomycetes > Kitasatosporales > Streptomycetaceae > Streptomyces > Streptomyces sp. A15. The sequence continues at coordinate 14,041 of NZ_JBWLKM010000084.1, read as the reverse complement.
TGGTGGCGACCGTGCTGGGCGTGGTCGTCTCCACCGTCATGCTGATGGTGGTCGGCGAGCTGGTGCCGAAGAACTGGGCGATCTCCCGCCCGCTGGCCGTGGCCAAGGTGGTCGCCGGACCTCAGCGCGGCTTCACGGCCGCGTTCGGCCCGTTCATCCGACATCTCAACAACACCGCGAACCGCTTCGTACGCCGCTTCGGCCTGGAGCCCGCTGAGGAGCTGGCCTCCGCCCGCAGTCCCGAGGAGCTGGTTGCGCTCGCCCGGCACTCGGCCGCCGAGGGCGCGCTGGAGGCGGACTCCGCCGAGCTGTTCGTGCGCACCCTGCACCTGAGCGAGCTCACGGCCGAGAACGTGATGACTCCGCGGGTGGACGTGCGGGCGCTGGAGGCCCACGCGACGGCGGCCGACGCGGCGAACCTGACGTACGCGACCGGCCTGTCCCGCTTCCCGGTCTACCGCGACAGCCTGGATGAGGTCGTCGGCACCGTCCACATCCGCGACGTGCTCGCTCTGGAGCCGGAGAAGCGGCCGCTCACGTCCGTGACCGAGCTGGCCACCGCTCCGCTGCTGGTGCCGGACAGCCTGACCGCCGACCGGCTGCTGGAGCGGCTGCGCGAGACACGCACGATGGCCGTGGTGATCGACGAGTACGGCGGCACGGCGGGGGTGGCGACGGTGGAGGACATCGTGGAGGAGGTCGTCGGCGAGGTCCGTGACGAGCACGACCCCATCGAGGTCCCTGATCTGCTGCCGGTCCCGAGGACCGGGGACGGGCGTGCGGTGTGGGAGGCGGACGGATCGGTCCGCATCGACGAGCTCGCCGGGATCGGGCTGACGGCGCCGGAGGGCCCGTACGAGACGGTGGCCGGCCTGGTCGCCACCTGCCTCGCGCGCATCCCGGCCAAGGGCGACACCCTCGACCTCGACGACGGCTGGCGGCTTCATGTTCTCGACGTCGATCACCACCGTGCCGACCGCGTCCGGATTACCGAACCGGTCCGGGTGCCGGTTCAGGCGGGGGAGGAGTCCCGATGACCGCGCTGCAGCTCACCATCGGTGCCTTGACCCTGCTGACCAACGCGTTCTTCGTCGGCGGAGAGTTCGCCCTGATCTCCGTGCGCCGCAGCCAGATCGAGCCGCGGGTGAAGGAGGGTGACAAGCGGGCCCGGATGACGTTGTGGGGCCTGGAGCACCTCTCGGCGATGATGGCCACTGCCCAGCTCGGCATCACCGTCTCCTCTCTGGTGCTCGGCGCGGTCGCCGAACCCGCCATCGCCCACCTGCTGGAGCCTGCCTTCGAGACGGCCCACCTCCCGCACGGCCTGGTGCACCCGATCGCGTTCGTCATCGCGCTCAGCCTGGCGACGTATCTGCACATGCTGATCGGCGAGATGGTCCCGAAGAACATCGCGCTCGCAGCGCCGGTCCCCACCGCGCTGCTGCTCGGCCCGCCCCTGGTCGCCCTCACCCGGGCGCTCAAGCCGGTGATCTTCGGTATCAACGCCTTCGCCAACGCCCTGCTGAAGCTGCTCAGGGTGGAACCGAAGGACGAGGTGGAGGCGGTGTTCACCGACGACCAGCTCGCGCGCATGGTCGTCGACTCCAGCGAGGCCGGCCTGCTGGCGCCCGCCGACGGCGAACGCCTCCGCGACGCACTGGAACTGGGTACCCGGCCGGTGGGCGAGATCCTCGTCCCCGCACACAGGATGCGCACCGTCGGACACGAGGTCAGCCCGGCCGAGCTGGAGCGGATCGCGGCCGAAGCGGGCTACTCACGCTTCCCCGTCACCGGTCCGAGCGGCACCCTGCTCGGCTACCTGCACATCAAGGACACCCTCGGCATCACCGAACGGAACCAGCCGTTCCCGCGCAGCGCGCTGCATCCGGTCACCCAGGTCCGCATCGACACTCCGCTGGACGACACTCTCACCGCCCTGCGCGCCGCCGACAGCCATCTGGCAGCGGTCACCGGCGAGACGGGTGCGGTCATCGGCTTTGTGACCATGGAGGACGTCCTGTCCGAGCTGGTCGGCCCGGCACAGGCCGCCGCGTGACCGCCGGGCCGCCTCGTACGCGCCCCCGCACGAGGCGGCCCGGCATGGCCCGCCATCGCCCGGAGGTGTTGTGAAGCGGACCTGTGGCTTGTGCCCGCCGGCCACCACACCAGGCCGAAGACGGTCAGGAATGCCGCACCTGTCCGCTCCACGGGCCCCTTGTCCGAGGACGCCACCGCCCATGCTGTAAGGCCGCGAGAAGTCCGCGGTTCATGGAGAGCCCGGATGAGCCGGGAACCTGGATACGGCCAGAATCGTTTGTCCGATCCCACTGCTATCGGAGGAGTACCAGCCTTGTCCGCCAGATCGACGGGCTCCTCGGGGCACTGCCCCAGACCATCCCGCCAGGTCCTTCCTGAGCACGACACACGGCGGGGCGGTGTTCGATGAGTGCCGCGAATGCCGTACTTGGCCTGCTGGCCGTCTTCGTCCTCACCGCCGGCACCGGCTACTTCGTCGCGCAGGAATTCGCGTACGTCTCCGCCGACCGCCTCGCCCTCGCCCGCGAGGCCGAGGCCGGCGACAGGAGGGCCGCCCGCGCCCTGACAGTGCTGGAACGCCTGTCCTTCATGCTGTCCGGCGCCCAGCTGGGCATCACCGTCACCGGCCTGGTCGTCGGCTTCATCGCCGAGCCGTCTGTGTCGGCGCTGCTCAAGCCCGCCCTGACCGGCATCGGTATCCCGGACGGCGCCGTCAGCGGCATCTCCGTCGTGCTCGCCTTCGTCGGGGCCACGGTCGTGCAGATGGTGCTGGGCGAACTCGCCCCGAAGAACCTCGCCATCGCCATCCCGGAGCGGCTGGCGAAGTCCCTGGCCGCCTCCACCCTCGCGTATCTGAAGGTCGTCGGTCCGGTCGTCCACGTCTTCGACGGCGCGGCCAACCGGCTGCTGCGCAAGGTGGGCATCGAGCCCGTCGAGGAACTGCACCACGGCGCGACCCTGGAGGAGCTCGGCCACCTGATCGGCGAGTCCCACGAGCACGGCCAGCTGCCCAAGGACACCGCCGACCTGCTCGACCACGCCCTGGAGTTCTCCGACCGGACGCTGGACGAGGTGATGGTGCCGCGCGCGGACGCCGTCTTCGTCCGCAAGGACGCCACCGCCGCCGAGGCGGTCGACCTGATCGCCCGGCACGGCCACTCCAACTATCCGGTCCTCGGCGACCACCCCGACGACATCGCAGGCGTCCTGGGTGTACGGGAACTGACGCACCTGCCTGCCGACCGCCTCGCCGGCACCACTGTGGGCGCACTCGCCCGCCGCCCGCTGCTGCTGCCGGACACGCTGCCGCTTCCCGACGCCGTCGACCGGATGCGGGAGCAGGACGACGAGTTCGCCGTCGTCCTGGACGAACACGGCGGGGTCGCGGGGATTGTCACCTATGAGGACATCGCCGAGGAACTGGTGGGCGACATCGCCGACGAGTCCGACACCGTCACCGAGATCGCCGTCGCCGACGGGGAGGGCTGGCTGGTGGACGCCGGGCGCCGCCTGGACGAGGTGGCCGAGGCGACCGGCATCGAGCTGCCCGAGGAGGAGGACTACGACACGGTGGCCGGCCTGATCGTGGACCGCCTCGGCCGCTTCCCGGCCATCGGCGACCGGCTCACCCTCGAACTGCCCGACGCGGGACGCGTGAAGATCGACGTACGCACCCTGGACCGGCACGTGCCGGAACGGGTGCGCATCGAGCGGACGGCAGTGACCGAGCGTGCGGAGGAGAAGGCATGAGTTTCCCGATGGCGCTCTTCGTCACCGTACTGCTGCTGATCGGTAGCGCTTTCTTCGTCGCCGCCGAGTTCGCGCTGGTCGCCGCCAAACGGCACCGCATGGAGAAGGCCGCGGCCGACGGCCGACGCGGCGCCAAGGCGGCCCTCGCGGGCATGCGCGAGCTGTCACTGATGCTGGCCGGCGCCCAGCTCGGCATCACCGTGTGCACCCTGGGCCTGGGCTCGGTGTCCAAGCCCGCCCTCTCGCACGAAATCGACCCGCTGCTGCATGACCTGGGTCTGCCCAGCGCGCTCAGCTACGCGGTGGCCTTCGCGTTCGCCATGGCCGTCGTGGTGTTCCTGCACATGGTGCTCGGCGAGATGGCCCCCAAGTCCTGGGCCATCGCCCACCCCGAGCGCTCCGCGATGCTGCTCTCCCCGCCCTTCAGGGCCGTGGTGAAGGCGGTACGGCCGCTGATCTGGCTGCTCAACCAGATCAGCAACGCCCTCGTACGGCTGTGCCGGGTCACCCCCCGCGACGAGCTGGCCTCGGTCCACAACCGCGAGCAACTCACCCATCTCGTCGAGGAGTCGCAGCGCCTCGGTCTGATCAGCGCGGCCGACTCCGAGCTGATCACCCGCTCGCTGACCGAACCGCAGACACCCGTGGGCGACCTCCAGGTCCCGGCCGCCGAGATCACCGCGGTCGACGGCGACGCGGGCATCGACGACATCCTGCGTACCGCCGCCGACCACGACCGCACCCGGCTGCTGGTCCGCGAGGGCGGCACCGTCCTCGGCTCGGTTCACGCCCGCGACGCGCTGGTCGCCCGCGCTCAGGGCCGTACCGTCACCGCCCGCACCCTGGCCCGGCCCGTACCGGAACTGAGCGCGGACGCCACGGTCGCCGAGGCGATCGACCTGCTCCGCAGGCACCGCGCCACGCTCGCCCTCGTCTGCGACGACACCGGCCGCCTCACCGGCATGGTCAGCCTGGACGACCTGCTCGCCCGCTACCTGCAGCCGCAGGCGGCCTGACCTCCCGAGCGAGCAACATCCTTCGAAGGGGCGGGCCATTCTGCCCGCCCCTTGAGGTGTCTGCCAGGCGGTCACACATCAGGCATCGGTGTTCGGGTGCGTGAGCGGCGGGGCCTCGTGCTGAAGCCGCCCCCAAAGCCATGCGAGCATCTACAGTGCTGTAGAAGTCTCTCCTGGAGCAGGATCGCTCGCAGACCCGCCTTCCGCCTGGTTGGCCGGGCGCAGCGCGCTGCGCGAAGGGGCAGGTACAGCAGGATGACCGACCACCACGACCCGACGGCCAAGGCGTGGCGGCCCTCCCGCCGGAGGCTGGCGGAACAGGCCCGCGCCATCACGCAGGCCCGATGGTTCGCCCTCACCGTGTTCAGCCTGATCCTCGCCAACGCGGCACTGCTGGGCGCGGAGACGTACAGCGGAGTGCTTTGTCCTCGTCAACGTCCTCATCGGCGTCGTCATCAGCTCACTGGACGAGGTCCGCGAACTGGAGCGGGAGCAGGACGAAGCGCGGACTCCCACCGGACCGCAGCCGCCTCGGCAGACCGGTCCAGCGGACGACGCCGAACGCGAACTCCATGCCCGCATCGCCGCCGCGCGGCAAGCCCTCGACGACCTCGAAGCGAGCCTGCAACGCTTCCCGGCGTCCCACTCCCAGGAAGCGGAGGGGACTGTGCCGCGTCCCTCGGGGCACACCTGAGATGAGCAGGCTTCTCAAAGGGGGGCAACCATGGAGATCTCGGGTGTCATCAGCGCCGTCGTGATCGGCATCGTGATCGGTGTACTCGGGCGACTCGTCATCCCGGGCCGCCAGCGCATCGGCGTGCTGTGGACGATCCTCCTCGGCATCGCTGCGGCGTTTGTCGGCACGGGCATCGCAGTGGCGTTCGACGTGGCCGACACCAAGGGCGTCGACTGGATCGAACTGGCCATCCAGATCGGCCTGGCCGCCCTCGGCGTCGCCGCACTGGACCGGGCCAAGGTCCGCCGCTGACCCCACACCCCACCCGCCTGCGGGCGGGGTGGTTACGCTTCCGCCGTGCGGGCGGTGGCGAAGAGCGATCTGACGGGGCGGGCACGGCTGCGTGAGGCGACGGCACTGGTGACCCGGCACTTCGGCTCCAAGCAGGGCCTGCGGGCGGCGGTCGACGAGTACGTGCTGGACCGCATCACCGAGCAGTTGAACAGCCTGGAGCCGGACCCGGCCAAGGGCCTGATGGTCTCGCTCGGCGAGGCCTCCGCCCGCCTCTTCGGCGCGGACCCGGTGCTGCGCGGCTACTTGCGCCACGTCCTACTGGAGGACAGCGAGGCAAGCGCCGCACTCTTCGGCCGCCTGCTGTCCGGCGCCCGAGCGGAGTTGGAGCGGCTGTCCGCGGACTACGGAGGGGACGGCCCCGACGAGGAGTGGGCCCCGTTCCAGATGCTCTGCCTGATCATCGGCCCGCTCCTGATGGAACGGGTCATGCAGCCCAACCTCGACGAGCCGATGTTCGCTCCCGAGGTCCTGGCCCGCCGCAGCTCGGCCAACCAGCGGCTACTGCTGCGGAGTTACTACGGTCGGCTGGAGGAAGGGCGCCGGGGCTAGGGTCTGTCTCCAGTCATGATCATGTGGCGGTGTTGACTTCACACTTCGCTCCCACCCTGACGCGGACGGATCCGGCCTTGTCTTCGAGCGCGCGCGAACGCCTACCGTCCCGGGCATGGAGACCACAGAGCACACTCCTGCCCCCGACCGCCGGTCCCTACTGACCAAGGGAGTACTACTCGGCGCCGCTGCCGCCGTCGGAGTCCCGGCCGGAACAGGTACGGCATCGGCCTCACCTACGTCGCCGTCACCAGAAACCAACCGGTACGCCCGGGGCATGGCGGCGCTACAGCGAATAGCCGGCGAGCGCGGGACCTCCGTCGTCGACTCACTGGAAGACATCGCACCCGATCTCGGCCGCTACATCGTGGAGTTCGCCTTCGGCGACGTCTACTCCCGGCCTGGTCTCGATGCCCGACAGCGACAGCTGGTGACGGTCGGCGCCCTGACCGCACAGGGCGACACCGCCCCTCAGCTGGACTTCCACATCGACGCCGCACTTCAAGTCGGCCTGACCCCCGTGGAGATCACCGAGGCGTTGATCCATACGGTGCCGTTCACGGGCTTCCCCAGGGCCCTCAACGCGGTAGCCGTCGCCCGGAAGGTCTTTGCCGAGCGCGGAGTGCGGTTCGAGCCGCCGGAACAGACCGATACGCGCGACCGCTACGAGCGTGGAAAGGAGAACCTGGTGAAGGTCGATGGCGAACACGGCCTGGAGGTCGTCGACTCCCTTCGGGACATCGCCCCCGATCTCGGCCGCTACGTCGTCGAGTTCGCCTTCGGTGACGTCTACCACCGCCCCTGGCTGGACGGACAACAGCGCCAGCTGGTAACCATCGGCGCACTCACCGCGTTCGGCGACACCGCGCCCCAGCTCCGGGTCCATCTGGGAGCCGCCCTGAACGTCGGGCTGAGTCACGCCCAGGTGATCGAGTCCCTGATCCATCTCGTGTCGTACGCAGGCTTCCCCCGGGTACTGAATGCCATCACCGTGGCACGGGAGGTGTTCGAGGAGAGGCACCGTTGACGCCGGACCGCACCTGGCCCGTACGGTCGCACCATGACCACCACCGGCACACGATCCATCGCCGAAACCGCCGAGCTGACCGGCCTGACCGCACACACCCTGCGCTACTACGAACGCATCGGCTTACTCGACCCCGTCGACCGCGGCTCGGACGGTCGCCGCCGGTTCCGTGACGCCGACCTCGCCTGGCTCAGCTTCCTGATGCGACTGCGCGCCACCGGAATGCCCATCCGGGACATGAAGCACTTCGCGGACCTGCGCAGAGCCGGCGACAGGACGGCCTCGGACCGACTGGAGGTGTTGCGCCGCCATCAAGAAGCTGTCCGCCACCGGATTGCCGAGCTCACCGAGTGCCTCGAGGCCCTGGGCTCCAAGGTCGACTACTACCAGGCGCTGGCAGCGGAAGAGACCGCTGGGCCGCACATTCCCGCCGGCACCGTGTCGTGACGGCCGACGGTGCCCGCACACCGGACGGGACGATTGCAAAGTCCTGGGCCCACCCCACACCCCATCACTGCTGGTCAAAGCGATGAGGCCCGGCACCATCATCCATGAAGGTTGCATGACGGCTCGGCGGGTCTTGGCGAGTGCGAGGTGTACGTGTGTTTACAAGATTGAATGCATGGACACTTCCTCTTCATCGCTGTCGGTGCCGCCGCACTCTCCAGCCCGGTGGCACACGTCTTGCCTGGCTGGACAACCTCCGCATCACCCTGATCGTCCTGGTCATCGGCCACCACGCCGCGCAGCCCTACGGCCCCGCCGACTGGTGGCACGTCGCGCGACAGCCGCGCTCCGGCGCCCTCGCGACGTGTCCGCCGTCGACGGGTCGTTCTTCATCTGAGTCCTTTCGTGGATACCCCCGGCTTGAGCCGGGGGAGGAAACGAAACCCCTGCGGAGCAGGGCAGGGAGCTGGGATTCGCCGTCAGGGCGGATGACAGTGCCCTGACCCGCAGGTTTGATCTTTACTTAAGCTGAGCTAATTTGTGAGCATGGTCGTGAACCATGCGAAGCGGGCGTTCAAGTACCGCTTCTATCCGAGTGATGCGCAGGCGGACGAGCTGTCGCGCACGTTCGGTTGTGTGCGGAAGGTCTACAACCTGGCGCTCGCCGCCCGTACACAGGCGTGGGCGCGGCAGGAGCGGGTCAACTACAACGCCACCTCCGCGATGCTGACGGCATGGAAGAAGACCGAGGAGTTGGCGTTCCTGGGCGACGTGTCGTCGGTTCCGCTGCAGCAGACGCTGCGGCACTTGCAGACCGCGTTCACCAACTCTTTCGGCAAGCGCGCGAAGTATCCGCGTTTCAAGTCGCGGAAGAAGTCGCGGAAGTCGGCGGAGTACACCACCAGCGGGTTCCGCTTCCGTGACGGCCGGCTGACCCTGGCGAAGATGGCGGACCCGCTGGACATCGTGTGGTCCCGGCCGCTGCCCGAAGGCGCCGAGCCGTCCACGGTGACCGTGTCGCAGGACGCGGCCGGCCGCTGGTTCGTCTCGATGCTGTGCGAGGACCCCAATGTCAAGCCGCTTCCCGCCACTGATGCGGCAATCGGAATCGATGTCGGCCTCAACCACCTGCTGACCCTCTCCACCGGGGAGAAGATCGCCAACCCCCGGCATGAACGCCGCGACCGTGCCCGTCTCGCCAAGGCCCAGCGGGAGTTGTCCCGTAAGGCCAAGGGCGACGGCGCCAACCGCCGTAAAGCCCGGCGTAAGGTCGCCAGGGTCCACGCGAGGATCGCTGACCGGCGCCGCGACATGCTCCACAAGCTCACCACTCGGCTCGTGCGTGAAAACCAAACGCTCGTGATCGAGGGCCTGACCGTGCGCAACCTGGTCAAGAACCACACGCTCGCCCGGGCCATCTCGGACGCGAGCTGGAGCGAGTTCCGCTCCCAGCTGGAGTACAAGGCCGCCTGGTACGGGCGTCAAGTGATCGCGGTGGACCGCTTCTTCCCCTCCTCCAGGCTGTGTTCCGTCTGCGGCACCCTGCAGGAGAGGATGCTGCTCAGCGTCGGTACGTGGACGTGCGCCTGCGGTACGACCCATGACCGGGACGTGAACGCGGCGAAGAACCTTCTGGCCGCCGGGCTGGCGGTGACAGTCTGTGGAGCCGGTGTAAGACCTCAACGGAGCTCTCCGGGCGGGCAGTCGGCGACGAAGCAGAAAACCCCACGGCGCGAGCCGTAGGAATCCCCCTCGTTCACGAGGGGGAGGAAGTCAAGAGTCTGTTCTTCTTCGTCTCCGCGGTCTTCGTCCCCCGCTCATACGAACGCCGCGGCGCCCGCCGCTTCCTGACGGGCCGTCTGCTGTGCCTGGGGTACCGCTGCTGGTGGGCGCACTGAGGATCGTGCCGGGCCTGATGTACGCGTACTACGTCCACTACCGCGGCTACCGGCTGATCCCCTTCCCCCGCTACTTCACCGGCGTCTACCTCGGCCTCGGCGACAGGCCCGCCGACTGGAGCGGACCGTCCTGGCCCGACCTGCAGTTCGGCCACCTGTGGTTCATCCGGAACCTGCTCGCCTACAGCGTCCTGTACGTGCTCTGGCGCCAGGCCGGCTCTTCCGGCGCCGGGCCGGCCGTACGGGCGCCGTAGGTTGCCGACTCCCGGGCACCGGGCCCTGCTCGGGCTCACCACCGTCCTCGCTGCGGCAACCTTCGCGGTCCGCCTGCGCTACCCACTGGACACCTGGGTGCCGTTCCTTGACTTCCTTCAGACCGAACCCGCCCGACTCCCGCAGTACCCGCCTTCTTCACCCTCGGCGTCCTCGCCCACCAACACGGCTGGCTCGACCGCTTCGGTGCCCGCACCGGGTGTGGCGAACAGGAGCGCTGCCCCCGCAAGTGCCGCGCTGTGGGCGGCCTACGAGAGCGCCCTGTGCGTGGCTCTGAGCGTGGGCCTGCTCACAGCCCTTCGCGAGACAGTCGGGAGCGGCGGCCGCCTGTCCCGGGAGCTGGCCGCGGACTCGTACGGCGACTACATCGTGCATCTGCCGTTGGTGGTGACGCTGCAGTACTACGTGGCGGGCTGTGGCCTGGCCCCCGTGGCTGCGTGGGCGGCGGTGTCCGCCGTCGCCGTACCGGCAGCCTTGTGTGCTGGCAGCCGTTCTGCGCAGGCCGCTGAGGGCCGGGCGGGTGCTGTGACGCCCGCACGCCCTGCTGCGTAATGGTTGTGTGCGGCGTGTCGTCAGTGGTCTTGGGGGCTGTCGAGCTCCGGCTTTTCCAGGTATTCGGGGCAGTCAGGGTTGTGGCAGGGGCGCGGGCCCCACACGGGCACGAAGATTCCGAGCGTCTTGTGCCGTCTCTTGATGGTCATCTCCAGGGGCTGCTTGCAGACCGGGCACACAGGCGTCCCCCGGGGAGTGGGTTCCTGCTCGGCTTTGCTCATTCTTTAACAATAGGCTGTGCGGTCGGAGAAGGGGTCGGGCCACCTGCCGCTGATTGTGCGGCGCTGGTCAGTGCGCCGGTCGGGGCGGATCATCCGGCTGCTGGTCCTGCTCGGCATGTGCGCCGGTGGACCTGGGGTTCTCGGTAGCGGTGTCCGACACGGAGGGCGGCTTCTCCTCCTGAGCGGCGGGGGGCAGGTGGAGCGGTGCGGGTCGCCGCAGGCTGAATACGACGGATGCGGCCAGCACAACGACGATGACCGCGAGGCTGATGGTTGAGGGGATTTCCGGGATGCTGGTGCTGATCAGCTTGTGGGATGCCTGGAGGATGAGCTTGACGCCGATGAAGGCCAGGATGATCGCGAGGCCCTTGTTCAGGTAGTGGAAGCGGTCCAGCAGGCCCGCGAGCATGAAGTACAGGGCGCGCAGGCCGAGGATGGCGAACGCGTTGCTGGTGTAGACGATGAAGGCGTCGTCGCTGACGGCGAGGACAGCGGGGACGCTGTCGACGGCGAAGATCAGGTCTGCTGCCTCGATCGCGGCGACCACCGCGAGGAGCGGGGTGGCCACGCGTTTGCCGGCTTCCTTGACGAAGAACTTCATGCCCGCGTATTCGTCCCGGACCGGGATGATCTTACGGAGCAGCCGCAGGGCGAGGCTCTTGCCGGGGTCGAAGCTTTCCTCCTCGTCCTTGAGGAGCTTGTAGGTGCTGTAGAAGAGAACGGCGGCGAAGGCGAACAGCACTGCGGTGAAGCGGCTGACGACGGCGACGCCGAGGGAGAGGAAGATCCCGCGGAAGACGAGGGCGCCCATCACGCCGAAGAACAGCACTCGGTGCTGGTAGGCGCGGGGCACCTTGAAGTAGGCGAAGATCACGGCGAAGACAAACAGGTTGTCCACCGACAGGCTCTTCTCCAGCAGCCACGCGGTGGTGTACTCGGTACCGGCCGTCGTGCCGAGAACGAGGAAGACCACGGCGGCGAAGACCAGAGCCAGGCCCACCCACAGGGCGCTCCAGGCGGCGGCCTCCTTGAAGCCGATGACATGCGCGGTGCGGTGAGCCAGCAGGTCCACCGCCAGCGACACCACTACAGTCGCGGCGAACGCCCCCCACAGCCACAACGGGACCTCAAGCACAACCGGTCACCTACTCCGCAGCCCACGCCGATAGTGGGCCCTATACGGGAGTCTGCGGCATTTCACTGCACTGGGCGACACCAGGGGCAGAAAACACCGGCGGAGCAGGCCGGGCTCCACCAGCCGCAACCCTCAGCACGGGCGGCGGCGAGCGATCGGGGCCATGCTTCGGGTAGAGGCTGCCGATGCCCCAGGGAGACTTGCGATGGCGCGGACTCACCATTTCCACCTCGACGCCAGGGGACACTCGGTGACCGTGAACATCGACGGCGGCCACCGTGGAGCGGCCGAGCTGCTGGTCGACGGCAAGGAAACCGGCCGCGCCGAGATCCATGGGAGCCGGCCCCTGATCCTCACCGGCGAACTCCCCACCGATCCTCCACTGCCTGTGACCGTACGTATCACGCCTGGGCCCGGCGCGCCCCGCTGTACCGCCGTGATCGCCGGAGCGGAGACGGTGATGTCCCCACGGGCGTTCTGAGCCCGGGCGTCGCCCGGCGCCGGGGCCTCGGGGGTTGTGAGGCTGGCTGGCGTGTCGGCGGGACAGTGGCACACCAGATTCCGGCCCTTTGTCAGCCCCGTGCTGCCCACGGAAGGGCCTTTCGCTCGTGCGCCCCGAGCGGCGTACTGCGGGCATCGGACGGCCCTGTGGCCCCGGGCCAGGGCTCGGGGGAAGCTGAGGATGAATGACAGCACGGCAGGCGAGCGCCCCACGTACAAGAACGCTCCCCTGCCCCGGTGCCCCGGGCGGGTGGCATGCGTCTGGCTACGGCGCCCCGGATGGGAGAAGCAGGCAATGAACGGGCCGGTGGTAGTGGGAGTGGACGGTTCATCCTCCGCCCTGGCAGCGGTGGGCGCCGCAGCCCAGGAGGCGTCGTTGCGAGGTGTGGAGCTGCGCGTGGTGCACGCCTTTCTGTGGCCCGCCATGCACGCACCGCCCGGTTCTTCGCCGCTGGGACCTCTCACCGGCGCCCTGCACGAAACAGTCGAACGGATCGTGGCGGACGCCGTGGAACGCGCGCGGAGCCAGACCACGGGCCTGCACGTCAGCCACGCCGTGATAGCCGGTGAGACATCGACGGTCCTGCAAGCACAATCGCGCACGGCACAGCTCCTCGTGGTCGGCCACCGAGGCTCGGGAGGCTTCACCGAGCTGCTCCTCGGATCCACCGCCGTACATCTGAGTGCGCACGGCCACTGTCCGGTGATGGTCGTCCGAGGACGCCCGGAGCCGGCCGGTCCGGTGCTGGTGGCTGTCGATGGCTCCCCACGAGGGAAGCCCGCCATCGCCTTCGCCTTCTCCGAGGCCGCCCTGCGGGGCACGGACCTGATCGCGCTCCACGCCTGGAGCACCTGGACCGACCACGGCGAGCACGCTCTGGGCCAGCCGGTAGACCTGGTGGAGTTGGTGGGCGACGTGGACCGGCTCCGGCAGGAGGAAGAGCGAGTGCTGACCGAAGCTCTCTCAGGACAGCGCGAGCAGTACCCGGGCGTGACGGTACGGCCCCGTCTGGTCCGCGGGCGCACTCGCCCGGCACTGATCGAAGCGAGCGCGGACGCCCAACTGATGGTGGTCGGCGCACGCGGGCACGGCGGATTTGCCGGCCTGCTCGTGGGATCAGTCAGCCAAGCTGCCCTCCATCACGCCCGCTGCCCGGTCACTGTGGTGCGCTCCGACCTCTGACTGCCTCACAGGTGGCTGCGGCTGCACACCCTGACCGGCACCGCTGAAACCCCAGCCGCCGCGCACTACGCAGGCGCCGCATCATGCCGGTGATCTTCCGCAAGTGCGCCCCCACCATCAATGGCCCGGGCAAGCTCCGCTACGTCGTCGAGCAGACCTTCTCGCTCCTGCATCACTTCAGACGCCTGGCCGCCCTCTGGGAGCGACGCCCGGACCTGCACGATGCCTCCCGCTGCTGAACCGTGGACCTCGCCCGCTCTCTGGTGCGGATCGGTGGGCCGATCAGCGGAAATACGATTCGAGCGTGCCGCGGCGCCGGATGTCGAGTGTCGCGCAGTGGAATGAACCGCCGAACGGCGCGTAGTGCAGCAGGTCGCACGGGATCGGTTCGAACCCCCACGCTTCGAGCGCGCGCAGCATGCC
>NZ_JBWLKM010000083.1:0-34550 GCF_059026085.1 Streptomyces sp. a15 | reverse complement strand
GTTCACTTCATGTGCGTCCACACCTTCAGCGTTCCCCCAGACAGGACCGACAGGCAGACGTAACGGAGTCCTACTAGTCGCATTGTTGAATAGGAGGGTAGCTGCGGGCTCACCTTCCTGCAAAGTGACGCCGCTCGGACAGGAGCTGAGGCCGTCGAGGGCGGTCCACCGCCGCAGTCGCCCGCCTTGGTCCCGCGCCGACCTCACCGCTCATTCCCACTTCAGGCCTGAGCACCGACCGCGGTCTGCGCCGGCACCTGAGCGCCCGGGTCATCAACGGCATGCGCAACAAGGACGCGGTCGGCTTCACCACCGCCCGCCGTTTCGCGCCGAACCGCCCGTACCGGGTCACCTTCAACGGTGGCGTCCACGACCCGGGCGCCACGCCTAATGCCAGACCGCCATGGCCCCGGCTCACCTCCGGCTCTTAAGAGCCGGGGACGGAGCTCACCCGGCCGATCCCGCCCGGGAGGGCCCGCCGTCGGCGGCCGGGCGCTCGGAGCCGGCCCTGTCGAGGGGTCAGGCAAGGGAAATGACGACCGACTTGGTCCTCGTGTACGCCTCCAGCGCCTCCGGCCCGGATTCGCGTCCGTAGCCGGACTGCTTGACGCCGCCGAAGGGCATGGCGGGATCGAGCATGGCCCAGTCGTTGACCCAGACGATGCCGGCGTCCAGTCGCGCGGCGACCCGATGGGCGCGCGCCAGGTCGGAGGTCTGCAGACCGGCGGCAAGTCCGTACGGCGTACTGTTCGCCAGCGCGATCGCCTCTTCCTCGGTGTCGAAGGGCTGAACCGTCAGCACCGGGCCGAAGATCTCCTCCTGGACGGTGCGGGCGTCGTTGTCCAGGCCGGCGATGACGGTGGGCTCGAAGTAGTAACCGCCGTTGAGTTCCATGCGCTCACCGCCGACGACGATGCGGCCGCCGTCCTCGACGGCCGCTTTCACGAAGCGCTCGACGTTCTCCACGTGCCGCTCGCCGGCCATCGGCCCGACGACGGTGGCCGGGTCGAAGGGGTCGCCGACGGGGACCGCCGGAACCGCGTCGGCGAGGATGCCCAGCGTGGTGTCGTACAGGGACCGGTGGACCAGCAGCCGGGGTCCGCCCATGCAGAACTGTCCGGTGTTGAAGACGAAGGCCTTGATGATCGCGCCGATCGCCTTCCCGACGTCGGCGTCCTCGAAGACGATGTGCGGCGCGTTGCCACCCAACTCCATGGTGACCGGCTTGAGTTGCGCTCCGGCCGCGCTCGCCGCCAGGCGGCCGACCCTCGTCGACCCGGTGAAGGCGATCTTGTCGACGCCCGGATGACGCACCAGTGCCTCACCCAGGACGGGGCCGCTGCCGGTGACGACGTTCACCACACCCGCGGGAACGCCGGCCTCGGCGAGGATCTCCGCCATCAGCAGCGCGCTGAGGGGAGTCTCGTCGGCCGGTTTGTGGACGATGGTGTTGCCGGCCGCCAGGGCGGGGGCGAACTTCGACGTGCTCAGGATCAACGGGAAGTTGAACGGGGTGATCGCTCCCACCACGCCGACGGGCTCCCTGCGGGTGTAGGCGTGGGCGGGCAGGGCGACCTGCCGCGTGGCTCCGTCGAGGCTCTGCGCCAGCGCCGAGTAGTACTCGTACGTCTCGGCCACGGTCTCCACGTCGACCGCTCGGCTGAGCGAGAGGGGCTTGCCGACGTCGAGGCTCTCGACCGCGGCGATCTCGTCCGCCCGTTCGCGCACCAGATCGGCCACCCGGTGCAGCACGCGGGCGCGCTCGCGGGCCGGTGTCCGGGGCCAGGGCCCCGCGTCGAAGGCCTCGCGGGCGGCGGCCACCGCGGCGGCGACATCCGCCCCGTCGGCCTCCGCGACCGTGGTGACGACTCTGCCGGTGGACGGGTCGACGATGTCGCGTCGCTCCTTGGACTCCGCGTCCCGCCACTCTCCGCCGATGAACAGCCTGCCCGGTTCGATGTGCGGTCGCTGCACGCTCATGGCCCGCTCGCCCTCCCGGTGCGGCGCGCGGCCGCCACCGTGCTCACGCCGGTCGCGCCACTGCGGCCGGCAGGTTTTCGGATGATGGCCCAGCGGTGCCCGCCTGGACAGGGAACCGGGAGGCGCGCGCCGGAAGTAAGGACGAATGACGTATCCCGGGCGCGACGTTCAGCCTTGTCAGGTCGGCCTGCTGTCGAGTGGCGCGCCTTCGCCGTCCGTGCGCCCACCGGCCCGGCGGCTTTCCGTCCGATGGACTGAGGAGAGTCAGGACATTCGTCGCTGTGCATAGATACTTGAACTCTCAAGAATTGATCCAGGAGCCCAGCCGGACCGGCACGGCCCGTCTTGTTTTCCGTGGAAGGACGATCGATGACAAGTTCTCTCGCACGCAGGCAGCTTCTCGGCACGGGCATTGCCCTGGGAGCGACGGCCCTGATCGGCGGTACGGCACAGGCCGCTCCGGGCACCGCCAGATCGTGGCCCAAGGAGTTCTCGCTGCCCAACGGCTGGGGGCCGGAGGGAGTCGCGATCGGCTCCGCGCCGTACGCCTACTTCGGATCGATCGCCACCGGCGGCGTGTACCGGGTGAACCTCGCGAGCGGCAAGGGCAAGGTCGTCCACCGCGGCCTGGGACGCATGACGGTCGGGCTGAAGGCTGACTCCTGGGGGCGGCTGTTCCTGGCGGGCGGCAGCAGTGGCGAACTGCGGGTCGTCGACGCCCACAGCGGTGCGCTGCTCGCCAACCACGTCGTCGCCGGAGAGAACAGTTTCGTCAACGACGTCCTGCTCACCCGCGACGCCGCCTGGTTCACCGAGTCGTTCAGCGCACAGCTCTTCAAGCTGCCGCTGGGCAGGCAGGGTCGCATCGGCGCCCCGGAGAGCCTCACGCTGAGCGGTGACTGGGTGCAGTCCGGTTTCACGTCCAACGGCATCTCGCTCACCCCCGACGGCAGCGCCCTGCTCGTCACCAACGCGGCCGCGGACGGCGGTTCGCTGATGCGCGTCAACCCCCGCACCGGCGTGGCCCGCAAGGTGGACCTGGGTGACACCACACTGCCCAGCGGCGACGGGCTGGTGCTGGTCGGCCGCACCCTCTACGTCGTCCAGCCCAACCCCAACCAGGTGGACGTGATCCGGCTCAACCGGTCGGGTACACGGGGCACCGCGGTCGGGGTGATCAGGGACGACCGCTTCGACCTGCCCACCACGGCCGCCGCCTACCAGGGTCGGCTGTACCTCCCCAACTCCCGCTTCACCACCCCGGACCGGGATGAGAACACCCCTTACAACGCGGTGTCCGTGCCGTTGGTGTGACGTACGGCCGGAGCACGGCTGGACCCCGTCCGCTCGAAGCGGGCGGGGTCCAGCCGTGCTCGCAGTTTCTATCCGTGCCTGGTGATGGTGTGCGCTTCGGTGAAGGAGAGCAGGCCGTCGGGGCCCATCTCGCGTCCGATGCCGCTCTGCCGGAAGCCACCGAAGGGGGCTCGGTCGTCGCATGCGACGGCGTTGGCGTGGTTGATCCAGGTGGTGCCGGTGCGCAGCCGTTCCGCAAGGCCCGCCGCGCGGGCCGCATCGGCGCTCCAGACCGAGGAGCACAGTCCCGACCAGTCGTTGTTGACCTGGTGCAGTACGGCGTCGACATCGTCGAAGGGCAGGATCGGCAGGGCGGGGCCGAACTGTTCCTCGGTGACGATCCGCAGGCCGGTGTCCGGGGCGAGGACGAGGGCGGGGCGCAGGTAGTGGCCCTTGGAGGCGGCCGCGCCGGGGGCCAGGGTGCCCAGTTCGCGCACCTCGGCTCCGGCTCCGGCGGCCTGGGCGAGCATGTCCGCCACCTTGTCACGCTGGGCGGCGCTGTTGAGGGGGCCCATGGTCGAGGCGGGATCGTCTCCGGGCCCCACACGCTGGGTGTCGAGGGCGGAGGAGAGCGCGTCGACGAGTTCGTCGTAGCGGGAGCGGTGGACGTACACCCGCTTGACGGCCATGCAGACCTGGCCGCTCGTCAGGAAGGCGCCCTGGACGAGCCGTCCGATGTGCTCCTGGTCCAGTACGGCGTCGTCGAGGACGATCGCGGGGTCGTTGCCGCCGAGTTCGAGCGTCACCGCGGCGAGGTTCTGTGCTGCGGCGGCCATGATGTGCTTGCCGGCGGCCGTGCTGCCGGTGAAGACGATCTTCCGTACGCGAGGGTCGGTGAGCAGCGGGGCGACGGCTTCATTGCTGCCCGTCACGACGTTCAGCACCCCGGCCGGGAGGCCTGCGGCGAACAGCTCCAGCGTGCGCACCATGGCCAGCGGCACGGTGGGCGGGGGCTTGACCACGGCCGTGTTCCCGGCGAGCAGCGCGTACGGCAGGCTCGCTCCGAGGATCGCGATCGGCCAGTTGAACGGCACGATGACGGTGACCACGCCCATGGGGAGGCGGTGGATGTACGAGGTCAGCGGCGGGCCGTCGAGACGCCGCACCTGGTCCAGGGAGTCGACCAGGTCGATCGCCGCCCGGGTACGGGCCACGAAGACCCCCATCTCGATCTGGCTCTCGAAGGAGATCTTGCCGTTCTCGCGGGTCATCAAGGCCGCTCGCTCGGCCTCACTGCCGTCGAGCAGGGTGAGCGCCTCACTGATGATCTCCGCCCGCCGACGGGCGGGCATCGCGGCCCAGGCGGGGAACGCTGCATCCGCGGCCGCGACCGCCGCGCGGGCTTGCTCGGGGGTCGCCGCGGCTGCGTGGCCGACGACCAGGTCGGGGGCGGCGGGGTTGCGGACGGCCGTCCACGCCTCGGTCTCGACGGGCTTGCCGTCGATGAGCAGTCCGGTCCGGACGGGCGCCGCCCCGGTCTCCTGCGGTGCTGTAGGCATTCTTTCGGACATGCGACTCTCCTGGAAGGATCAAGAAGCGCGGGAAAGAAGGACGTGCGACGCCTGGCGGACCATCATCCGCATGGCGGACATGGTGGCTCAGGTTCGCTTTGGACAATTGACCGTGTCAACCCCTCGGATGCGGAAGCCTCGCAGGCACCGCTGTCCGCATCACGGACACACGTTAGGCTGACCGGTCAGAGACCACTCCGACCGCAGCCGAGGAGCCACGTGCCACGCCACGGAACAGGACCGGATTTCATCGAGGCACTGGCCCGAGGGCTGGAAGTCATCGCCGCGTTCCGGCCGGGGCACCCGCGGATGTCGCTGGCCCAGGTCGCCGGCGCCACCGGACTCGCCAGGCCGACCGCCCGGAGGATTCTGCTGACTCTGGAGGAACTCGGCTATGTGCGCTCGTGCGAGACAGGGTTCGCGCTGACCCCCCGGGTGCTCGAACTCGGGGTCGCCTACGTACGCTCCATGGGATTGTGGGACATCGCGCGGCCCCACATGGAGCGGCTGGTGGAGCGGACCGACGAGTCGTGCTCCGTGGCTCAGCTGGATGGATCGGACATCATCTATGTGGCCCGGGTGGCCGTCCCGAAGCTGGTGACCCTGTCGGTGCAGATCGGAACGCGGTTTCCGGCACTGCAGACCTCCCTGGGAAAGGTACTGCTGGCGGCACTGCCGGCCGATGAGCTGGAAAAGGTGCTCGCCGAACCCTCACGCTCGGGGCTGACGCCGTGCTGGCAGCCCGGCCCCGACGAACGCGACACGGTCCTGCGCGAGGTGCGGGCTCGTGGATGGGCGCTGACGGACCAACAGCTGGCGCCCGGCATTCGGTCGGTCGCGGCCCCGTTGCGTGACGGCTCCGGCCAGGTCATCGCGGCACTCAACGTCAACTGCCACGCGGCCGAGACGTCGGTCGAGCGGCTCGTCGAGGAACATCTGCCGCTGCTGTTGCAGACCGCGGGAGACATCAGCGCGGATTTCGCCCGCGTCGCCGCCGTCCCGCAGACCTGAGCAGCCATTGCCCCTGACACGGACCTGAGGGCCGTCAGAGGGGCCGCGTGCGCGTCACGCCTCCTCAAGGGCTTCCAGATCGAGGGGGGTGGGCCTGAAGTCCTGGAGGCGGTCCGCATAGGTGCCTGAGAAGAGTTCCGCGACCGATCCGGCGGTCCAGCCGCCCTGCCCGAACCGCTCCTCGACCTCACCGGGGTGCGTCCACAGGGCGATCCGGTCGCCTCCCGCCGCGATGGCCTGTCCGGTGACGTGGGCCGACTCCTTGGACGCGAGGTACACGATCACCGGTGCCACGTCCTGCGGCGATCCCAGCCCCTGCCGCCGGACGGCGTCGGGAACGGGCTCCCCCGCGTCCACCTGCGCCACAAGGTCACCGACCCGGGGCATGGTCGCCACCATGCGGGTCAGCGCGGTCGGCACGATGGCGTTGACGGTGACATCGATCTTCGCGAGCTCGAGCGCCCAGGTGCGCGTCATCGCCACGATCGCCCCCTTGGACGCCGAGTACGCGGTCTGGCCGAAGCTGGCGCGCTGCCCAGCCGGTGATCCCACCAGGATGAGCCGACCGCCCTCGCCCTGTTCGCGGAAGCGGGCAGCCGCCGCGCGACCACAGGTGAACGTACCGCGCAGATGGCTGTTGACGACGAGGTCGAAGTCGTCGTCGGTGGTATTGCGCAGGGTCCGGTCGCGCAACGCACCGGCGTTGGTGACCATCACGTCCAGTCGGCCGAACTCGTCGACCGCGCGCCGCACCAGCGCGTCGGCGAACTCGGAACCTCCGACCGCACCGACATGGGCGACGGCCGTTCCGCCCGCGTCCGTGATCAGGTCGGCCGTCTCCGTGGCCACGTCGGCGTCCAGGTCGTTCACGACGACGGCGGCACCCGCCGCGGCCATCGCGCGAGCATAGGCACGTCCCAGGCCTCGGCCCGAACCTGTGACGATGGCGACTTTGCCGTCGAGCATGCTGTCCTCCTGAACTGGGGGCGATAGGGCGACTCCCCTGAGCGTAGGAACGCCCGGGCCCGTGAGGATCCCGCTGATGACGGCACCTGCGGCCGACCTGTGTCCCGGCCGGTCCGGGACATCCGTCGCGGTCGGCAGGGCGGTCAGCCCTTCGGGGGCACCAGTCCTTGCCGCACCGCGAGCAACGCGGCCTGGGTGCGGGAGGTGAGCCGGAGTTTGCGCAGAACATTGCTCACGTGGGTGCGGGCGGTGCGCTCGCTGATCACCAACTCGTCGGCGATCTGCTGGTTCGACCGGCCCTCGGCGACGAGGACGAGGACGTCGCGTTCCCGGCCGGTGAGCGAGGCGAGCCCGGTCGGCGGCGAAACGATCTCCTGGGTGAGTCCTCTGGCCACCGCGGGGTCCAGGAAGACCTCACCCCGGGCGGCCGCGCGGATCGCAGCGACCACCTCACTTGCGTCGGCGTCCTTGAGCAGGTAGCCGGCGGCCCCCTGCGCGAGCGCCGCATGCACGCGTTCCATCTCGCCGAAGCTGGTGAGCACCACAACTCGGAGACCGGGGTGACGCTGCTTGATCGCTCCGATCGCCGTCGCCCCGTCCATCTTGGGCATCAGCAGGTCAATCAGGACCACGTCCGGCAGTTCCCGGTGAGCGGCCATCGCGTCGAGCCTGGTGAGTGCCTCCTGGCCGTCGGCGGCCTCCGCGGCCACTTCCATGTCGTCCAGGACTTCGAGATAGGCGCGGATTCCGCGGCGTACGACGGCGTGGTCGTCGACGATCAGGACCCGGACCGGGCGGGGTTCTCCGTTTCCCGCAGCGGAACCGCCGATGGGATGCTCCCTGATCCCTCCGAGCCCGGGGGCGCCTGGGGCACTCGTACGGGAAGGGGTATGACGACCCGTACGGTCGTGCCGCTCCTCGCACCGGATCTGATCCTCATGGTGCCGCCCCATCGCTCTGTCCTTTCCCGCATGGTCCTCAGTCCGTAGCCGTGCTGACCGGTGGCCGTGGCCGCCTCGCCGTCCTCGTTCTCCTGTGCGACCCGTCGCCCGCCGGATTCCGTGATCCCGCGGCCGTCGTCGCGGATGGCGGCGGTCAGGGTGTGGTCGTGTACGGCGAGGCGGATGGTGACGGTGGTGGCCTCCGCGTGCTTGACCACGTTGTGGATGGCCTCACCCACGATCCGGTACATGTCCTCGGCCAATTCCGGTTCGACCGTGTCCACTTGGTGTCCGCACTCCAGCCGGATGCTGAGACCCGTCCGGTTCTCGGTGCTCTTGACGAGCGTGGTCACCGCGTCCTCAAGACCAAGCCGGAGGGAGGAGGCGGGACGCAGTTCGTGCACCATGGCCCTCAGGTCGGCGAGGACGGTTCGCGACAGCGAGCCGACCTCGTCCGCGAAGGCCCGGACCGCTTCGGCCGGCACCGCTTTGTCCCGCGCGCCCAGCACTCCGACGGCGTTGGCCTGCATGCCGATGGAGAACACCTGCTGCACGATCGAGTCGTGCAGGTCGCGGGCGAGGCGCTGACGCTCGTTGCGGCGGGCGCCCTCGCGCTCACGCTGAAGCAGCGTGGCGTAGTCGACGGCGAGGGCGGCCTGTTCCGCCATGGCGGCGAGGAACTCCAGGGTCCGGCTCCCGATCTCCTGCCCGGGGGCGAAGTAGGCGTTCAGCACCCCTTCGGGACGACCGCGCGCCATCAACGGCACACTGACGAAGGAGTCCCAGTTCAACTCCCCGAGGTAGGCGTGCAGCGGTTCCCAGGCCGGGTCCTCGAGGATCTGGGCCCACCGGTGCGGGACGACGATCGGCCTGCGTTCCTTCAGGGTGTCCAGCATGCACAGCCGGGCGCCCCGGTCACGGCACTCCAGCAGACGGTCGAGGAACGCGTCCCAGTAGCGCAGTCCCGCGGAGCCCATCAACCGCAGTTCCCGGCCGGTGCTGTCGAGGGTGAGGATCTGCACACCGGCCAGGCCGTCCGCCTGGACGATCTGCTGGGCCACAGCGTCCAGTGTGGAGCCGAGCGAGCCCTCCGAAGCCAGTGCGATCGACGTCCGGGCGATCGCCGCGATCCTGCGCTGCCGGTGCCATTCGTCGGTGACGTCGCGGAACGACACCACCGTGAACTTCGGGTCGGCCGGCAGACTGCGGGCGCGGTAGGCGAACTCACGTCGAGGTCCGCGGGCGGGCTCCCAGCGGGCCACCTGCTCGTCCGACCGGACCTCCAGCAGCCCCGCGCGGCACTCGGCGGCTCCCTCCACCGAGGTGAACGGGGACGACGCACCGATGAGGTCACCCTCTGCGTCCGCCCGAAGCAGCGCGGCCGCCGCCGGGTTCAGCCGTACGAACCGGCCCACGCAGTCCAGAACGGCGAGGCCGTCCGGCGCGACGGCGGCGATGTCGTCCCACCCCACGAGCGGCGACGCGGACATGACCGATCTCCCTCAACATCGACGAAGAACCCGCCCCGCGGACCTGCTGTGCGATAGGGACGCGTCCGGAAACCGCGGGCCCGCGTCGTACGCGTCGGCCGGTTTGGGGACGAAGGCGTTGCGCCCGGCCACAGCATCGTAGCCCGGCGTATTCGAGGTGGTCCTACGTCATTCGACCTGTTCGTCGGCAGGTCGAACCGCCGAGCCGCTTCAGTCATTGCTCGCGTTCCCCGCCAGCAGGGCACTGCCTAGGTTGAGACAACGCCCCGCGGATCGTTACTCCCCCCAAAGGATCCGCGGGGCCCTACGAGCGGCCTGCTCGGCCGCGCGCTCCGCGTAAGCCATCGAGGACGAGGAGGTCCGAGACGTGAACGTGTCCATCGGCACGGTCTGGGAGGCGGTCTGCCGCGCGCTGCCCGACGCCGTCGCCATCACGGAACCCGGCCGTGAGACCACGTACCGCGACTTCGACGAGCGCGCGTCACGACTGGCCGCCGCACTGGAAACCGCCGGGGTGGGCGAGGGCGACACCGTGGCCTGCTATCTGTACAACGGCGCCGCCTACCTGGAGACGGTCTTCGCCGCCTTCAAGCTCGGTGCCGTACCGGTGAACGCCAACTACCGCTACACCGGCGAGGAACTTTCCGAACTGCTGACCGACGCCGACGCCGCCGCGCTCGTCTTCAGCGGCGCCCTGGCCGACCGCGTCACGCATGCCGCGAAGCATGTGCGCACACTGAAGCTGATGGTTGGGGTGGGCGAGCCGCCCGCCGACGGTCCGGGCGGGCCCGCGGTGCCCGAACTGGAGGAGCTGCTGACCGCGCACGCGCCGCGCGAGCCTCAACGACGGCCCGGAACGGACCAGCTGTTCATGTACACCGGCGGGACCACGGGCAAGCCGAAGGGCGTCATCTGGCAGCTGAGCGACCTGCTGCGCGCCCACGTGGTCCCGTTCTACCACCCGCTCGGAGTCACCGAACTCCCCGCAAGCCTCGACGAGGCCGTGGCCGTCGCCGTTAGGGCACGCCACGAAGGCCGCGCGCCGACCACGATGCCCGTCGTCCCCCTGATGCACGCCACCGGGCTGTTCAACACCATGGGCGCCCTGATGACAGGAGGCCGGGCGGTCACCGCACGAGCGGGCGGCCTCGACCCGGAACATGTCTGGCACATGATCGCCGAGCAGCGGGTCGATACGGCCGTCATCGCGGGCAACGCCGTGTGCCGTCCGCTCGTCGACGAACTCCTGCGGGCCGAGAAAGCCGGCACACCGCACGACCTGCGCTCGTTGCGCAGGATGATCAGCTCCGGCACCGCGCTCAGCGATGCGCTCAAGAGGGCACTGCACGAACGTGCCGGCGTCACCATCACCGAAGCCATCGCATCGAGCGAAGGGGGCCCTTTCGCCTTCGCGATCACCTCCTCGGCAGAGGATCTGCCCTCGCGTTTCCGCCCCGTTCCGGCGACGCGGGTGATCGGCTCCGATGACCGCTTTCTCGAACCAGGCAGCGACGAGACGGGCGTCCTCGCCTATTGCGGGCCCATGCCGCTCGGCTACTACAAGGACACCGAGAAGAGCGCGAAGGCGTACCGCACCATCGAGGGGATCCGGTATGCGATCCCCGGCGACCTGGCCCGACTTGAGGCCGACGGCGCGATCCGGTTCCTCGGACGTGGTTCGGGCGTGATCAACACGGGCGGGGAGAAGGTGCACCCGCAGGAGGTGGAGAACGTACTGCTGGCGCATCCCGAGGTGACGGACTGTGCCGTCGTCGGCGTCCCCGACGAGACCTGGGGCGAGCGTGTGGCGGCCGTCGTGGCGGTCCGGCCGGGCAGCACCGTCACCGGTGACGAACTGCGCGACCTGGTCCGGCAGAGTCTCGCCGGATACAAGGTGCCGCGTTCCCTCGTCCTGACGGACAGGCTGCCGCGGACCCCGACCGGCAAGCTCGAGACCGCCTGGGCCAGGAAGGCGGCCCAGGAAGCCGGCTCGGGCGACGGAATGTGACCGTGGCGCCCGCCTCAGCGCGCGCGGTGCCGACCTTCTTCCTTCGACAACTGGATCGCGCCGGTCTCGTCGACCACCGCCGCCCGGTGGTGGCCCTTGCCGGCGTCGATGCCTGCCCAGACCTGGGCCTGTCGCTTGCTCACTCGCCCCTCCTCGTTCCGCTCGACGTGCCGTCGGTTGGAAGCCACCGAAGACAAGTCCCGACAAGCCACACCCGGCCCTCCCGGGCGGCCCAACAACTTACGGAGTCCTGATGACCTCCCACACCTCCACTCCGTCCGAAGGGGCGCTGCTGGTGATCAGCGCGCACGCGGGCGACTTCGTCTGGCGGGCCGGCGGCGCCATCGCCCTGGCCGCCGAACGCGGTCAGCGCGCGAAGGTGCTGTGCCTGAGCTTCGGCGAGCGCGGCGAGTCCGCTCGGGCCTGGCGGGACGGTCTCGCCCTGGACGAGATCAAGGCTCTGCGCCGCACCGAAGCCACGAACGCCGCGGCCGCCCTGGGCGCGGAGATCGAGTTCCTGGACGCCGGGGACTACCCCCTGCTGGAGACAACGGAGTTGGTGGACCGCATCGTGCGCGTGTACCGGGAGGTGGACCCCGCGGTCGTCCTCACCCACACCCTCGCCGACCCCTACAACGGCGACCACCCGGCCGCCGCCCGCATGGCGCTCCAGGCACGCGTGCTGGCTCAGGCCGTCGGCTACGACGCGCCCGGCGAACCGCTCGGCGCTCCCCCGGTGTTCTTCTTCGAGCCGCACCAGCCGGAGCAGTGCGACTTCAAGCCGAACGTCCTGCTGGACATCACCCCGGTCTTCGACAAGAAGCGCAAGGCCATGGAGTGCCTGGCCGCCCAGCAGCACATGTGGGACTACTACACCGACCTCGCCAAGCGGCGCGGCGTCCAGCTGAAGCGCAACGCCGGCCCCAACCTCGGCCTCTCGCACGGGACCATGGGAGAGGCGTACGTACGGCTCTACCCGCAGACGACGGGTGTTCTGGCGTGACGGCACAGGGCGGGACGGGTGTCCGTGGGGCTACGCACATCTGGGTTCCCTTCCGGGACACGTCCCTTTACGTGCAGTTCGCGGACGAACCCGACGGAGCGAACGGAACAGCCCCGACGTACGACCGCCGGAGCCTGTTGGCCGATGCTGTCGCCGAGGACGCGCTGACACGCGACGACCGCTACGGCGTACCGATGTGGCGCACCGACGTCCGACAGCTGCACGCCGTCGTGGAAGCCCTCTGGAACGAGGACGACCGCCAGGTGCGGATCCATCTCGACCATGCTCCGCGGCCCGACGGGCGGGCCGGGACACCCGGCCCGCGCGACGGATGACGTAGTCGGGGCCACGACCATGCGCCGCCCCGATCCGGTCATTCGAGCGATGACCTGGGCGTTCTCCGGTGGCTAGCGTCGATCGTGGCGCCGCCGACCGCGGCCGGAGCGATCCCTGCCGACCGTACCGAGGAGATGACGAACGTGACGAGCCCCCCAACCGCCGCCCCGGACACGCACACCCTCGGTTCCGCCGAGGCCGGAACGTCGTCCCCCGACCGGCGCGGCACCGAGTCCGAAGGCACCGCCACCGTCGTGGCCCGCCAGACGGTGGCGGACGATGTCGTGTCGCTGGAGCTCGCGGCGAGCTCCGGCGCACCGCTGCCGTCCTGGCAGCCGGGAGCACACATCGACGTGATCCTGCCCACGGGCGTCACCCGGCAGTACTCGCTCTGCGGCCCGGTGACGGACACGGCCCGCTGGCGCGTGGCGGTGCTCCGAGAGCCCTACGGACGCGGCGGATCGCAGTGGATCCACGACCACCTCGTGGAGGGCGGCGAACTCCGGGTGCGCGGCCCGCGCAACAACTTCCCGTTGCGGCCGGCGGCCCGGTACCTGTTCGTCGGCGGCGGCATCGGCATCACCCCCCTGCTCCCGATGATCGCCGAGGCCGAGGCGGCGGGGGCCGAGTGGTCCCTGCTCTACGGGGGCCGCACGCGCGCGTCCATGGCGTTCCTGCCCGAACTGGAGGGCTACGGCGAGCGCGTGACCGTACGTCCGCAGGACCAGTACGGTCTGCTCGACCTCGCCGGTTTCCTCGGCGATCCCGACCCGTCCGCCCTGGTGTACTGCTGCGGCCCCGCAGGGCTCATCGACGCGGTCGAGACACACTGTGCCGGCTGGCCGGTCGGAGCGCTGAACGTCGAGCGGTTCGCGGCGGCGGTGCGACAGCCGGCGGACGATGAGGCCGAGCAGCCGATCGAGGTGGAACTGCGGGCGTCCGGGACGACGCTGACCGTGCCGCCCGGGCTGTCGGTCCTCAAGGCCGTGGAGCAGGCGGGCGTCCCTGTCCTGTCGTCCTGCGAGGAAGGCATCTGCGGCTCGTGCGAGACCCCCGTCCTGGAGGGCGAGGTCGACCACCGCGACTCACTGCTCACCGACGACGAGCGGGCAGCGAACGACACGATGCTGATCTGCGTCTCCCGCGCGCGGGGCCGACGCCTCGTTCTGGATCTCTGATACTTCGTCAATTCGACAGGCGGACTGCCCCGTTGGGCCGACGTCAAAAGAAGGACTGACATGACACTGACACAGCACGTCCGCAGCGGCTGGTACCTGGGAGCCTGGTCCGACGAGATCGGCCGAACCCTCAAGCAGCGCTGGATCACCGACATCCCGGTCTGCTTCTACCGGCTGCCCGACCAGACCGTCACGGCCGTCGAGGACCGCTGCCCCCACCGCAAGTACCCGCTGTCGCTGGGCCACCTCGACGACGACGGAACCCTCCAGTGCGACTACCACGGCTACCGCTTCGACGGCCAGGGCGTGTGCGTCGGGGTCGCCGAGCAGGCCGACAAGCCCAAGGCGGCACTGCGCCGCTTCCCCCTGGTCGAGCGGGACGGCGCCATATGGGTCTGGCCCGGAGACCCCGAACTGGCCGACGAGGGCCTTCTGCCCGACACCTCGTGGCTGACCGACCCGAACTGGACCCATGTGCACGGCGTCGTCCCGCTGAAGGCCCGGCACCTGCTGCTCCTGGAGAACCTGCTCGACCTCACCCACGAGACGTTCCTGCACCCGAGCAGCATCGGCAACGCCGCCGTCGCCGCGACCCCGATCGACGTGGCGGTGGACGGCGACCGGGTCGGCTTCAGCCGCCGCATGATCGGCATCGAGGCGCCGCCGTTCTACGAGAAGTCCTGCGGACTGACCTCTCCGGTGGACCGCTGGCAGGACGGCGACTTCTACCCGCCGGGCATCTTCGTCCTCAACATCCGTGTCGCGGCCACCGGTACCGAGGAACCGGACGGCTTCCACATGAAGGTGCTGTACGGGATGACGCCGGGACGCGGCAACGAGACGCACGATTTCTACGCGCTCGGCCGCGACTACCTCATCGACGACGAGGAGCTCACGAAGTTCCAGCACGAGCAGCAACTGGCCGTGATGCAGGAGGACGTCGACGCCCTGGAGGCGCAGGAGATCATGTACGCCACCGACCCGGGCGGCACCGCCGAGTCCAGCATCAAGTCCGACCTCGCCGCACTCCGCGGACGCCGGGCGGTGGCGAAGATGCTCACCCGCGAACAGCAGGCAGGCGGCACGCATCCCCGGGCGTCCGCATGAGCGGCCGCCACGTCTTCGTGCTGCTCCACGGAGCCTGGCACGGCGGCTGGGTGTGGCAGCGTGTCGCCCCGCTGCTGCGCGCGGCCGGACACGAGGTGCACACCCCCACGTTGACCGGGGTGAGTGACCGCGCCCATCTGCTGAGTCCGCAGATCGGTCTCGGCACGCACGTCGAGGACGTGGTGGCGCTGATCGAGGCCCATGACGCCCGGGGCGTCGTGCTCGTCGGCCACAGTTACGCGGGCCAGGTCGTCACCGGCGTCGCGGACCGGATCCCGGACCGGCTTGCGAAGCGGGTCCACCTCGACGCCTTCGTCGGCGACGACGGTGACGCGGCGATCGATCTGCTGCCCGACACCATCGCCGGGCACTACCGGGAGTCCGTGGCCGGGCCCGGGTTCGGCTGGCTCATCCCGGTGCGCTCGCTGAGCGTGCTCGGCGTCGAGGACCAGGCGGACCTCGACTGGCTCGGCCCGCGACTGACCCCGCACCCGTGGCTGACCTACACCGAGCCACTGCGGCTGACCGGAAAGGCCGACCAGGTCCCCGGCGCCTTCGTCGAGTGCACCGACTGGATGCGGGTGTTCACCCCGCACGCCGAGCGCGCCGCTTCCCGAGGCTGGCCGGTCCACGAGATCGCCACCGGACACGAAGCGATGGTCACCGCCCCCGGCCGACTCGCCGAACTGCTGCTGGAGATCGCGGCAGCCTGACCCCGTGAAGGGATATCCCCGTGGAATTCCTCGTCCGCACCGAGAACACCTTGCCCCCGGACACCCCCGACGACGTACGCGAGGAGCTGCGCAAGGGCGAGCGCGAACGGGCCATGCAGCTCAGGGAGGCCGGCATCCTCAAGCGGCTGTGGCGGGTGCCCGGCCGCAACGCGACCATCGGCCTGTACGAGGCGGCCGACCCGGCACAGCTGCACGACGCGCTGGTCTCCTTGCCGATGTGGAAGTGGATGGACATCACCGTCGAGGCACTCGCCACCCATCCGCAGGAGAAGGCACCATGACCGGCCCGGCGAACCGCGGCCCCCGGGTCGCCGTGGTCACGGGCGCCGCCGGCGGCCTGGGGCTCGCCATCGCCCGCAGACTGGCCGGGGACGGTTTCACGGTCGCCGCCCTCGACGTCGACGAACCCGACGACACCAGCTCGATCCCGGGCGGCCGGGCCTGGCGTTGCGACGTCGGGGACCCGGCCGCGACCCGCCAGGCCGTATCCGAGATCGCCGAGGCGTACGGCGGGGTCGACGTCCTCGTCAACAACGCCGGCCTGCTCTCCGACCGGGCGCCGCTGCTGGAGACGACCCCGGAGGAGATGCACCGCTTCTTCGCCGTCAACGCCGTCGGCCCGCTGCTCATGGTGCAGGCGTGCGTGCCCTGGCTGCGCGGCAGCCCGCACCGCGGGCGGGTGGTCAATGTCGCGTCCCGCACCTTCTTCACGGGGTCCCCGGGCCAGATCGCCTACGTCGCGAGCAAGGGCGCGCTCATCGGGATGACCCGGGTGATGGCACGCGAACTGGGCGAGCACCGGATCACGGTCAACGCGGTGGCGCCCGCGCAGGTGGCCACCCCGGGCACCCGGGCGCACTCCGGCGACGAGGTGTTCGCCGCGACCATGAGCCGACAGGCGATCAAGGAGTTCGTCACCCCGGAGCAGTTCGCGGGGCTGGTCTCCTATCTCGCCTCACCGCACGCGTCCATGGTCACCGGCCAGACGCTCGTCTGCGACGGCGGCGGGCTCCTGCACTGACCGTCATCAACACCGGAGAGGAGAAGAACAGCATGTCCAGCACCACACCCCGGGTCCCCGGCACCTATGTCTTCGACGCCGCGGAGAACCGCCGCGGCCGAGCCTTGAACCGGCTCTGCGGGTCCCTCAAGGACGCCGAGAACCGGGAGAGGTTCAAAGCAGACGAAGCCGCGTACTGCGAGACGTACGGGCTCACGGCCGCGCAGCGGGACGCCGTTCTGCGGCGGGACTGGAACCGGATGATGGAGCTGGGCGGCTCCATCTTCTACGTCTTCAAGCTCGCCATGGTCGACCAGAAGTCCATGCAGTACCTCGGCGGGGTCTTCACCGGCATGACCACCGAGGAGTTCACGCAGGCGCTCAAAGCGGGAGGGCGGAACTTTGGCTGAGGTGACATGGGGTCTGGCCACCTCGCACGTACCGTCGATCGGTGCGGCCATGGACCACGGGAAGACGCAAGACCCGTACTGGAAAAAGCTGTTCGACGGATACACGCCGGCGCGGGAGTGGATGGCCCGGCACACCCCCGACATCGCGGTCGTCATCTACAACGACCACGCCAACGCCGTCGACATGAGCGTCACCCCCACCTTCGCGCTCGGGACGGCCGAGTCGTACCGGGTGGCCGACGAGGGATGGGGTAGCCGTCCGGTGCCCACGGTCACGGGCGCCCCCGAGTTCTCCGACCACCTCGTCAAGAGCCTGATCGACGCCTCCTTCGACCTCACCGTCTACCAGGAACTCGACGTCGACCACGGCCTGACCGTTCCCCTGTCGGTGTACTGCCCCGACCCCGGCGAACGCTGGCCCTGCGCGGTGGTTCCCCTCCTGGTCAACGTCATCCAGTATCCGCAGCCGACCGCCGCGCGGTGCCTGGCCCTCGGCCGCGCGCTCGGCGAGGCCATCCGCTCCTTCCCCGAGGACCTCAAGGTCGCCGTCTTCGGCACCGGCGGCATGTCCCACCAGCTCGCCGGCGCCCGCGCGGGACTGATCAACCAGGACTTCGACCGGATGTTCCTGAACGCGATCGAGCACGACCCCGAGAAACTGGCCGCGCTGACGCGCGAGGAGTACATCCGCGAGGCCGGTTCCGAGGGCATCGAGCTGATCATGTGGCTGATCATGCGCGGCGCGCTGGGACCCCGGATCCGGCGTGTGTACGAGGCCTATCACGTGCCGGCGTCCAACACGGCGGCCGGGATGGTGCTGTTGGAGAACCTGAGCCGGTGATACGCCGTCAGCCAGCTGGGCCGGCGTCACGCGTCAGCCGGAGCGGTAGCGGAGCCCGTCGAGCAGGAGGTCGAGCATGCGGCCCGCGCGGTCGCGCAGCCCCTTGTCGCTCGTGATCAGCAGGACACCCCCAAGACTGAACCCGACATCGAGCGGGTCCACGTCCGAGCGCAGAACTCCCACTTCGGCCCCGGCGTGCAGCAGTGTGCTGATGGCCGTGCTGATCCGGTCGAGACTCTCGGCGAACGGATCCTCGTCGCCGGAGGCGATGACGGCCTTCAGTGCGTCCGCCATGCCCTGCTTGGTGGCCAGGTAGTCGATGAACAAGTCCATCCATCTCCGCATGGCCTGGTCGGGCGGGAGCTGTGCGAGCAGTTCCGTGACGCTGTCGCAGACCCGGGCGAGTTCGTTGCGGTAGGCGGCCTCGAGCAGTGCCTCGCGGGTGGGGAAGTGCCGGTAGAGCGTGCCGATGCCCACGCCGGCGTCCTTGGCGATGGCCTCGAGGGACGCGTCGGTGCCGGTCTCGGAGAACGCGCGCGCCGCGACTTCGAGGAGGCGTTCCCGGTTGCGTCGCGCGTCAGCACGCAGTCCGCGTGTGGTGGCGGTCACAGCTTTCCTTCCTTCTAGACAATCGGAGGGCCCTCCGTTTAAAGTCTGGGAGTAATCGGAGGCACCTCCGGTTTCGAGAGTAGCAAACAGGGAGCATGGCGAGCATGGCCACGAGCACAGGCATCATCAGTCCGTTCACCAGCCGGTCCACGGCTGCCGACGTCATCGCGGACATCGATCTCACGGGCCGCCGCGCCGTCGTCACCGGGGCGGCGTCCGGCATCGGCGTGGAGACCGCCCGAGCGCTGGCCGACGCCGGCGCGGAGGTCACTCTGGCTGTGCGGGACACCGCCGCCGGCGATCGCACCGCGAAGGACATCCGGGCCACCACCGGCTCCGAAGGCGTACGGGTCGCCGCCCTGGACCTGACCGATCCGGCGTCCGTCCGCGCGTTCACCGCCGCCTGGCACGGCCCGCTGCACATCCTCGTCAACAACGCCGGGGTCATGGCGGCCCCGGAGAGCCGCACACCCCAGGGCTGGGAGTTGCAGTTCGCCACCAACCACCTGGGGCACTTCGCCCTGACCACCGGGCTGCACGAGGCACTCGCGGCGGCCGGCGGCGCCCGGGTGGTGTCGGTGAGTTCCAGCGGGCACCTGTTCTCACCCGTCGTCTTCGACGACCTCCACTTCACCGAGCGGCCCTACGACCCGTGGCTGGCGTACGGCCAGTCCAAGACCGCAAACGTGCTGTTCGCGGTCGAGGCCGGCCGGCGATGGGCCGCAGACGGGATCACGGCCAACGCACTGATGCCCGGAGGGATCCAGACCAACCTGGGGCGCTACATGGACGACGCCCGGATGGGCCTGTTCATGACCCACCTACAAGCCCTCCTCGGCGAAGGAACACCCCTGCCCGAGATGTCCTTCAAATCGGTCGAACAGGGCGCCGCGACCTCCGTCCTGCTGGCCACCTCACCCTTGCTCGACGGCATCAGCGGCCGGTACTTCGAGGACTGCGACGAGGCCCCACTGCACCAGCCGGGCACCAACACCGGGGTCGCGCCGCACGCCCTGGATCCGGAGGCTGCCGAGCGACTCTGGCAGGTCTCCGAGCGACTCCTGGACTGACCCCATCCCGCTCGCCGCCCACGGCTGAGCCCGCACACGCCCGTAGCGACCCCTCACGTCCCAGGGCGACCCGCGACCACATACTTGAAACTTCAGTTGAATTGCGAAACCACATAGGAGACACCATGGCAGGCAGCATCCGCAGGCACTGGAAGCGCTGGCTCATCGCCGGTGTGGCCACCGTCGCCGTGCTGTGCACGGCGGGCCCCTACATCTACATCAACTACGTCCAGGACAAGCCACCGGCCGCCCTCTCGCTCGACGACCCGCCAGGCTCGAACTCCTCCGGCAGTTCCTCGGGTTCCGGGGAGGACGTCGAGGGTGCCTGGCGGGTGGGCAGCGGTTCGCAGGCCGGTTACCGGGTCGACGAGGTCCTCTTCGGCCAGAACGTCACGGCGGTGGGCCGTACCGAGAAGGTCACCGGCGAGCTGGAGATCGAAGGCAACCGGGCGGTCAGCGGATCCTTCACCGTCGACCTCGCCTCGGTGAAGAGCGACTCCGACCAGCGCGACGGCCAGTTCCGCGGCCGGGTCATGAACACCGAGCGCTACCCGGAGGCCACCTTCGAGCTCACCGAGCCCGTCGACTTCGGCTCTGCTCCGGCAGTGGGCGAGCAGGTCAGCGCCAAGGCCACAGGCGAGCTGACCGTCCACGGTGAGACCAACACGGTCTCCTTCGAGCTCGACGCCCAGCGCACCGCCGACGGCTTCCGGGTCAACGGCTCCATCCCGGTCACCTTCGCCGACTACGGCGTGGACGCACCCAACTTCGGCGGGATCACGGTGGAGGACCAGGGAAACATCGAGTTCCTCCTCGCCTTCGACCGCGCCTGAGCCCACACGGGCACCCCCGCCCTTTGCTCCCGATCCCCCACCAGACACCCGCCGACGCGTTCACCGCCGTCCGCACAGCCCTGGAGAACCCCCCATGTCGAACAGCACCAGCCGGCTGCCCCGTAAAGCCATAGCCACCCTCCTGGCCGCGGCGACCGTAGGAGCCGTGGCCGGCTTCGCACCTGCCGCCACGGCCACCGCCACCGCGCCGTCCCACAGCGGCCTGGGCCTCGGCCTCGACGCCTCGTACACGAGCCCCGCCACGCAGGAGCGCAACAAGCGCGTCGCCGTCCATGTCCTCACCCAGCTCTTCGAGGAGGGCAACCTCAAGGTCGCCGACCGGTACATCCGCGAGGACTACATCCAGCACAACCCCGCCGCCCCCAACGGCCGGGAAGCGATCAAGAACTTCATCCGCGACTGGACCGCGCGCTTCCCGGACCACCAGTACAACGTCAAGCGGGTCCTCGCCCAGGGCAACCTGGTCCTGGTGCACTCCAACCCCGTCTACGAGCCCGGCACCCGTGGCACGGCCGTGGTCGACATCTTCCGCTTCGACCCCAAGAGCGGCATGATCGCCGAGCACTGGGACACGGTCCAGGACGTGCCGGCGACTACTGTCAACGGCAACGACATGTTCGGCACGGTCAGCAACCCGCACACGAACGAGCCCAGCGGCCCGCGCTGGAGCACGTCTCTCAGCGAGAAGATCGCCACCAGTTACTTCGACACCCTCCTCGTCGACAAGAACCCCGACGCCGTCAGGTACCTCGCGCCGGAGTACTACCAGCACAACCCGACCATCCCCAGCGGCTCGGCCGGCCTGCATGAGCAGTTCACCGATTTCTTCCGCCAGTTCCCGAACCTGATCGTGGAACGCAAGCGCGTCATCGCCGACAAGGACTACGTCGCCATCCACGCGCACTACCGCCTCAGCCCCGAGGACCGTGGGCAGTCGGTCGTGGACATCTTCCGGGTCGCGAAGCAGAAGAACGGCGAGCTCAAGATCATCGAGCACTGGGACGCCGTACAGGACGTCCCGGCCACCTCCGCCAACGACAACACGATGTTCTGACCTCTCCGGTTCCTCGAGGTTCCTCGAGGTTCCTCGAGGTTCCTCGGCCCGTCACCGGTCGGTGACGGGCCACGCATTTCCCGGGTGCGGACAGCAGTCCGATTGAGCCAACCCAAGCCTGGCTCCGACGCAGCCACCCAAGGGCTTGATTTACGAGTCAACCATGCGCCAATGTGTCCGCTGTACGGACTCATGTCCGTACAGCGGTCGAGGCCGGAACGAATCGAGGAGGATTCCATTGGCCTTCGTGACGGAGGACAACCTCAGCGACCTGGCGGTGAAGCGGTGGGCCACCGCGCACTCGCCCCGGCTCGCCGAGCTGATGACAGCGTTGGTGCGGCACCTCCACGCGTACGCCCGCGAGGTCCGGCTGACGGAGGAGGAGTGGGCGGCGGCCGTCGAATGGCTCACGGCGACCGGCCGGATCAGTGACGACAAGCGCCAGGAGTTCATCCTCGCCTCCGACGTCCTGGGTCTCAGCACGCTCGTCGTCCAGCTGAACCACCACTTCTCGGCGGACGCCACTCCGGCGACGGTGCTCGGTCCGTTCCACATCGACGGCTCTCCGACGGCCGGTTTCGGAGCCGCCATGTCGGACGGCATCCCGGGCACGCCGGTGTTCATCACGGGTCGGGTCCTCGACCTCGACGGCACACCTCTGCCCGACGTCGTCCTGGACGTGTGGCAGGCCGACGCCGACGGCGCCTACGAGGCGCAGCTGCCGGAGATCGACGAGGCCCGGCTGCGCGCGCTGTACCGGACGCGAGCGGACGGCACGTACTGCGTGCGCACCATCGCGCCACGCGGCTACGCGATCCCGATGGACGGTCCGGTCGGTGACCTGATCAGCAGGACCGACATCAGTCACTTCCGTCCCGCGCACATCCACTTCCTGATCGACCACCCCGGCCACGAGAAGCTCATCACCCACCTGTTCCGGCAGGGTTCCGAATTCCTCGACACCGATGTCGTGTTCGGCACCAAGGACGAGCTGATCGTGCGCTTCACCGAGGAACCGGCCGGCTCCTCCCCCGACGGCGGCACCATCGACGAGCCGTACCTGCGCGCCGAGTTCGATTTCGTGCTCCAGCCCCGGTCAACGAGCGAGACTCGGCCGTGAGTCTCGGGCTGCTCCTGCTGCGACTGCTGCTCGCCGCGCTGCTGTTCGGCCACGGCACCCAGAAACTGTTCGGCTGGTTCGGCGGCGCGGGGCGCGCCGGGACCGCCGCCGTCTTCGACCGGTGGGGCTTCGTGCCCGGGCGGCGGATGGTGCTCGTCGCCGGGGCGGCCGAACTCGCCGGAGCGGCCTCGGTCGCGGCCGGCCTGCTGACGCCCGGCGGCTGCGCGGTGATCGTCGGCACCATGGCGGTCGCGGCGGCGGCGACCGCGCCGAACGGCTTCTGGGCGCAGAAGGGCGGCTGCGAAGTGCCCTTCTCCTACGGCGCGGTGGCCGCGGTCCTCGCCTTCACCGGCCCCGGCGCCTGGTCACTCGACCACGCCCTCGGGCTGACGGAACTCGACGGCTACGCATGGGGATGCGCGGCCCTGGCCCTCGGCCTGGCCACTGCGGCCGTACCCCTGACCGCCCGCTCCCGTGTTCTGCGGGCCCGGACCACAGACTCCACAACGAGGTGACCCCATGACAACCGAACAACCACGCCGGGAAGACTTCACCCCCGGACGCCCCGTCCTGTTCCGCGACGCGACCGTCCTGTCCATGGACCCCGCGATCGGCCTGCTCGACCGCGGCGACGTGCTGGTCCGCGGTGAACGGATCGAACAGGTCGGAAGGGACCTTCAGGCACCCGACGACGCCGTGGTGGTGGACTGCGCCGGCGGCATCCTCATGCCCGGCATGGTCGACACCCACCGGCACATGTGGCAGACCGCGCTGCGTGGCCTCGGAGCCGACTGGACCCTCTCGCAGTACTTCGTCTTCTACTACCTCAACTGGGGCAAGATCTTCCGCCCCGAGGACATCCACGCCGGCAACCTGCTGTCCGGCATCGAGGCGCTCGACGCGGGTGTGACCACCACGGTGGACTGGTCGCACGGACTGCAGACGCCCGAGCACGGGGACGCGGCCGTCGAATCGCTGCGCGCGGTGCCGGGCCGCTTCGTGCTGGCCTACGGCAACCTGCTCGGCGCCCCCTGGGAGTGGGCCCGCTCGAAGGAATTCCGGTCCTTCGTCGACCGCCACTTCTCCGGGCGGGACGACATGCTGGGCCTGCAGCTCGCCTTCGACGTCACCGGTGACGAGACCTTCCCCGAGAAGGCGGCGTTCGAGGCGGCACGCGAGCTCGGGCTGCCGGTCACCACCCACGCGGGCGTCTGGGGCGCGACGAACGACAACGGCATACGTCTGATGTGGGACCACGGGTTCATGACGCCCGACGTCACCTATGTCCACGCGGCGACGCTCAGCGAGGACTCGTACCACCGGATCGCCGCCTCGGGCGGCACGGTCTCGGTGTCGGCGGAGAGCGAGCACAACGCTGGCCAGGGCTACCCTCCCACCTGGCGGCTGCGGCGCCACGGCATCCCCGTGTCACTGTCGATGGACACCAGTGTGTGGTTCAGCGCCGATCTGTTCTCGGCGATGCGCGCCACGCTGTCGGCCGACCGGACGCGGGAGCACATGGCGGCCCACGCGGCCGGGGAGACGGTGGTGCACCACAGCCTGCGGGCCCGGGACGTCGTGGAGTGGGCCACGATCGGCGGCGCCAGGGTGCTCGGCCTCAGCGACACCATCGGCTCGCTGACGCCGGGCAAGAAGGCCGACCTCGTCCTGCTCAAGAACGACCGCAGCCCGGCGATGTACCCGATCCTGCACCCCTACGGGCACGTGGTCTACCAGGCCACCCGCGCCGACGTGCACACCGTGCTGGTCAACGGAACCGTGGTGAAGTACGCGCACGAACTGGTCGGCGTTGACCTGGAGCAGGCCCGCACCGCCGTCGCCGCGACCGTGGACTACGCGCGGACCACCATGGGCGAGGACGCGTGGCGTCAGGCCGTGGAGCCGCAGATCCCGACAACCGAGGTGATCTCCAACCCCTACACCTACAGCGAGTACCGCGGCGACGGCGTCGCCGTGCAGAACGAGGGGGCGTAGCCCATGAGCAGCGGTTCAGGCGGCTCACGCGGACCGCTCGACGGGCTGCTCGTGGCGGACTTCTCCCGCATCCTCGCCGGTCCGTACGCGACGATGCTGCTCGCCGATCTCGGGGCCGACGTGGTGAAGGTCGAAGGCCCCCAGGGGGACGACACCCGCACGTGGACGCCGCCGGTGCGCGACGGCGTGTCGACCTACTACCTCGGGATCAACCGCGGGAAGCGGTCGCTCGCGCTCGACTTCCGCGACGAGGCGGACGCGCGGCTGGCCAGGGAGCTCGCTCGGCGCGCGGACGTGGTGATCGAGAACTTCAAGCCGGGCGGACTGGCCCGGTACGGCCTCGACCACGCCTCGGTGAGCACCCAAAACCCGGGCGTGGTCTACGCGTCGATCAGCGGTTTCGGAGCCGGACCCGGCCGAAACGTACCCGGCTACGACCTGATGGTGCAGGCGATCTCCGGGCTGATGAGCCTCACCGGTGATCCGGACGGGCCGCCGTACCGGGCGGGGATCTCGGTTTTCGACGTGATGGCGGGCAACCACGCCACCATCGGTATCCTCGCCGCGCTGCGCCACCGCGACGTCACCGGCCGGGGCCAGCTCGTCGAGGTGAACCTGCTCTCGTCGGCACTGACCGGGCTGGTCAACCACAGTTCCTCCTACGTCGCCGGCGACACCGTGCCCTACCGGATGGGCAACGCGCACCCCAGCGTCTTCCCCTACGAACCGCTGCCGACGGCCGACCAGGACCTGATCGTCACCGCGGCCAACGACGGGCAGTTCCGCAAGCTGTGCGAAGTACTCGGGATCCCCGAGACCGCCGACGATCCCCGCTTCCGGCACAACGCCGACCGTACCGAGCGACGGGAGGAACTCCGGCCCCTCCTGCTCGAACGGCTCAAGACGAGGACCGCCCTGGAGTGGTTCGAGCTGCTCGTCGACGCCGGGGTCCCCTGCGGACCGATCAACACCATCGACGGCGGATTCGCGATGGCCGAACGCTTCGGACTCGACCCGGTCGTCGAGGTCGGCGAGGGAGACCGGGCCGTACCCACGACACGGCACCCGATCCGCTTCTCCGAAACGCCCGCCGCCTACCGCCTGCCCCCGCCCGAGCTGGACGAGCACGGGGCCGAACTGCGCAAGTGGCTGCAGGACTTGCTGGAGGACGACGATGCCTGAGTACCCGACCGCGCTCGGCGCGTCCTCCCTGGACAAGATCACCCTGCTCGGCCAGGACCTCGCGGCCGATGTGATGGGCGAGGTGGGCTTCGGCGAGCTGGCGTTCTGGCTCGCCACACAGCGCCGACCCACCCCCGGGGAGACACGGGTGTTCGAGGCCGTGCTCGCCGCCCTGGCCGACCACGGCTTCACCCCGACCGCGATCACGACCAGGCTGACGTACCTGTCGGCGCCCGACTCGGTCCAGGGCGCCCTCGCCGCCGGGCTCCTGGGCGGCGGCTCACGCTTCCTCGGCGTGACCGAGGACTGCGGCAGGTTCCTCCACGACGCCCTGTCGACAGCGCGGGGTGGCCTCCCGACCGACGAGGCAGGCTGGGACGAACTGGCCCTCGCCTCCGTGCGCTCGGCACGAGCGGAGGGCAGAGTGATCCCCGGTCTCGGGCACCACGTTCACAAAGAGGGCGACCCCCGCACACCGAGGCTGTTCCACATCGCCGCCGAGGAAGAGCTGGTCGGTCCGCACCTGTCGCTCTTCGCGGCCATCGGCCGAATCCACCCTCAAGTTCTGGGCAGAACACTGCCGTTGAACGGCGCCGGCGTCTGCGGCGCCGCGCTCGCCGACCTCGGCCTCCCGCTGGAACTGCTGCGTGCCTTCGCCCTGCTCGCCCGCACGGCCGGACTCATCGGCCAGCTCGCCGAGGAGATCCGCAACCCCGTCGCGAACGACATCTTCCTCTCGGTGGACCTCAACAACCGCGCCGTACCGCCGCACCCTGCCGACGGAGGCGAAGCTTCGGCAAGCGGCTGATCAGGAAGGCACTGAGGCCGTACGACGGTAGCGGCCGGGCGCGATGCCCTGTTCCCGGGAGAACGCCCGCGAGAAGGCGAACTCGGAGCGGTATCCGACGGCTTGCGCGATGTCGCCGACCGGATTGTCGGTGTCGCGCAGCAGGCGGGCGGCCCGGTCGATCCGCACGCGCGCGAGGTAGGCCAGTGGGGTGTGGCCCACCACCTCCTTGAACTGGCGGGCGAAGGCCGGGCGGGACATCGTGACGGTGCGGGCCAGGCTCTCCACCGTCCAGTCGCGGTGCGGCTCTTCGTGCATCAGTGACAGGGCGGTCCCGATGCGCGGGTCGCGCAGGGCGGTCAGCCAGGACGGTCCCTGCTCGGTGGCGGTATCGGCCCGTTCGATCCAGGCGCGGATCGCGAGCACGAAGAGCACCTCGGTCAGACGGGTGGCCACTGCCCGGGAGCCGGGCTGCCCGCCCGCCGTCTCGGTGGCGAGGATCCGGACGACGTCCTGCAAGTGGGGGTCGGCGCTCATGCCGGGCACATGGATGACCTCCGGCAGCGCCGACAGCAGCGGATGCCCGTCGGTATTGCCGGCGTAGTGGAACTTGCCGCACACCACCCGCACGACGGGCCCGGCCCCGCCGATGTCGACCACGCCCTCCCCGTCCGGCGGGTGAGCGGCCTCCAACTCCGCGTACGGGAGGGCCTCTTCGTCGGGGGCCCCCAGCAGCCGGTGCGGCGTGCCGCGCGGCAACAGCACCACGTCCCCGGACACCAGCTGCACCGGTGGCGCCTCGCCGGTCCGCAGCCAGCAGACGCCCTCGGCGATGACATGGAACCCCGCGGTGCCGAGCCGGTCCACGGCACAGCCCCAGCCGGATCCGGACGACCGCAGCTGGGCGAGCAGCACGCCCCTGAAGCCGGTGGCGGCGAGTACGTCGGCGAGCACGTCCATGCCCCACACCCTAACGCCGGAATGATGCAGAGGATCGGCGAGTGAGACTCTGAGGCAAATTATTGAGGGCATCCGTCATGGATGCTCTCGGTGCCGATACCTAGAGTTGCCGACGAAGACGGCGCAGGACGGCCCCGCGCGACCTGCGGAAGAGCGCGCGCCGCCTGCTACCGAGGACGGAAAACATGAAACTAGGCATTGCCATGTTCCCCGCGGACTTCGCCGTCCGCCCCGACGAACTCGCGCGTGCGGTCGAGGACCGCGGCTTCGAGTCGCTGTTCCTTCCCGAGCACACCCACATGCCGGCCACCGAGCGCACGCGCGCCGAGGTGGGGGAGCTGCCCGCGCACTTCTCCCGCACCCACGATCTGTTCGTCGCTCTCACCTATGCCGCGGCCGCCACCCGGTCCCTGCGGGTGGGCACCGGCATCTGCCTGGTGCCCCAGCGCGACCCGATCGTCACCGCCAAAGCGGTGGCCAGCCTGGACGCCCTGTCGGGCGGACGTGTGCTGTTCGGGGTGGGCGCCGGATGGATCAGCGAGGAGATCGCCCACCACGGCACCGATCCGGGGCGCCGCTGGAGTGTCATGGCCGAGCGGGTGAAGGCGATGCGCCGGATCTGGGAGGACGACGTCGCCGAGTTCCACGGCGAGCACGTGCGCTTCGGACCCCTGTGGTCCTGGCCCAAGCCCCACCGGCCGTCCGGGCCGCCGGTTCTGGTGGGCGGTTCCGGGCCCCTCGTGGCGAGCCGGGTGCTCGACTTCGGCGACGAGTGGATGCCGCACGCCGGCATGCCCGTGGCCGAACTGGCCGAGCGCATCGCGAAGTTGCGTGCCGCGGGACGTGCGGCCGGACGCGCCGATGACGTGCCGGTGACCGTCTTCGGGGCCGAGCCGGAGCCCGCGCACCTGGCGGAGCTGCGGGACATCGGCGTGAACCGGGCGGTGCTCTACGCGCCCCCGGCCGACGCCGAGGCCGTACACCGCTTCCTGGACCAGGTGGCTCCGCTGACCGCCGCGTTCTCCAACTGACCGAACACCACGAGACAGTGAATCCGCAGAGGAAATACCCCATGAGCAAGGTCTGGTTCGTCACCGGCGCCTCCCGCGGCTTCGGCCGCCGCTTCGTCGAAGCCGCCCTGTCCCGCGGCGACAAAGTGGCCGCCACCGCACGCGACACCACCACGCTGACCGACCTCGTCACGGCCCACAGGGAGGCAATCCTGCCCCTGAAGCTGGACGTGACCGACAGGGCCGCGGTCTTCGCGAGTGTCGAGCGGGCCCACGCACACTTCGGCCGCCTCGACGTGATCGTCAACAACGCGGGCTACGGCCTGTTCGGCGCCGTGGAGGAACTGCCCGAACGGCAGCTGCGCGACCAACTGGAAACCAACCTCTTCGGCGCTCTGTGGGTCACCCAGGCGGCGCTGCCCCACCTGCGGGAGCAGGGCTCCGGCCACGTCGTGCAGATCTCCTCCACCGGCGGTGTGGCGGCCTGGCCGCTGCTCGGCGGCTACCACGCCTCCAAGTGGGGCCTGGAGGGCCTGACCGAATCGCTCGCCCAGGAGGTCTCCGGCCTCGGCATCAAGGTGACACTGGTCGAGCCCGGC
This sequence comes from Streptomyces sp. a15, assembly GCF_059026085.1. Taxonomy (NCBI): domain Bacteria; kingdom Bacillati; phylum Actinomycetota; class Actinomycetes; order Kitasatosporales; family Streptomycetaceae; genus Streptomyces; species Streptomyces sp. A15. The sequence continues at coordinate 5,441 of NZ_JBWLKM010000083.1, read as the reverse complement.
GCCTATGCCACCGACTGGGGCGGTCCTTCAGCCGTTCACGTCTCCGCCCACCCCGCCTACGACGGCGTTCGCGAACAACTCGACGCGTTCGTCCAGGGCCTCGACTTCGGCGACCCCACCGCCGCAAGCGAGGCGCTGCTGGAGATCGTCGACTCCGACAACCCGCCGCTGCGCGTCTTCTTCGGCACCCAGGGCAACCACATGCTCCCCCAGGTCTACGCCGACCGGCTCAAGACCTGGGCCGACTGGGGCGACCTGTCGATCCGGGCGCAGGGCGGACAGGCCGCGTGACCGAGCCGGACCTCTCCGGTCCTCCTTCCCGCACACCAAAGGAATCGGATGTGGCTCCCGCGGCAAGCGGCTTGCGGGTGATCCGGATCTCTTCGGCGGTGCGGTGGAACTCCTCCAGCTGCGCGGAAAGCTCCGCGATCCGCTCCTTGGCCACGCCGGCCTGCGCGGTGATCTCCCGCTCCCGTTCCTCCAGCCGTGCCGGCACCGCGCCGAGGGTGAGCTGATCACCCCTCATGCGGTGTGCCAGGGCGGCGCGGTCGCTTTGGTCAGCCGACGCGGTATCACCGCGATCACCGTCCGGTACACCCGCGACTCGGAGGTGCGGGGCTGGTGTTCGTAGTCGCGTGCCGGCGGCCGCTGCCCACGGGACACCCACCTGGCCGACCATGTCCCCGACATGCTGAAGCCCCTCACACCGAACACCCACACCGACCACGACGCTCTGATCAAGGACCTGCGGGCCACCGCCGAGCGCGGATACGCCACCGACAACGAGGAGAACTTCGTCGGCGTCGTCTGCTACGGATTCTCACTCCGGTTCACCACCCCCCCCCGATCGACGCGATCAGCTGCTCGATCCCCATCGACCGGCTCAACCCCGCGAGGACCGAGGAACTCATCGAGGCCATGCGGCTGACCCGGCTGTCGATCGAGCGGATGGCGCCGATCGACCACACGATGCCGTAGGGCGTTCGCCCGACGGGACAGCCACGAGTCGCCCCGTCGACATCGCCGTCACCCTCAGCTCGAAAAGGGACCGCTTCAATCCATCCGGACCACCCCTGACCAGCAAGATCGTCCCTCTGGATGACCATACGGAGGGTGATCAATTGACAATCCCCGCATTGGGCAACGCGTCATCGAGACCTGCCACAACCGCCGGTAGCTGCGGAAGCACCCGACCTGGGACTCCCCCACCCCGCTGGAGACCCGGCAGCGCCACGACCAAGGCCGCTGCGAGTACGAGCCGAGCCGGACAATCGCCGCTACCTCACCGGGCAGAACCCTGCCCCCTTGCAGGTCGCCGTTCTTGCGCTGGCCCGCGACAGCTTCCACGGCAACTGGAACCACACGCTCCCCCGACCCCGGAGCCACCGCCGGGAATTGGACTCCCTGATCGACCAGATCGCCGACGACTGGCAGATGGTCGCCGATCGTGACCTTCGCGGCACGCCGGACGTCCCCGGAGCAGGCGGGCCACTCGTACCCCCTTGGCCAGGCCCCCGGTGCCGTACTCGACCAGATGGCCGCCACCTCCGTATCCGGCCGCGTCATCGCAGGCCGATCGGGCAGAACGTGGTCGGTCTGCTGACCGAGGACTGGTGGAGGTCATCGCCTCCGCCGCATGATGCCTGCCCCCTTCGACCGAGCCGACATGGCTGCTTCGGCGCCCTTGCCCGCCGGAGCAACGGATCGGCCGGCTCTCCCCTCGCTCCCGGTCAGGCCGGAGGCACCACGGGCAGGACGATGCGGGACGGTCGGGCGGGGTCGTGGAAGACCTGCTGGCGGGCGGTTCGGGCCGTGGTCGCGCTCTCTTCGGGTTCGCCCGTGTTGAGGTTGCGGTCCCAGCGGGGGAAGTTGCTGGAGGTGATCTGGACCCGTATGCGGTGGCCCGCCTTGAAGACGATGCTGGTGGACCACAGGTCCACGACGTGCTCGGCTGCCTCGCCCGGCGTCGCCGCGCGCACCCTCACGATGCCGTCGGTCACATTGAGCGAGACGCCGTTCTCGTCGACGTCGCACAGGCGGGCCACCCAGTCGGTCGAGGGGCCGTCGGTGGCGGCGAAGAGCACCGCCCGGACCCGGCCGGTCACTTCCAGGTCCTCGGCAAGTGGTTCGCTGGTGAAGACCAGGACGTCCTCGCGCGCTTCCACGGCAGCCTGGTCCAGCGGTCCGGGACGGAAGTCGTCGGTCATCAGGAGCGCGCCGCCGGTGGTGGGCACCGGATCCATCGGGTCGTAGGTGAACTGATCGGCCTGCTCGGCGACGGACGTCGGCTCGGGGGTCAGGCGTCCGTCGGCGCGCAGGTGGAAGTCGGTGTCCACGGCCCGCGACAGGGGCCATTCCGTCTCCTCGCGCCACTGGTTGGTCCCCATCACGAACAGCAACACCGTGCCCGTGTCCGGCTCCAGCGCCGCCCCCTCGCCGAGCGTGCGCGCGAACCAGTCGAACTGCAGGTCGTGCACGCGTCCCCGCATGCCCATGAACTCGGAGTGCGCAGCGAATCCGAAGTTGACGTCACCGACCACGTGCTGCCAGTTGGTGTGGGTCCACGGGCCCATGATCAACGTGGCGGACCGGCCGGCGCGGCGCATGGCGATGAAGTTGTCGAGCGTGCCCTGGGTGAAGATGTCGTACCAGCCGCCGAGTTGGAAGGTGGGCAGGTCGACCTCGTCGTGGCGGCCCGCGACAGTACAGGACCGCGCCCACTCGGGCTCCCGCCGGGAACGCTCGTAGCCCAGCTCGGGCAGATCGTGCCGGGCGAACGCGGGAAACCGCCCGGCGGGCAGCTCCCCGTAACCGCCGCGCGCCAGACCGTCCAGATCCCGTACGAGTCCGGTGACGCCGCTCACGAGTCCGTCGAGGTCGGTGCGGTGACGGCGCATCAGCGTGTCGGCGCCCTGCAGCAGGGTCCAGGGCGCGGTGATGCCGAGCTCGATCGCGCCGCCGCGCGTCCACAGACCGTCCTCCGGATCGGACCAGGTGATCATCGGCGCGATGGCCTTCAGCTCCGGCGGCTTCGACAGCGCCGCCATCCACTGGGTGTTGCCGAAGTAGCTGCCGCCGATCATGCCGACGGAACCGTTCGAGCCGGGCAGCGCGGCGGCCCACCGCACGGTGTCGTAGCCGTCGCTCCCCTCGTACGTCCACGGCTCCCACTCGCCCTCGGAGGCGAACCGACCCCGGGTGTCTTGGATGACCACCATGAAGCCACGCCTGGCCGCGGCCAGCGGATCGAGTACGACGCCCATCATCGGGGTTTGCTTGCCATACGGCAGCCGGGCCAGCAACGCCGGCCACGGCCCCGTACCTCCGGGCCGGTAGACATCCGCGCGCAGCACCGTGCCGTCACGCATCTCCGCCGGAACATCGAACTCGATCCGTATCTCCGCCACGCGCTGCTCCTTTGCATGCCAAGACGCTGTCAGACACATGGTCGAGCGTGGTCCCCGACCCGCACTACACCCGAACGAGGGTGACTACAGCGCTTTCGGGGCGGTCACGCCACCGCGTTCAGCAGGTCGGCCAGCAGGTCGGGCCGTTCCAAGGCGATGAAGTGGCCTGCTCCCGGCACCTGCGTGAAATCGGCGGCCGGCAGCAGCTCCTTGTCGGCTTGCCGGTCCGAGGGCCGCGACCAGTCCTTCTCGCCGTAGACGAGGTGGACGGGTGCCTTGACCTCGGGGTAGCGCGAGCGGGCGGCGATGAGGCTGGGCATGCTCTGGTACACGGCCCGGGCGACGGTCGGGTAGCCGGGGCGGCGGCCCACCTGGAGGAGTTCGTCGACGTAGTCCTCCCACAGCGCGGTTTTGTCGACCACGCCGCCCTCCAGGATCCTGCGGACGACGGGCTTGGGCTCCACCCCGGCGACCACCGCGCCCACCCCCGGAGCGAGGACACCGCTGACCACCACACGGGCGAGCAGACTGGACCGGGCGATACCGCCGCGGAAGTCGTACGCGTTCACCGCGACGACGCGCCGGACCCGCTCGGGCAGGTCGGCCGCGGTGGTCAGGGCGAGCACCGCCCCCATGGACTCCCCGACCAGGGTCACGTCGTGGAGGTCGAGTTCGGTCAGGAGCCGCTTGACGCCCCCACGCATGGCCGGCTCGTCGTACGACGCACCGGGCACGATCTCGGAGTAGCCCATCCCCGGCAAGTCGAGGGCGTACACGGTGTACTGGTCCGCGATCAGCGGGATGAGGGAGCGGAAGTGCTCGGCCTGGGTGCGCACGGTGTGCAGCAGGACCACGGGAGCGCCGGTGCCCGCTCTGAGGTAACGCAGGGTCCCCTCGTCGCTGCCGTGTCCTGCGCGCGGGGCGATGGTGTGGCTGGTGGTTCCCGGGATGTGAATCGTGGGACGTGGCTCTGTGCTCGGCATCTCGCTGGCTTCCCTTTGTGTGAACTGCTGCAGACGGTGATTCGGGTAGGGCCCGCCCGAAGGGGACGTGACCACGGACCAGCCCTTGGATTCATTGAGAAACCGACCGGTTTCCAACATCGTAAACCGATCGGTTTCCTAGCGCAAGGCTGAGGTTGTCATCCGCAGCGACAGGGTCAGCGCGCAGGAGACACGCGAGCATGTCATCCGCACAGCGGTCGCCGATTCCACACTCAAGGGCCACTACGGCACGCCCAAACGCTCCAGCAGCAGGGGATGAGCCCCTCGGAAGCCGCGCACCTGCTGTTGGGCGCTGACGTCGACGAGCCGACGGCCTTCCGCCCACATCGCACAACCCCGGTCCATGAGCGGAACGATCCCCGGCGGAAGAGGGTGCTCGGGCTCGGCGAAGTCGCGGTACGCCTCCCCGATATCCGCGCAGTCGCTGAACCAGTCGCCGGTATCCGTCAAAGACACCACGTCCCACGCCCCGAAGCCACCATTGGCCACTTCGAGATAGAGCCGCCGCAAGAGCAGGGGCATCGGCTGCCCCACCATCCGCTCCACCGCCCACACATCGCCCTCGGAGGCCGGTTCTGGCAGCTCTCGATCGGCCACCCGCCCGCGCACGGCCCGGACGAGATCGTCATCAGTCACAAGCAGATCTTCGACCACGCCAGACGGCTTGTCGATGGGCAAAAACCCTGCTCAGGGGCCTTCCCTCAGAAGGAACTGCACCCAGGCGGGATTCGAAGCGGAAACCCCCTGGGTCAGGAGGCCGGCCCGAGCCCCGTTGGTCCAACTTCGTTGGCAAGCCATCCCTCTTCACTATCACAGGACAGTCTGTGCCACTTCCTTCGCATGTTGCACCAGTGTCCTAGCTCTGTTGATCTGGCCTCTGTCTCAGGCGATCTGATCGCCTGCGTCTCAGGCAGATCGCCTGCCTGTTTGAATTGGGCGTCGCAGTTGCGGCTTGTTACTGACCTTTCCGTTCAGTTGTCGTGTTGAGCGAGAGGCCGGTTTCGGCGAGGCAACCCTCGATGAGGTCGGT
>NZ_JBWLKM010000082.1:0-34618 GCF_059026085.1 Streptomyces sp. a15 | reverse complement strand
GGCCTTCCGTCCGGCACACCGAGAGCACGCACCGGACACCGCGGGCACCGCACAGGACTTTCGAAACACCCCCTAGTCAGTCGCCCTCGGACTCCTCCTGGGCGCGGGTGTTCGGGGTGATGGCCTCCGAGGCCTCACCCCGGTGCCGGCGCTGCTCGGCGGAGTCCCGGGTACGCGTCTCGGCGTCCTCGATCTCGCGGAGGACCTCTTCGAGCGCGGTTTCGGGCCCCTTGGTGGGGCCGCTGTTCCTGTCGTTCTTCTCGGAGTTCTTCTCAGGGTTCTTGGCGTCGGACACGGCTGTCTCCTTCCGCGAGTTCTTCTTCCTCCGGTTCCTCCGGTTCCTCCGGTTCCTCCGGCTTCCTCCGTTCAGTTGCTCGCCGTCGCGAGGTGCAGCGGCACCGGATCCGGCGGCGCCGCCTCCTCGTTGCGGCGGATGATCTCCGCCCACCAGGGCGCCCCGTCCTCGATGTGACGCAGCAGCACCCCTTCGCGGATCGCCCACGGGCACAGCGTGAGCGTCCTGATCCCGGTCAGCTTCATGGCCGTGTGCCCGACCACCGCGCCGGCCAGGCTCTGCACCGCGCGGGGCGCGGAGATGCCGGGGAGCGCGGCGCGCTGGGCGGCGGGCAGGACGGCCAGGCGGGCGACCGCCTCCCGCAGGTCCTCGCGGTGCAACAGCCGTTCCGTGAAAGGACCGTGCCGCCCGGGCGGGGCCCCGCACAGCCGGCCCAGCTGCTGGAAGGTGCGCGAGGTGGCCACCGCGGTGTGCGGTCCTTCCCAGCGGATCCGGGCCGCCACGTCCCGCAGTTGATGGCGGACCTTGCGGCGCAGCGCCCGCACCAGCTCCGGCGGCGGCGGGTCCTGGCCCTCGAAGAACTCGTGGGTCAGCCGGCCCGCGCCGAGCGGCAGCGAGGCCACGAAGTCCGGTAACCGGCCGCGGCCGAAGGCCACTTCGAGCGAGCCGCCGCCGATGTCCAGCAGGGCCAGCGGCCCCGACCGCCAGCCCATCCAGCGCCGCGCCCCGAGGAACGTGAGCTCGGCCTCCACCTCGCCCGGCAGCGTGCACAGCCCGACTCCCGTCCGGGCCCGTACGGTACGCAGCACCTCGTGGCGGTTCGGGGCGCTGCGCACCACCGCGGTCGCGAAGGCCAGAGGGCTCGCCGCACCCCAGCGGGCCGCGGTCCTGCTCGCCTCGGCGACCGCATCGACGAGCCGTTCGACCGCCTCCTCCGGTATCGGGCCGCCGGGCTTCACATGATCGGACAGCCTCAGGCGCCACTTGGCGGTGTGGACGGGCAGCGGTACGCCGCCCTCCGCGTCCGCGACGGCGAGTCTGACCGTGTTCGATCCCACGTCAACCACGCTGATTCGCATGCGCCGTGGGTACCCCGTTGCGGGATCGCCCAACGTCAGCCGTGCCCCCAGGGTCCCGACACCCCGACGCCCCGACACCCCAGCCCTTCCCGGACAGTGAGGAGGGGCCGCCGTCTCCCTGCGGACGGCGGCCCCTCGGCCTGATGGCGGCTCGGGTCGAGCCGGATCACATATGGACGACCGGTGCGGCCTCCGGGTCCTGCTCCGGCACCCCGCGCCGGTAGAGCAGGAAGGCGATCAGCGCGCCGGCGGCGAAGAAGCCGGCCGACCACCAGAAGGCGGTGGTGTAGCTCTCGATCGTCGCCTGTGCCTGGACCAGCTTGTCGCTGGGGTCCTTGCCCGCCAGGTAGTCGGTCGCGGCGCTCGCGGCCAGCGTGTTCAGCAGGGCGGTACCGATCGAACCGCCCACCTGCTGCATGGCGTTGACGGTGGCCGAGGCGACGCCCGCGTCCTCGGCCGCGACCCCGCCGGTGGCCAGCTGCATGGCCGGCGGCATGACCAGACCGAGACCGAAGCCGGTCACGATCAGCTGCGGCAGCACCGCGGTCGCGTAGTCGGAGCCGACGCCGATCCCGGTCAGCCAGGCCATGCCGACCGCGGCGACCGCGAAGCCCAGCGGGATGACCGCCTTCGGCCCGATCCGCGGGACCAGGACCGTGGTGCTGATCTGCGCCGCCACCATCAGCGCGGCGACCATCGGCAGGAAGGCGACGCCGGTCTTGGTGGGGCTGAAGCCCAGGACCAGCTGCAGGTAGTAGGTGAGGAAGAGGAACACACCGAACATGCCCGCGCCGGAGATCAGTACGGCCATGAAGGAGGCCGCGCGGTTGCGGTCCAGCAGGATGCGCAGGGGCAGCAGCGGGTGCGCGGCGCGGGTCTGCCACCAGGCGAAAGCGGTCAGCAGGACACCGCCGGCGATCAGGAAGCCCCAGGTCGCGGGGGAGTTCCAGTCGTGCGTCTCCGCGTTGGAGAAGCCGTAGACCAGGGAGAACAGACCGGCGGCGACCAGAACGGTGCCCGGCACGTCCAGCTTGGAGTTGGTGGCGTCGCGCTTGTTGGACAGGAGTATCCAGCCGCCGACGAAGGCGACGACGGCGATGAGGACGTTGACGTACAGCGTCCAGCGCCAGTCGAGCGCGTCGGTCAGGATGCCGCCGAGCAGCAGGCCCACCGCACCGCCCGCGCCGGCGATGGCGCCGTACACGCTGAACGCCTTGGCCCGTTCGCGGGCGTCGGTGAACGTCGTGTTGAGCAGGGAGAGCGCGGCGGGCGCGAGGAGCGCGCCGAAGGCGCCCTGGAGGGCACGCGCGGTGACCAGCATTTCGAAGTTGGTCGCGGCGCCGCCGAGCGCGGAGACGGCCGCGAAGCCGACGACACCGACGAGGAAGGCGGGCTTGCGGCCGAACAGGTCCGCGATCCGGCCGCCGAGCAGGAGCAGGGAGGCGAACGCCAGGGCGTACGCGGTGACGATCCACTGCCGGTTGCCGTCGGAGAACCCGAGGTCGGCCTGGGCCGAGGGCAGGGCGATGTTCACGATGGTGGCGTCCAGCACCACCATCAGCTGGGCGAGGGCGACGACGGCGAGGATCCACCACCGCTTGGAGGCGGACGCGGAGGGTGCGTGGACGCCGCCCTCCGGGCCGCTCTCGGTCAGGGTCTTCTGGGACATCGGGAACCACTCCAGGGAAGTCGTCCGAAGGTAACGTACTGGTAAACGAAACTGTTTCGTACACATCGAGGCTAGACCACTTTCTGCGAAACGGCAAAGTTTCGCTGGAGTGCCCTGGAGTGCCCTGGAGTGCCCTGGAGTGCCCTGGAGCGCTACGCCATCTGCCGCCGCACCAGTTCGTGCAGCCGCCCGCCGGTGTCCGCGAGGAGCTGCGCGGGCGGGCCCTGCTGGGCGACCTTGCCGTCCTCCATGACGATCACGCGGTCCGCGTCCAGTACCGTCGACAGGCGGTGCGCGATGACGATCCGGGTGGCGTTGAGGGCCTTGGTGCTCTCGATGACCGTGCGCTGCGTCTCGTTGTCGAGGGCGCTGGTCGCCTCGTCGAAGAAGAGGATGCGCGGGCGGCGGATCAACGCCTGGGCGATCATGAGGCGTTGGCGCTGGCCGCCGGAGATCGCCCCGCTGCCCGAGACGATGGTGTGCAGACCCATCGGCATCCGCTTGATGTCCTCGGCGAGCCCCGCCATCTCGGCCGCCGCGAGGGCCTCCTCCGGCGTGTAGGGCTCGGTGCCGCAGATGACGTCGAGGATGGACCCGGTGAACGGCTGCGCGTGCTGAAGCACCACCCCGCACTGCCGGCGTACGGCGGACTGGTCGAGGGCGGCCAGGTCCTGGCCGTCGTACAGCACACTGCCCGAGACCGGCCGGTCGAAGCCGATCAGCAGCCTGAGCAGGGTCGACTTGCCGCAGCCGCTCGGGCCGACGATCGCCACGAACTCGCCCGGCCGCACATCGAAGGACACGTCGTCGAGGACCAGCGGACCGTCGCCCGAATAACGGAAGGAGAGCCTGCGGGCCTCGATACCGCCGGACAGCGGGCCGGGGCGGGTGCTGGCCGTCCGCACCTCGGGCGCGGCCTCCAGCACCGGCTTGATCTCCTCGAACAGCGGCAGCGCGGAGACCGCCGAGACGAAGGAGCCGGTCAGCTGGGTGACCGCCGTCAGCAGCATCGTCACCGAGGTGTTGAAGGTGAGGAACGCGGCCGCCGACATCGCCCCGCGCGCCGGACCCGCCAGCAGCATGAACATCAGCAGGGTGCACAGCGGCAGGTAGACCGCGCCCATCACCGTGGTGAGGTTCTTGATGCGGCCGACCTTCTGCTGGAGCTCGCGGCTGCGCGCGAACTCCGAGGCCCAGGCCGCGTAGGCGTAGTTCTCCGCCGCCGCCACCCTGAGCTTCGGCAGGCCGCGCAGGGTCTGGAACGCCTGGTTGTTGAGCTTGTTGCCGAGCACCACGAGGCGTCGCTGCCAGCGCACCTGCCACAGCCCGAGCCCGAGGAAGATCGCGGCGATGACGACGAGCATCCCGATCGCCGCCAACGCCATCGAGGCGCTGTACCAGAACAGCAGTCCCAGGTTCATCGCGCCGACGGTCACCGACTGGGCGATCACCGGACCGAGGCCCGCCATCGTCCGGCGGATCGCGCTGATGCCCATGGCCGCGCTGGCCAGCTCGCCGGTCGAGCGCTCGGTGAAGAACTTGGTCGGCAGCCTCAGCAGGCGGTCCCAGACCGCCGGCTGGAGCGTCGACTCGATACGGCCCTCCAGGCGGAGCATGGTCAGGTTCTGCATCAGCATGAAGGCCGCCGCCACCACGCTGCTGATCATCACCGCCAGACAGACCTGCACGATCAGGTGGGTCTGCGCCTTCGGCACGAACTCGCCGAGCACCTTGCCGGTCGCGATGGGCACCAGCGCCCCGATCGCCACCGTCACCAGACCGCTGATGACGAGGTTCGTCAGGTCGCCGCCCGTGCCGCGCATGCTGAAGCGGAGCAGCCCGAGCGGAGTGAGCGGCCGGTCGGGCAGCGGACGGTAGAACATCACCGCGCGCGGCTCGAACTCCTCCGCGTTCGCCTTCTCGATCGGCGTCTCGCGACCGGTCGCCGGGTGCACGGACACATAGCCGCCGCGCCGCCACAGCAACGCCACCGGCGCCCCGGACAGGGCCCGGTGGCCCACCAGCGGGCCGACGTCGTCCCGCCACCAGCGGCCGTCGAGGCGTACTGACCTGGTGCGCACCCGGGAGGCCAGCGCGATCCGCTCGACCGGGTCGAGCCGGTCGCTCTCGGTGCCGGACTGCGCGGGGTCGGCAAGAGGGATCCCGGCCGCCCGGGCGACCAGCTTGCAGGCCGCGTAGCTGGCGTCCGCGTCGGCGGCCGTCGCACGCTTCGACGACTTCCCGATGGACGCGAGCAGGGTCCGGTCGGCCTGGGCGCGGACCGCCTCACCGGCCTTGATACCGGCGGCCGTCCGGGTTTCGTGCGTGTGCTCCAGCTGTTCGATCCACCGGTCCAGCGTGGTCAGCAGCCGGTACTGCTGGTCGACCATGCTCTGCCACACGGCCGGGTCCATCAACAGGTCGGCCGCGGCCTCCGCCCCGTACAGCGAGCCGTACTGCACGCTGCCCGGCGGGACCTGCATCCAGAAGACGTCGTCGTCGGTGGGCGCGGCCGCCCGGTCCGTGGCCATCGGCGCCTGGAAGAGGATGGACAGACTGCGGCCGACGCCCAGGGCGAGGGCGTACTCCAGCGGGCTCGTCGTCGGCGGCACGTACTGGGGATTGCCGTACTCGTCGTAGGACCACGTCTGGGTGTTCGCGGGCTGGTACAGCTCGCGCAGGTTGATGCGGCGCACCACGCAGTCCCGGAGCGGGCGGGCCACCAGGGTGTGCTGGGGCCCCGCGACCGGGCCGAGGAGCAGCGAGCCCGCCTCCAGCCGGCCGAGGTGGTGCCAGTGGCCCTGCCCCTCGGCGTCCACCGCGAACAGGTCCACGGCACCCGCCGCGACCAGCCACAGCACCTGCGGCCCCTCCAGGTCGATCCGGCTCAGGCCGACGCAGTCGACGGGCGTGCCCATGGTCCCGAGCGCGCCCAGCACGAGGTCCGGCTCGTGTGCGGTCGTCATCTCACCGTTCCCTGACCAGCTCGGCGTACGCGCCACCGCGCGCCACCAGCTCCTCGTGCCGTCCGCGTTCCACGATCGTGCCGTGCTCGAGTACGACGATCTCGTCGCTGTCGCGCACGGTGCTGAGCCGGTGTGCGATCACCACACAGGCGCAGCCGCGCTTGCGCAGGTTGTCCATGACCGTCAGCTCGGTCTCCGCGTCCAGCGCGCTGGTGACCTCGTCCAGGACCAGGATGCTGGGTCGGCGCACCAACGCTCGGGCGATCTCCAGGCGTTGGCGCTGTCCGCCGGAGAAGTTGCGGCCGTCCTGCTCGACCCTGCTGTGGATGCCGCCGGGGCGGCGCATCACGACGTCGTACAGGGCGGCGTCCCGCAGCGCGTCCACCACGGCGTCGTCGGGGATCGACGGGTCCCACAGCGCGATGTTGTCGCGGACCGAGCCCTCGAAGAGGAAGACGTCCTGGTCGACGAAGGAGACGGACGCGGCCAGAGCCCCGCGCGGAATGTCGTCGATGCGCTGGTCGTCGATACGGATCACGCCCTCCCAGGGCGCGTACAGGCCCGATATCAGCCGGGACACCGTGGACTTGCCGCTGCCGGAACCGCCGACCAGCGCGACCTGCCGGCCCGGGCCGACGGTCAGGTCGAAGCCGGAGAGCAGGGGCTTGTCGAGCGGGTTGTAGCCGAAGGTGATGTTCTGCAGCTCGACATGGCCCTGCAGGCGGCGCGTCGACTCGCCGGCGCCGGGACGGCCGTAGAGCGGGTCGGCCTGGAAGTTCTCCACGTCCTTCAGCCGGGCCACGTCGGCCGCGAAGTCCTGGATGCGGCCCGCGACGCCGTTCAGCCGGGTGATCGGAGCGGTGAAGCGGGTGACCAGCGCCTGGAAGGCGACCAGCAGGCCGACCGAGATCCCGCCCTCGATCGCCCGCATCCCGCCGATCCACAGGATCAGCGCGCTGTTCAGCGCCGCCAGCGTGGGTGCGACCACGCCCAGCCAGGCGCTCGGCACACCGAGCCGCTGCTGCTCCTCCAGCGTGGTGGCGTGCTGCCCGGCCCACTTGCGGAAGTAGCCGTCCTCGCCGCCGGTCGCCTTCATCGTCTCGATCAACTGCAGGCCGGTGTACGCCGTGTTGGTGAGCCGGGCGCTGTCGGCGCGCAGCTTCGCCGTACGGGTGGCACGCAGTTTGATGACGACGCGCATGGCCACCACGTTCAGCAGGGCCACGCCGATGCCGACATAGGTGAGCTGCGGGTCGTACGTGTAGAGCAGCACCGCGTAGAGGACGACGACCACGGCGTCCACGCCCGCCGCCGCCAGGTCGCGGGCCAGCGTCTCGGCCACCTGGTCGTTGGACTGGAGGCGCTGCACCAGGTCGGCCGGGCTGCGCTGGGAGAAGAAGGTGACCGGCAGCCGCAGCAGATGGCGCAGGAAGCGGGCGCTGGACAGGGTGGAGGAGATGATGCGGCCGTGCAGCAGGTTCGCCTGTTGCAACCAGGTCAGCACCAGGGTGAGCAGCACGGACGCGCCCATCGACGCGAACAGCACGCCGAGCAGGGAGGTCTGGCCCCCGATCAGGAACATGTCGATGTACTGGCGGCTCAGCGCGGGCACCGTGGCGCCGACCACCACCAGCAGCAGGCTCGCCAGCACCGCCGCCGGCATGGTGCCCGCGGTGCCGCGCAGCCGGGCCGGCATCGCGCCCAGCACGCCCGGCTTGCGCCCGCCCTTGGTGAAGCCCTCGCCGGGCTCCATGACCAGGACGACACCGGTGAAGCTGCCGTCGAAGTCCTCCATGGGCACGAAACGGCGGCCCTTGCCGGGGTCGTTGATGTACACCCCGCGCCGCCCGAAGCGGCGCCCCATGCCGTCGTAGACGACGTAGTGGTTGAACTCCCAGAACAGCACGGCCGGCGTCTTCACCTCGGCGAGGGCGGCCGTGTCCATCTGCATGCCCTTGGCGGTCAGGCCGTAACTACGGGCGGCCTTCAGCAGGTTGCTGGCCCGCGAACCGTCCCGGGACACACCGCAGGCGATGCGCAGCTCCTCCAGCGGGACGTACTTGCCGTAGTGGCCGAGCACCATCGCCAGGGAGGCGGCGCCGCACTCGACGGCCTCCATCTGGAGAACGGTCGGAGTGCGGACGGTCTTGACCCTGCCCGTGGGGACCGGTCGCTTGGGCGGGGCGGCTCTGCGCCTGCTTCTGGTGTCCTGGGCGGCGCTCACGGCAGCAGCCAATCGACGGGACGCTGATCGGCCAGCCGGATCGAGGCGTCGGCCGTCGTCATGGAGGTGAGGGAGAACGGCGGCCCGTCCGCCGAGGACCACTGGTAACCGCTCTTCGTGCCGGACGACTTGTCCAGCTGGACCAGCACGGCCACCGGCCGGCCGTCCTTGGTGAACTGCTCGCCGAGCTGACTGTCCCCGAGGAACGCGCCGATCTGCTGGGCCGACTGGGCGGAGCGGTCCACCGACTTCACATGGCCGCGCAACACGCCGTACTCCTGCGTGGGCACCGACGAGACGGTCAGGTCCACGGCGGCGTTCGCTGGGATGGAGGCCGCATTCTCGGCGGGGACGTACACCGTCGCGTACAGCGGGTCGGTGGCGCGGGCGACCTTCTCCACGGCGGCGACGTTCGCGCCGGTCTGGATGATCTGGCCGATGGTGGCGGCGAGCGCGGTGACCCGGCCGGCGGCGACCGTGCGGACGACGCTGTCGCCCTCGGCCGTACGGACCTTCAGGACGGGCGAGTTCGCGGGCAGCCGTGTGCCCTCTTTGGCGACGACCGCGGTGACCTGGCCCGCCACCGGGCTCTGCAGGATGTAACTGCCCTCGCCGTGGGTGAGGATCGCGGGCGCACCGACCGTGGAGGCCACCGAGCCGGTCACCGCCCACACGGACGCGGCGGCCATCACGACCACCGTCACGGAGAGGACGAGCCAGCCCTGGGGGCGGGCGAAACGCACCGGAAGGTCGAGCTCCTCCGGCGACTGGAGCTTGGCGAGGGCCTGTTGGCGGAACTGCACGGAACTTCCCTCACCTGTGGGAGAGATCTTTTACGGCACCCGAGAATCCCGGAGCCGGGATACGGCTCCGGGACTCAACGCTCACAAGGGTGTGATCAGAGGTTGGCGAGCGTGCCGGTGAGCGGGCCGGTGTTCAGCGGCAGGGAGCCGAGGACCGAGTCGACCGCACCGGAAACCGGGACGATGCCGTCCACCAGGTCGGTGGCGTGGCCCACAGCGTTCACGGACAGACCGCCGGAGACGTTGTCGAGCTCGGCGTCGGAGATCTCGACGGTCGCAACCTGGGGGGTGGAGTTCATGATGGAACTTCCCTTCATATGGGTATTCACAAGGGGGGAGCGGCCCCCTCTGGGGGACAGACGGACGGCCGCGACCGCAGGCGCCGGGCACCCGTTTCCGGAAAGCCCTTGGCGGCCCCTGCGGTGCGATGGATCAAAGCACGCAGCGGGTCCGGGCTTCCAATCAACCACCTGTCCCACCAGGGCATTTGTGCCTCATGAGTACCCGACGGTGCAGGATTGCGCACTGCTTGGTGGCGACTTCTTCACACCTGGCACGCCGATGTGCCAGTACGGGCCCTTGCCCTCGCCGCCGCGAATCCGACACTCCGCGCCAATGACGTGAGGGGCACCTCGACTTGTGCAGATCCTTCGCGCGCGGTGACCTCGTTGGGCATTCGATGTGCAGATTCCCTGGAGCAAGGATTCGACCCGGTGTTCGCGACAGACCGTTGCTGACCGATAGCTGAACGTGTCAGCCCAGTAGTGCGTAGACCGTGCTCGCCCGTGCCGCGATCTGTCCGGACCGCTCGTCGGTCAGCGTGATGTCGGCGAACGCCATCCGGCGGCCCAGCTTGGTGAGGACCGCTTCGATCAGGACATCCGAACCGGTCACCGCCCGCTGGAAGGACGTGGACTGCTGCACCGTCGTCATCGGCCCGTAGGCGCCCCGGGCGGCCGACACCGCGATCACGGTGGCCGTGTCGGCGGCGGCCATCAGGGCCTGCCCCGACAACCCGCCGCCCTCCCGGGAGAGGCGGTCCGACCAGGGAAGTCGCAGTGTCGCGCGGTCGTCGCCCAACGCCTCGACCCGCAGACCCAGTTCGAGGACCCAAGGGGCGAAGTTGTCGGCGAGGATCTTGTCGGCTTCGGCGGTGGTCATCGTCATATGGGGGATTGTTCCCCGCGCCGGGCCGTCGGGTGCGGTCGTGGCCGATTCGGTGTTTCACGCGGGGCGCACGGAAACGGAATTGAACGCGCCGTGAGCCCCGTGCGTACCCACTGCCATCCAGGCGCCCTTAACAACTGCCGCACACCGGCAGCAGACTCCGGTCCCTCAGGAGGTCGAGAAGTTTGAGTCACAAGCGAATTCCGAAGCGCAAGGCCGCGTTGGCGGCGGGCAGTGTGGTGGCGCTCGGAGCGGCCGCGATCCTCTTGCCGAACGCCAACGCCTCCCAGGACGGCTCCTCGGACGACACCGCCGCCGCGCCCAGAACCCTCAAGGCGGCGGACGCCTCGGATCTCGCCTCGCAACTCGCCGGACTGCTCGGTGACGCCTTCGCCGGTTCGTACTACGACGCCGACCAGCAGCAGCTCGTCGTCAACGTCATATCCGGCGACAACAACAACGTGATCGTCCAGGCGAAGAAGGCGGGCGTCGCCGTCCGCGAGGTCGACAACAGCATCCGCGAACTCGAGGCCGGCGCCCAGACCCTCAAGTCCGAGGCGACCATCCCGGGCACCGCGTGGGCCGTGGACCCCAGGACCAACAAGATCCTGGTCACCGCCGACAGCACGGTCACCGGCGCCAAGTGGGACACCGTGGAGTCGACCGTCGAGAGCCTCGGCTCCGGCATGGCCACCATCAAGAAGTCGGCCGGCACCTTCAAGACGTTCCTCTCCGGCGGTGACGCCATCTTCGGCGGCGGCGCACGCTGCTCGGCGGGCTTCAACGTCACCGCGGGCGACGGCAGCCCCGCCTTCCTGACCGCCGGTCACTGCGGGGTCGCGGAGGCCGCCTGGTCCGACGCCCAGGACGGCGAGCCGATCGCCACCGTCGACCAGGCCACCTTCCCCGGCGACGGCGACTTCGCCCTCGTCAAGTACGACGACCCGGCGACCGTGGCGCCCAGCGAGGTCGACCTCGGTGACCAGACCGTCCAGATCTCCCAGGCCGCGGACGCCGAGGTAGGCCTCGAGGTGTTCCGGATGGGCAGCACCACCGGGCTGAGCGACGGCCAGGTGCTCGGACTCGACGCCACCGTCAACTACCCGGAGGGCACCGTCACCGGGCTCATCCAGACCGACGTCTGCGCCGAGCCCGGGGACAGCGGCGGCTCCCTGTTCACCCAGGACGGTCTCGCGATCGGCCTGACCTCGGGCGGCAGCGGCGACTGCACGGTCGGCGGCGAGACCTTCTTCCAGCCGGTCACCACCGCACTGGCGGCGGTCGGCGCGACGCTCGGCGCGGGTGACGCGGCGGGCGGCGAGGAGGCCGGAGCGGGCGAAGAAGCCGGAGCCGGTGAAGAAGCCGGAGCCGGTGAAGAAGCCGGAGCGGGCGAAGAAGCCGGGGCCGGCGAAGAAGCCGGAGCGGGCGAGGAGGCCGGCGCCGGTCAGGAAGTCGGCGGCGAAGAGGCCGGCGGCGAAGCGGTCGGCGGTGAGGAAGCCGGTACCGGTGACGACACCGGCACAGGCGTCGAGGACGGCTCCGGCCTGACCGAGACCAACTGAGCCACGCGTCGGGAGCGGTTCGCCCCCACTGAGCCGCTCCCGACGCGCGACGACACGGACCGGTCCGGCCCTCCGGCGGGAGGGCCGGACCGGTCCGTCCCGCGTCAGCCCTCCGCCCGCGCCCTCAGCAGCAGCAGCGCCACGTCGTCGCTCCGCTCCCGCGGGGCCGCGCTGTGGCGGACGAGTTCGTCGGCCAGCTCGTCCAGGGGCCGGTCCCCGGCCTCGGCCAGCCGCCGGCCCAGCGCGGCGAGCGCGTCCTCGATGTCGACGCCGGGCGACTCGATCAGCCCGTCGGTGTAGAGGACGAGCACACTGCCGGGAGCCAGGTCCACCTCCGTGGTCGGATACACCGCCGCGCCGTCGATGCCCAGCAGCGGCCCGCCTGCCAGGTCCAGCACCCGCACCCGCCCGTCGGGGCGGCGCAGCAACGGCGGCGGATGTCCCGCCCGGGCCATCACGGCCCGCCCCCGCTCCGGATCGAGCCGCAGGTACAGACAGCTGGCGAAGAGATCCGAACCGAGGTCGATCAGCAGTCGGTTGGTGCTGCGCATGACCTCCTCGGGAGCCTGGCCCACGGTCGTGTACGCGCGTACGGCGGTACGGATCTGCCCCATCAGCCCGGCAGCGGTGACGTTGTGGCCCTGCACGTCCCCGATCACCGCCGCCGCCGGCCCCTGCCCCCGCACCAGGTCGTAGAAGTCGCCGCCGATGTCCATGCCCCGGGTGGCCGGAAGGTAGCGCGCCGCCGCGTCGATACCGGGCAGCCGCGGCAGCGAGTGCGGCAGCAGGGCCTGCTGCAGACCGTGCGCCAACTGGTGCTTGACGTCGTAGAGCACGGCCCGCTCCAGCGCCTGCGCGATCAGCCCGCCCAGGCTCGTCAGCACCGCCCGCTCGTCCGCGGGGAAGGGGTGCGGCTCGGCGTAGGCGAGCACACACGTGCCCACCGGGCGGCCGGAGGCGATCAGCGGCAGATACGCCCAGGACGCGAAGCCGTCCGGCGTCGCGTGCCGCGCCGGATACAGCCGCTCCAGCTCCTGCCGGGAGTCGAAGAACGCGGGCACCCCGCTGGTCAGGACATGCGTTCCGGGCGTCTGTTCGGTCAGCGGCAGCCCGTCGAAGCGTTCCACGAGGTGCGGGTCCTCATATCCGCGGTGCCCCAGCACATGCAGGCGGCCGGCCCGGGAACCGAGGACTACCAGCGCCTGGCTGCCCACGGCCGGGGCGATCTCGTCCGCGACCAGCTGCACCACGTCCTGCACGCTCACCGCCTCGGTGAGCGCCCCGGCCAGGCTCAGCACCTGGGAGATGGTCACCAGCCGGGACGGGGCGTCACCGGGCCGCGGCCCCGACCGTCTCATCTCCGCCACCGCCCGCGCCCGGCTGATGCGCACGCTCAGCCCGGTCGTGCTCGGATACAGGCGGAACGACAGCCAGTCGTCCGGCGGGCGCAGCGCCACGAACGACGTGGTGTGCTGGCTGAGCAGCGCGGCCCGGTAGCGGTCCTCGTACGCCGGGTCGTTGAGCCAGGGAACCGACGCCCACAGCGTGGATCCCAGCAACTGGCTCACCGGCACGCCCATCAGCTCGGCGGCGGCCGTGTTGGCGAAGGAGACCAGCCCGTGCAGATCGAGCGAGCACAGCCCGTACGGCAGCCGCGCCACCATCCGCGCCGCCTCCACCGTGCCGAGCGTGCCGGCCGCACCGCCCACCGTCGGCGCGGCCACCAGATCGGGTTCGGAGTGCAGCGGGACGCTGTCCTCCACGGCCCGCTCCAGCCGTACCGCCAGCCGGTCGCAGGCCGCGGTCAGATGGTCCCGCTCCCGGTCGGACAGCTCCGGCGGATGCGAACCGGGCCAGGTCACGAAGACCGCGCCGTACTGGGTGGTCCTGGTGGCGACGGGCACCGCGGCCAGCGCGAAGGGATAGGGCAGCACGACCGCGATCCGCGGATAGAGGCGCGCCATGTCCTCCTCGCCGCCCACCCAGACCAGCCGCCGCTCGCGCACCGCCTCGGCCACCGGGATCGGCGCGCTCACCCCCACCCGCTCCCACGGCGCCGCGAACGCCCGGGGCAGCCCCGCCATCACCGCCATCTCCAGCACCGACGCGTCGTCCGTCAGCAGATACACAGCCCCGGAGTGTGCGTGGACCTCGTCCATCATCGCCGCCAGCGCCAGCGACAGGAGGGGCCGGCCGACGCGGGTCCTCGCGGTCACCGGCTGCGCGGACGTCTGCCCGTCGGACACGCCGACCACCTCCTCGCCCGGCCGAGCGACGGGTCCCAGGGCTCAAATCTGCCCCCTGGAGGCTCATCCCGCACGGCGAGCGGTACCCGGACACACCGGCGCCGGCTCGCGTACGGCACAGGAATGCCCGCGGCACGGTGAAACCGCCCGGGTACCCCGTCCGCCCCCGCCCATGCCCCCACCGTCGATGCGCGAGGCTGCGTACGAGCGCCGCGCGTGCGCCCCCGCTCCTCGTGGCCGAGCGCGGAACAGTCCGTGGCCCCATCGAACGCTCACAGGGGCTGCGCAGGTGCCCCATAAGCGTTGTAATGGCGGACGTGGTCAGTGAGGGCGCGGCGGGACGCGGAACGAGAACGCTGCGCGCCGAAATCGCCCTCGCCTCGCTCATGGACGACCAGGACTCACCCGAACGGCTCCGTCGCGTCCTCGAACAGGCGCTCGTCTTCGCGCGTGCGACCTTCGCCGCCGTATACACGCCGGGCGAGGGCGGTGACCAGCTCTGCCTGGTCGAGTCGGCCGGCGTGCCCAGGAGGCTGTACGGGCTGCGCGACACCTACGCCCGCTCCGGCCGCTCCCCGGTGGCCGACGCCCTGCGCGACGCACGGCCCGTGTGGCTCGGCCCCGAGGAGCTCGCGGCCTGCGCCGAGTCCCGGCGGGCACCCGCGCGGGAGTTCCATCTGGCGGCCCTGCCCAGGCACGGTGACGCCCGCGGGGCCTGTCTGCTCGCGGTCAGCGAGGACCCGGCCGGCTTCGACACCGACGGCCGCAAGTGCCTCGAACTGATCGCCGACGCCGGCGCCGTCGACGTACCCGCCCCGGGCGAGCGAACCGAGGGCGGCGAGCTGTCCGCGGGCGCCTTCAGCCTCGCCATGGACACCGGCCGCGTCGAGGTCGGCGGCGAGATCCTGGAGCTGTTCGGGATCGGCCCCGACGAGTTCGACGGCAAGGTCGAGACCCTGCTCGGCCTGACCGTGCCGGAGGACCTCCCCTCGCTGATGTCCGTGGTGGAGGCCGACCACATGTCCATCGGCGAGCGCGAACTCGAGTTCCGGGTCCTGCAGCCCACCGGACCACCCAGATGGCTCAGGCTGCGCGGCCACCTCCTGCCCGGCGGCGACGGCCGCCCGGCACGGCTCGTGGGCACCGTCGCCGACGCCTCCACACTGCGCTCCGACGTCACCGACGTGGCCCGCGTCCAGCGCCTGGCCGCCGCCCTCGCCATCGCGGGCACCGTCCGCGACGTCGGCCAGGCCGTCGTCTCCGCCCTGCGCGGGCCGCTGCGGGCCGACCGGATCGCCCTCGCCGAGCTGGAGGGCGACCGGCTCGTCGTCACCGTCCTCGACCCGCCCGAACCGGAGTTCTGGCCCGAGCTGTGGCGCACCGAGTGGCGCTCCGAATGGCCCGACGCGCCCGTCCGCTCCATGCCCACCCTCGCCGCCGCCCTGCGCGAGGGCCGCGCCCAGATCTGGCCCGCCGGCACCGCCCTGGAGCCCGCCCTCGCCGAGGTCGGCCCCGGCGGCCTCGCCGTGCTGCCGCTGCCCGGAGTGGGCCGGATGGCGGGCGCCTGTCTCATCGGCTGGGACACCCCGCACGACTTCGGCACCGACGAACGCGCCCTGCTGACCGCCTCCGCGGGCCTCGCCGGGCAGGCCCTGATGCGCGCCCACGCCTTCGACGCCGAGCACGAACTCGTCGGCATGCTCCAGCGCCAGCTGCTGCCACGCCGCCTGCCCAAACTGCCCGGCGCGGTCGCCGTCGCCCGCTACCTGCCGAGCACGGCCGGCCTCGAACTCGGCGGCGACTGGTACGACGTGATCCCGCTGCCCGACAACCACGTCGCCCTCGTCATCGGCGACGTCCAGGGCCACAGCGCGGGCGCCGCCACCCTCATGGGCCAGATGCGCACCGCCCTGCGCGCCTACGCCGTCGAGGGGCACCCCCCGGACGTGGTCGTCTCGCACGCCAACCGCCTCCTCATGGACATGGAGACCGACCTCTTCGCCACCTGCGCCTACGTCGACGTCGACCTGGAGGAGGGCTCCGCCTGGTACGTGCGCGCCGGACACCTCCCGCCGGTGCTGCGCCACCCGGACGGCGGCACCGAGATCCCCGAGGCGGACAGCGGCCCGCCGCTCGGCGTGGTGCGGCAGGCCGACTTCCCGATGAGCCCGCTGAGGCTGCCACCCGGCACGGTCCTCGCCCTGACCACGGACGGCCTGGTCGAGTCCCACGACGCCGACATCGACGAGGGCATGGACCGCTTCGCCCACGAACTGGCCGTCTTGGACCCCGCCCACCTCGGACTCGTCGCCGACGCCCTGCTCGGCAACGCCCGCCGCAGCGACGACGTCGCCCTGCTCCTGCTGCGCTACGACGGCATGGCCGTGCGCCCGCAGCGCGAGAGCTGGACCGTGTGGCGCGTCCCCCAGGCAGTCGGGCAGGCCCGCCGCTTCACCCGCCGCACCCTGCGCAGCTGGGGCGTGCCGGCCGACGCCATGGACGCCGTCCTGCTCGTCGTCTCCGAGCTCGTCACCAACGCCCTCGTCCACACCGACGGCAGGGTCCGCCTGGACCTCATGCGCATCAACCACCGGCTGCGCGTCGCCGTCGCCGACTCCTCCGCGCGCACCCCCGTCAAGCCGACCAGCATCGGCTGGGAGGCCACCGGCGGCCGCGGCATCCTCCTTGTCGAGGCCATGTCGACGACGTGGGGGACCGTGCCCGTCAGTGGCGGCAAGCAGGTGTGGAGCGAGATCCCGCTGGAGGGCTGACGACGGCCCGCTCACCTGGGTACCCGGGGCAGGGAACCCCGAGCAGAGAGGCATGCCATGACCCAGCACGTCAGCGACATCATGACCAGCGCTCCGGTCACCGTGGAACCGCAGACCTCGGTGACGGCGGTGGCCCGGATCATGCGCGACCAGGACCTGGGAGCCGTCATCGTCACGGACGGCGACGAACTGCGCGGCCTGGTCACCGACCGCGACCTGGTGGTCCGCTCGCTCGCCGAGGGCGGCGACCCCGAGCAGACCACCGTCGCCGGCGCCTGCAGCGACGACCTGGTCACCCTGACCCCCGAGGACGACGTGGACCACGCCGTCGAGCTCATGCGTGAGCACGCCGTACGCCGCCTCCCGGTCGTCGAGGGCGGCCGCCCCGTCGGCATCGTCGCCCTGGCCGACCTGGCGATGGAACGCGACCCCGATTCGGCCCTGGGCGACATCAGTGCGGCCCGCCCCAACACCTGAGGACGACAGCACGCACGCAAGTGCGAACCGGTGCCCCGCAAGGGGGGCACCGGTTTGCTCGTACGGCCGCAGGGGACTCGGTGGCACAGCACGGAAGGACGGAGCGCCCCGGCCCCGCGGGAGGGTGAGGGCAGGACCGGACGCAGAAAGAAGATGAAACGCCGTGAGTGCGCAGACCAGTGAGAAACCCGTTGCCCGTAGGCCCGAGACCGGCTGGTCGAGGGCCCGCCGCCTGCGCGGCGAGCGCATCCTGCGAACCTGCCTGCCCGCGTTGGCGGACGAAAGCACCCAGCGCGTGGCGCAGCCGGGAGCCGAGGGGAACATCTTCAGGGGCGAGGACTGACCGCTGTGCGGTGGCCGTAACGCGGGCGCCACGCGCTCGCCATGGTCCGTTCGGCCGGGCTATGGTGACGCAGATGAAGGCTCTCGTGTTGTCCGGCGGCGCCGGTACACGGTTGAGGCCGATCACACATACGTCGGCCAAACAGCTGGTGCCCGTTGCTAACAAAGCTGTCCTCTTCTACGGCCTGGAATCGATCGCCGCGGCCGGTATCACCGACGTCGGAGTGGTCGTCGGCGACACCGCCGCCGAGATCGAGGAAGCGGTCGGCGACGGCTCGAAGTTCGGGCTGGACATCACCTACATCCCCCAGGAAAGACCCCTCGGCCTCGCCCACGCGGTGCTGATCGCACAGGACTACCTGGGTGACGACGACTTCGTGATGTACCTGGGCGACAACTTCATCGTCGGCGGCATCACCGACCTCGTCGACGAGTTCCGCGCGCACCGCCCCGACGCCCAGATCCTGCTCACCCGCGTCCCCGACCCCCGCTCCTTCGGCGTCGCCGAACTCGACCCGCAGGGCCGGGTGATGAGCCTGGAGGAGAAGCCGGAACACCCCAGGAGCGATCTCGCCCTGGTCGGGGTGTACCTGTTCACTCCCGCCATCCATCAGGCGGTGCGCGCCATCGAGCCGTCCTGGCGCGGCGAGTTGGAGATCACCCACGCCCTCCAGCACCTCATCGACGTCCACGCCGACGTACGTTCCACCGTCATCCAGGGCTACTGGAAGGACACCGGGAACGTCGAGGACATGCTGGAGGTCAACCGCAGGGTCCTGGAGACCATGGACCCCCGCATCGACGGCGAGGTGGACGACAAGTCCGAGACCATCGGGCGAGTCGTGGTGGAGGAGGGGGCGCGCGTCGTGCGGTCACGCGTCGTCGGCCCCGTCGTCGTCGGCGCCGGAAGCCTGGTCAGCGACTCCTACGTCGGACCCTTCACCTCCATCGCGGAGAACTGCCGTGTCACCGACAGCGAGGTGGAGTTCTCCATCGTGCTGCGGGACTCCTCGATCGACGGTGTCGGCCGGGTCGAGTCCTCGCTCATCGGCCGCCACGTCGAGGTGACCCCGGCACCCAGCGTGCCCAGCGCCCACCGTCTCGTCCTCGGAGACCACAGCAAGGTGCAGATCCACTCATGAAACTCCTCGTCACCGGTGCCGCCGGGTTCATCGGCTCCACCTACGTGCGCACGCTGCTCGCGGGCGACGCGCCCGAAGCGGCCGACGCACCCCGTGTCACCGTGCTGGACAAGCTCACCTACGCCGGCACCCTCGACAACCTCGAACTCGACCATCCCCGCCTGGAGTTCGTCCAGGGCGACATCCGCGACGCGGAACTCGTCGACAAGCTGATGGCCGACGCCGACCAGGTCGTCCACTTCGCCGCCGAGTCGCACGTCGACCGCTCGATCACCGGCGCGGACGACTTCGTCCTCACCAACGTGGTCGGCACTCAGACCCTGTTGGACGCGGCCCTGCGGCACGACGCGGCACCCTTCGTACATATTTCCACCGACGAGGTCTACGGCTCCGTGGAGACCGGCGCGGCAACGGAGGAGGACCTGCTGCGGCCCAGCTCCCCGTACTCCGCCTCGAAGGCGTCCTCCGACCTGCTCGCCCTCGCCTACCACCACACCCACGGCCTGGACGTTCGCGTCACCCGCTGCTCCAACAACTACGGCCCGCACCAGTTCCCGGAGAAGGTCGTCCCGCTGTTCATCACCAACCTCCTCGACGGGAAGAAAGTCCCGCTGTACGGCGAGGGCCGCAACGTCCGCGACTGGCTGCACGTCGAGGACCACTGCCAGGGCGTCGACCTCGTGCGCACCAAGGGCCGCGCGGGCGAGGTCTACAACATCGGCGGCGGCACCGAACTGAGCAACACGGAGCTGACCGGCCTGCTGCTGGAGGCCTGCGGGGCCGACCGGGACCGCGTCGACCGGGTCGCCGACCGCAAGGGCCACGACCTGCGTTACGCCGTCGACTGGTCCAAGGCCCGCACCGAACTCGGCTACCACCCCCGGCACGACTTCACGGCCGGCCTCGCGGCCACCGTCGCCTGGTACCGGGACAACCGCGCCTGGTGGGAGCCGCTGAAACGGCGAGCCGCACTCCAGGGCGCGTCATGAGCCGGCCGCTCACCGGCGCGGGCGGCATACCCCACCCCACCGACTCCGGCGAGGCCACCTGGTACGACCCGGCCCGTGAGGCGTTCCGCCTCCTCGGCGCCGACCCCGACCGGGTGCGCCCCGTCGGCAGCGAGGCCCCCGGGCCCGCACCCCGCATCACCCTGCACAACGCCCTTCCCCGGATCCGCAAGGAGTCCCCTGCGTGAAACGCCATGAGTTCCTGCGGGAGCTGCACAAGGTCAGCGCCAACCGCAACTACCTCGAAATCGGGGTCAACGACGGCCGCAGTCTCGCCCTGTCCCGCGTCCCCAGCATCGCGATCGACCCCGCGTTCAAGGTGGTCACCGAGATCCGGTGCGACGTCCACCTGGTGAAGGCCACCAGCGACGACTTCTTCGCCCGGGACAACCCGCTCGGCCACCTCAAGGGCGGCCGTCACCCGGTGCGCAACCTGCGCCGGGGCCGCAGTCCGATCGGCTACTGGCGGCGCACCACCCTCGACCTGTCGTTCATCGACGGCATGCACCTGTTCGAGTTCGCGCTGCGCGACTTCATGAACGTGGAGAAGCACTCCGACTGGTCGAGCGTGATCGTCCTCGACGACATGCTGCCCCGCAACATCGACGAGGCCGCCCGCGACCGGCACACCGGCGCCTGGACGGGCGACGTCTACAAGGTCGCCGAGATCCTCGGCCGCTACCGCCCCGACCTGGTCACCGTCTTCGTCGACACCCAGCCCACCGGTCAGCTCGTCGTGTTCGGCGCCGACCCGGACAACACGGTGCTGCACGACAAGTACGACGAGATCATGGCCGAGTTCGACGTGCCGGACCCGCAGAAGGTCCCCGAGGCGATCCTGGAACGCGTCCGGGCGGTGCCGCCGAAGGACCTGCTGCAGGCGCCCTTCTGGGGCCCGCTGGCCAAGGCCCGCAACCTCGGCGTCGGCCGCTCCCGCGGCTGGGAGCCGCTGCGCACGGCCCTGGAGAAGGTCGCCGTCAGCCGCTGATGCCCGGGCCGCGCAGGCCCTCGTAGAAGGCGGAGCAGGTCCGGTACGACAGTCAACGGTCCGGACCGCTCCGCCTCCGCGAGCGACCCCCTCCTGGCGATGCCCGTTGCGGGAGGACGAAGACCGAGGGCCCCAACTCCCGGGAATCTTCGGTCTTCAGTGTTCGTGCGCTCTCAGGCCCTTCAGGCCCTGACCCGGGAGGCGGCCTTCCTGCACGCGCCGTGCCCCGCGCGACGGTCGCTGTACGGCGATGGGACCGTGCGGGCGCAGGCCCGGACCGCTCCGCTTCCGAGGGTGGCCCCGTCCCGGCGGTGCTCGTTGCGGGAGGACGAAGACCGAGGGCCCCGACTTCCGGGAGCCCTCGGTCTTCAGTGTTCGTGCGCTCTCAGGCCCTCCAGGCCCTGACCCGGGAAGCGGCTTTCCTGCGGACCCGCCCCAGCACGCGCCGTGCCCCGCGCGACAGCCGCTGTACGGCACTGGGACCGGGCGGGCGTACCACCTGTACTCCGCCTCCGCCCACGCGCAGGGCCGGCGGGAGTGCCAGGAAGCGCGGCTCGGCGTCGGCGGGCGGGGCCGGGCACAGTGCGATCCGCCAGAGCCCGCGCTCGAGGTCGGCGACGGGTAGTGCGGCCTCCAGCAGCGCCCCGGAGCCGTCCGGGGACGGCGACAGCGTGCCGGGGACCTCGTGGCGGGCCGGGCCGGTGAGCCGCAGCAGCACATCGGTGTCGCCGGGCAGGTGCAGCGGCAGGGGCGCGCGCAGCCGGTCGCGGGTGACGGTGACGTCTTCGGCGGACACGCCCCCGAGCCCCAGCCGCTTGTCCGCGTTGTCGACGGCCAGGGCCAGGTTGGCGTGCGGGTCGGTCCAGTACGGCAGCACGACCCGGCCGGCCACCACACCGGCGGACGCGGCCGTCCGGTCCTTGCGAGGGACCGGACGGACCGGACCCAGGCGGCAGTCCTTGGTCCATCCGCCCAGCTTCACCCGGAGGAAGAAGTCCCACAGCCCGGCGCCCGCCGGGACGCCGTCGGCCGCGGTGGCGGGGTCGACGACGGCCGAGTTGCGCAGCACCAGCCGCACGCGCTCGCCCTCCTCGACCGGGACGATCTCCCGGGTGACCTCGCCCGGCTGGAAGTACTGTGCGGAGGTGGCGCGTTCCCGCAGCAGCAGGTCCGCCGTGGCCGTGTGGAAACGGGCGACGCTGTCGGCCGCCACCCGGGCGATCGCGTCGGCGACGTCCCGGGGCGGATCGGCAGACGGGGTACCGGCCGGGTCGGACGGAAACGTCATCGGTTCACCGCCGACCGTGTATTCGACGGCGAAGTCGACGCGCAGCGTCCCGTCCTCCCACCGCACGCCCCCCGGCTCGGCCCTGAGGGCGACGGAGGCCTCCCACTCGGCGAACGCCACCACGTCGTCGTACCGGTCGGCGGCGATCAGCGCGGCGACGATCCGCTGCGTCGGCTGGAGCCCCGCCACGACGCCAGGGCCGAAGCGCTCGACGACGACTTTGTGGATCTCGTCGAACAGCTCCCTGCGGTAGTCGACGGGCAGCTTGAGCAGTCGTCGGCCGCGCATGCGCTCGACCATCTCGTTGCGCAGCCAGCGCCGCAGGAGCCGGTCGCGCAGCGGCCCCGGCTCGGTGTACTCCTCGACGACGTCGAGGGCCTCGCGGAGGTTCTTGAAGTACCCGCCGGGATCGAAGCGCTGGAACCCGGCGTTGGACGCGTCGTCCCGTCTGACGTGGTAGTAGCAGACGTAGTCACTGAGCACGGAAACGTTACTCGCGCGCAAATACGCTTCTGTGACGAACACATGGTCCTCGAGGCGCCGCCTGCCCTCCGGGAACCTCAGTCCGATGTCGTCGAGGAACTTCCGGCGGAACATCTTGTGCGGGGTGAGGCTGTCGATCAGGGGGGCGTTCTCGACGGTGGCGCGCGGATGGTTGCGGCGGAACAACTCCACCGGAACCCCCCGGCCCTTGCCGGCCATCTTGCCGACGACGACGTCGGCGTCGTTGGCCACCCCGTAGTCGTACATCCGTTCAAGGGCTTCGTCGCCGAGGTAGTCGTCGTTGTCGACGAACATCACATAATCGCCCTCGGCTGCGGCGATGCCCACGTTGCGGGGCTTGCCGGACCAGCCGGAGTTCTCCTGGTGGACGACCGTCACCCGGGGGTGCTCGGCGGCCACCGCGTCGAGCCGGGCGGGCGTGCCGTCGGTGGAACCGTCGTCGACGAACAGCACCTCGTACTCGTCGGGAGGCAGTGACTGTCTCAGCAACGAGGCGATGCAGTCCTCGATGTAGGCCCCGGGGTTGTAGACGGGAACGATGACGCTGACCTTCACCGGCATCGGGCTCCAGGCCCCCTCAGTTCGCTTGCCGTGGGTGTCGCTGGTACGCGTTGGCAGATGCTAACGCCACTGAGCCCTTTGTCCATCTCCGGCCCACCGTCGAGGACGCGTGGCGTGTCCCGGTGGCGGGGTCGCGGCGGGCCTGCGGATCCCGTCGCCGTCGCGCGGGTAACCTGGCGCGGTGCGCCTGCTGTTGATGTCCGACACCCACCTCCCACGGCGGGCCAGGGAGCTTCCCGCGCCGCTGCTCGCCGAACTCCCGCGCGCCGACGTCGTGTTCCACGCCGGGGACTGGGTCGACACGGCCACCCTCGACCTGCTGGAGGCCCGCAGCGCCCGGCTCGTCGCCGTGTACGGCAACAACGACGGACCTCAGCTGCGCGCCCGGCTCCCCGAGGTGGCGTACGCCGAACTCGGCGGCCTGCGCTTCGCCGTCGTCCACGAGACGGGCGCCGCCCAGGGCCGTGAGGCACGCTGCGCCGCCCGCTTTCCCGACACCGACGTCCTGGTCTTCGGGCACAGCCACATCCCCTGGGACACCACCGCCCCCACGGGTCTGCGCCTGCTCAACCCCGGCTCGCCGACCGACCGCCGCCGTCAGCCGCACTGCACCTACATGACCGCCACGGTGGCCGACGGCCGCCTCATGGACGTACATCTGCACCGCCTGCCCCCGCGGTAAGGAACCGGGCATCCATTCCGTCATCCGTCGTGCGGCGCCTACCCCTGGGCGGCGGCTCCACACCGCCAATTCGTTGGACATCCGCGCCCTCGCCCCGCTGGACTGGACGGCGTGCTGATCGACGCCACCCTCGTACGCCGTCTGCTCGCCGCCCAGTTCCCGCGGTGGGCGGGTCTTCCCGTGTCCCCGGTTCGGCAGTCCGGCATGGACAACGCCACCTTCCGGCTCGGCACCGGCCTGTCCGTACGGCTGCCGCGCTACGCCCACTGGGCGGGCCAGGTGGAGCGCGAACACCGTTGGCTGCCGCACCTCGCCCCGCACCTGCCCCTGCCCGTCTCCGAGCCGGTGGCGGTGGGCGAACCGGGCGAGGACTACCCGTACCCGTGGTCGGTGTACCGGTGGATCGAGGGGGACACGGCGACGACCGAGGGACTGGTCGATCCCGTCGGAACCGCACGTGACCTCGCCGCTTTCATCAAGGCTCTGCGGTCGATCGATGCCACCGGCGGTCCCGGGCCCGAACCGAGCAACGCCTTCCGTGGGGTACCGATGGGCGACGCATCGGATTCTCTGGCCGCGGATTCACTCGTACGGGGCAGGATCGACGCCCTGGAGAAAACACGCCTGGTTGACACGGACGCGGTGACGGAGGTCTGGGAGGCCGCCCTCGCGGCCCCTGCCTGGGACCGGCCGCCGGTGTGGATCCACGGCGACCTCGACGCGGGCAACCTGCTGACCGTGGAGGGCAGGCTCAGCGCGGTCATCGACTTCGGGACGCTGGCCGTGGCCGACCCGGCGGTGGACCTGCTGCCCGCCTGGAAGGTCCTGCCGGGCCCGGCGCGAGACGCCTTCCGGGAGGCGGTCGACCTCGACGACGCCACCTGGGCACGGGGCCGCGGCTGAGCCGTCGCGGGCTCGCTGCCGGTGCCGGACGACCCGTTCTTCCAGGCGGACCCCGCCCGGGTGACGGCCGCCCTGCGTCACCTCGACGCGGTCGTCGAGGACCACCGCCGACACGGCTCCTGACGGCTCAGGCCCGCCCCCACCGCCGTATCCGCACGACGGCGAGCACCACGACGGCTGCGGCGGCCACCACGACGGCTGCGGCGGCCACCACGACGGCCGCCCGCTCGGCGACGGGGACGCCGGCCGTGCGGCCCAGGTCGAGAGGCCGTTCGCCGGGCTCCCGCACGGTCCCCGCCGGTTCACTCGGCCGTTCCGACAGGCACCCGGTGAACTGGCCCACCAGCCGGTTGCCGACCCCCGTGGGCACGCTCCGCCCGAACTGCGCCGGTCACGGTCTTGCCGTCGTAGGGCCATGCTCATGACTCGTTCGGATGGATCGCCCCCGCCGTCGCCGTCAGCGGGGCGCCGCTGCCGCCCCAGCGCAGGGCGACGATCTCCGCGGCGACGGACACGGCCACCTCCTCGGGCGTACGGGCGCCCAGGTCGAGGCCCACGGGGGAGCGCAGCCGGGACAGCTCGCCCGGGGTGAGGCCGGCCTCCGTCAGCCGTCGCATCCGGTCGTCGTGGGTGCGGCGGCTGCCCATCGCCCCGATGTACGCGGCCGGCCGGCGCAGCGCCTCCTCCAGCAGTGGCACGTCGAACTTCGGGTCGTGGGTGAGGACGCAGATCACCGTGCGGTCGTCGGTGTCGGTGTCCCGCAGGTAGCGGTGCGGCCAGTCCACGACCACCTCGACGCCCTCGGGGAAGCGCTTCGGCGTGGCGAAGACCGGGCGGGCGTCGCACACCGTGACCCGGTATCCGAGGAAGTCGCCGATGCGGGCGACCGACGCGGCGTAGTCGATCGCGCCGAAGACCAGCATGCGCGGCGGGGGCGCGAAGGAGTGCAGGAAGACGGTGACCGCGTCCTCACGGCGTTCGCCGTGCGGGCCGTAGTGTCTGAGTCCCGTGGCGCCCAGGGCGAGTTCGCCGCGCGCGTCGGCCGTGATCGCCACGTCCAGGCCCGGCGTACCGAGCGTGCCGGCGACCCGGTCGGGCCACACCGCGAGGGTGGCTCCGCGTGGCGCCGGCCCGTCGGTCACCGTGGCCACGGTCACCGGGCGGCCGGCGGTGACCGACTCGGCGACCGCGCCGAAGGACGGATCCGACTCCGGGGTGACGGGCCGGACCAGCAGCGTGATCTCGCCGCCGCAGGTGAGCCCGACCGCGAAGGCGTCCGCGTCGCTGTACCCGAAGGTCTCCAGGCGGGCCTCCCCGCTCGCCACCACCTCCTGGGCGAGTTCGAAGACGGCCCCTTCCACACAGCCGCCGGACACACTGCCCACGACCTCGTCGCCGGGACCCACGGCCATGGCCGCACCGGGATCGCGGGGCGCGCTGCGGCTGACCGCCACCACCGTGGCCAGGCCGAAGGGAGCGCGGGCCGCGTACCAGCCGCTCAGCGCCGGGAGAATGTCACGCACGATCCGCTCCTTCCACGCAAGCCGCGTCGGCTCCTCTCACCCTGTCACCCGGGTGAGCCGGGCGCTGATCGAGAACCTCCCGGACGCCACTGGTTGAGCGTTAATCCGTTGCGGCCGCGGCCCCGGACCTGCTGCACTTCAGGTGACCTTGTCACGCGTCACCGCACGAGCCAGGAGCACCCATGCGCGCACCGTTCATGTCCGCCCCGGAAGGAATGACCTCCTCTTCAAAGGACATGACGCTTCGTGCACCTGCTCAACCTCGGAATCCTCGCGCACGTCGACGCGGGTAAGACCAGCCTGACCGAGCGGCTGCTGCACTCGGTCGGGGTGATCGACGAGATCGGCCGTGTCGACGACGGGAACACGCAGACCGACACCCTCGCGCTGGAGCGCCGGCGCGGCATCACCATCAAGTCCGCCGTCGTCTCCTTCGCGATCGACGACGTGACCGTCAACCTCATCGACACCCCCGGCCACCCCGACTTCATCGCCGAGGTGGAGCGGGTGCTCGGCGTCCTCGACGGCGCCGTGCTCGTCGTCTCGGCCGTCGAGGGCGTCCAGGCGCAGACGCGGGTGCTGATGCGGACCCTGCAGCGCCTGCGCATCCCCACGCTCGTCTTCGTCAACAAGATCGACCGGCGGGGCGCCGATCACCAGGGCGTGCTGCGGGCGATCTCCGAACGGCTCACGCCCTCCGCCGTACCGATGGGCACCGCCGGCGGACGCGGCACCCCGGGCGCCCGCTTCGTCCCGGGCCTCGGCCCGGCCGCGCTCGACGTCCTCGCCGACCACGACGACGACCTGCTGTCCGCCTATGTGGAGGGCACCGTCTCCGACGCCCGGCTGCGTGCCGCCCTCGTCGACGGGACGCGGCAGGCCCTGGTCCACCCGGTGTACTTCGGCTCCGCCGTCACGGGCGCGGGTGTGGACGAACTGATCGAGGGCATCAAGGAGTTGCTGCCCGCGGCCGACGGCGACCCGGACGGCCCGCTGTCCGGCACCGTCTTCAAGGTCGAACGGGGTCCGGCGGGGGAGAAGGTCGCCTACGCGCGGATGTTCTCCGGAACCCTGCGCACCCGCGACCGGATCCCCTTCGGCGACGCCCGCGAGGACGCCAGGATCACCGCGATCAGCGTCTTCGAGCACGGCACCGACGTCCGCCGGGACACCGTTCCCGCGGGCCGGATCGCCAAGCTCCGGGGACTTGCCGACATCAGGATCGGCGACTCCCTCGGCGAACCCCGCAAGGCCTACGGTCACGTCTTCGCCCCGCCGACCCTCGAAACCGTCGTCGTCCCCGGCCCGGGCACCGACGGCAGAGCCCTCCACCTAGCGCTCACTCGACTCGCCGAGCAGGACCCGCTGATCGGCCTGCGGCACGACGAGGTACGGCGGGAGACCTCCGTGTCCCTGTACGGCGAGGTGCAGAAGGAGGTCATCCAGGCCACCCTCGCCGACGAGTTCGGACTCGACGTCACCTTCCGGGAGACCACGCCCCTGTGCGTCGAGCGGCCGGCCGGCACCGGGGCGGCGGCCGAGTTCATCAAGAAGGACGCCAACCCCTTCCTCGCGACTGTCGGTCTGCGCGTCGACCCGGCGTCGCCGGGCACGGGGGTCGGATTCCGCCTCGAGGTGGAGCTCGGCTCCATGCCGTACGCCTTCTTCAAGGCCGTCGAGGACACCGTGCGCGACACCCTCGGCCAGGGTCTGCACGGCTGGCAGGTCACCGACTGCACGGTCACGATGACCCACTGCGGCTACTGGCCCCGGCAGAGCCACTCCCACCAGGGCTTCGACAAGAGCATGTCGAGCACCGGGGCCGACTTCCGCGGACTGACCCCGCTGGTCCTCGTCGAGGCGCTCAGGCGGGCGGGCACCCAGGTGCACGAGCCGATGCACCGCTTCCGCGTCGAGGCCCCGGCGGACACGCTCGGCGCCCTGCTGCCGGTGCTGGCCGCCCTGCGGGCCGTACCGCAGACCACCGAGACGCGCGGCGACACCTGCGTACTGGAGGGTGTCGTTCCGGCTGACCGGGTACATGAACTGGAGCAGCGGCTTCCGGGCCTCACCCGGGGCGAGGGAGAACTGGAGAGCGCCTTCGAGCACTATGCGCCCGTCACCCACGGCACGTTGCCGTGCAGGCCACGCACGGACAGCAACCCGCTGAACCGCAAGGAGTACCTGCTGAACGTGACGCGCCGGGTCGGCGGGTGAGGCCTCGGCCGCCGAGGCGGCCGCCAAAGTAGAAACTTACTCAGCAGTCAGAACTGTTGACGTTGTCACGAAATCACCGGACTGTAATGGACATGCCGAATATACGCGCGCGTCTGCTCGTTGTTCTGGTGGTCCTCTCCGGATTCCTGACGGCGACGGGTGTCAGACCCGCCACCGCCGAAGCCCTGCCCGACTCCCTCTGGTTCGACGACACCCCCCTCACCGTGCAGGACGGCCGCTTCACCGACGGCCTCGGCCGCGAGGTCGTCCTGCGCGGCTACAACGTCTCCGGAGAGACCAAACTGGCCGAGAACAACGGCCTGCCCTTCGCCTCCGTCGCCGACGCGAGGAAGTCCGCGACCGCGCTGCGCGCCCTCGGCGGCGGCAACTCGGTCCGCTTCCTGCTCTCCTGGGCCTACGCCGAACCCGTGCGCGGCCAGGTCAGCACGGCCTACCTGGCCGCCGCCACCGACCAGATGCGCGCCTTCCTGGACGCCGGGATCCGCGTCTACCCCGACTTCCACCAGGACCTGTACTCCCGCCACCTCTTCGACCCCGACAGCTGGTACACGGGCGACGGCGCCCCCAAGTGGGCCGTGGACGCCGGGAACTACCCGGACGAGAACTGCGGGATCTGCCTGTTCTGGGGCCAGAACATCACCCAGAACGAGGCCGTGAAGCAGGCGTCGTACGACTTCTGGCACAACGCGTACGGACTCCAGGACGCGTTCCTCACCACCGCCCAGAAGACGATGACGTACGTCAAACAGCACGTCAGCGCCGCCCAGTTCGCGGGCCTCGTCGGATTCGACCCCTACAACGAGCCGCACGCCGGCGTGTACGACTCCGGGCAGTCCAGCCGCGCCTGGGAGCGCGACGTGCTGTGGCCGTTCTACGAGAAGTTCCGCGCCCGCATGGACACGGCCGGCTGGCAGGACAAGCCCGCCTTCGTCGAGCCGAACCTGTTCTGGAACGCCAACATCAGCTTCCAGAAGCAGGAGGGCGGACTCCTCGACTCCGGCACGCTCGGCCCGGACTACGTGTTCAACACCCACTTCTACGACCAGAAGGCCATCTCCGGGATCTTCATGCCGGGCAAGGCCGGGGACGGTCAGTACTCGACCGACTTCGGCACCGTCCGTGACCGGGCCGCGGCCACGGACACCGCCGCAATCATCAGCGAGTTCGGCCACCCCTTGGCCGGCAGCGTCTCCGACAAGGCCCCGACGGTCCTCAAGGCGATGTACCAGGCGCTCGACTCCCGCCTCCCCGGGTCGGGTTGGTGGTCGAACCCGTCGGCGTCCGGCCCGGTCCTCTCCGGCTCGCAGTGGCAGTGGGACATCTACAACGGACGTCATCGCGAGCTGATGAACGGCAACCCCGACAAGGTGCTCACCACCGGCGACGCCTGGAACGACGAGGACCTGTCGGCCGTACGCCTGAACGACTCGGGGACGGCCGTGCTGCGCCAGGACGCCCGGCTCCTCGACCGCCTCTACCCGAGCGCCACGGCGGGCACGACCGTCGCCTTCACCTACGAGGACCGCTCTCGCGACGGCTCCACGACCCTGACGTGGAACCCGGTACCGAGCTCGCTCCCGAACGTCTCCCGGCTGGTGGGATCCGGACAGTACGGACTGCTGCTGTGGCGCTCCGACGGCACGACCGCGCCCACCGAACTGCACCTGCCGGCGACCTTCCCGACCGCGACCACCACGGTCGTCTCCGACCTGGGCACGTCCTACGCCCCGCCGGCCTACACCCGGACGACCCCGATCGCGGCGGCCCCCGAACCGGGCGGCACGGGCAGCCGCCGCCTCCTGCTCACCGCACCCGACAACGGCGTTCTGCACTACGCGCTGGTGACCAACGGGACGACCTCGCCCCCGGCGGACCTGCTCGCCGCGGCCCGGTCCGAGCTGTCGGCGTGGGCGGCACAGCGAGTCCGCTGACCGCGCTTGACCCTCCCCTTACGTCAGGGTTCAGGCTGGACCTCGACGAAAGGGCAGGTGAATGAGCTACTCCGTGAGGCAGGTCGCGTCCTTCGCCGGAGTGACGGTGCGCACGCTGCACCACTACGACAAGGCCGGCCTGCTCACGCCGAGCGCACGCAGCCGGGCCGGATACCGCCTCTACGACGAGGCGGATCTGGCCCGGCTGCAGCAGATCCTCTTCTACCGCGAACTCGGCTTCTCCCTCGACGAGATCGCCGCCATCCTCAAGGATCCGCAGGCCAACGCCCTGGACCAGCTGCGGGCCAGGCAACGGCAGCTGAGCGAGGAGATCGCCCGGCTCCAGCGGCTCGCCGAAGTCGCCGAGCGGGCCATCGAGGTCCAGCAGACCGGCGTGTCCCTGACCCCGCGGGAACGCTTCGAGGTGTTCGGCGAGATCACCTTCGACCTCAGCTACGCCACCGAGGCCCAGCTCAAATGGGCCGACACCGAGGGACAGCGCGAGTCGATGGCGCGTGCGGCCGCGCACAGCAAGGAGGACTGGCGGCAGCTCATGGGCGAGGCCGCCGCCTGGCGCGTACGGCTGCTGGCGGCCTTCGACGCGGGGGAGCCGGCCGACGGCGAGCGGGCCAGGGACCTGGCCGAGGAACACCGGCAGCACATCACCCGCTGGTTCACCACCTGCCCACCGGACATGCACCGGCGCATCGCGGACGACTTCGTCGCCGACCCGCGCGCCTTCGCCCTGGTCGTCCCGCCCTCGCAGCAACGGCCGGGCCTCGCCGCGTACCTGGGCAAGGCCGTCCATGCCAACGCGTCCCGTCGTGACAGCGACCGTACCGACTCCCCGGAGACGAGATGAGAATCCTGATCGCCGCCGCCGGCTCGCGCGGTGACATCGCGCCCTACACAGGGCTCGGCGCCGAACTGCGCCGGGCCGGGCACGAGGTCGCGCTCGCCACGACGGACGCTTTCGCTCCCCTTGTACGGGAGGCCGGACTGGAGTTCCGCGGCCTTCCCGCCCGTGCCGGGTCCGAGGGGGGCGGCGCGCCGAACCAGCGTGAACTCATGCGGACCGCGGCCGCGTTCGTCACCGAACTCGGACAGGGATTCGCGGACGCGGTGGACCGGGGCACGGACCTGCTGCTCCTGTCGACCACCACGGCTCCGCTCGGCTGGCACCTGGCCGAGGCCACCGGCACACCGGTCGTCGGCGCCTACCTTCAGCCCACCGCACCGACCGGCGACTTCCCGCCCGTGGTCATGGGCGCCCGCTCGCTGGGCCGGCCGGGCAACCGGATGGCCGGCCGCTTCGCCCTGCGCATGGCCGACCGCGTCTACGCCCGGGCGGTCACCGAGCTGCGCCGCCGTCTGGACCTCCCGCCGCTCGCGCCGCACGCGATGCGCCGACGCCAGGAGCGGGCCGACTGGCCCGTGCTGCACGGTTTCAGCACGGCGCTCGTGCCGCGTCCGTCCGACTGGCGGCCGGGTCTCGACGTCGTCGGCACGTGGTGGCCGTACGTCGACGCGGACCGCCGGCTTCCCGCGGACCTGGAGGACTTCCTCGCCGCCGGACCCAGGCCGGTGTTCATCGGGTTCGGCAGCATGGCGGGCGGTCATGGTGAGCGGCTGAGCGAGATCGCCGTACGGGCGCTGCGGGCGGCCGGACTGCGCGGGATCCTCCAGACGGGCAGCGCCGGGCTCGGGGCCGAGGGGGACGACCTGCTGACCGTCGGGGACGTACCGCACGCCCTGCTGTTCCCGCGGGTCGCAGCCGTCGTGCACCACGCCGGGGCGGGCACCGCGGCGGCCGGGCTGCGGGCCGGGGTGCCCGCGGTGCCCGTGCCGGTGACGGCGGACCAGCCGTTCTGGGCGGCCCGGCTGGCCGCGATCGGCGCCGCCACCGCCCCGATCCCCTTCACATCCCTCAGCGCCGAACGGCTCGCCGACGCCCTCGGCCTGGTCGTGCGGCGGCAGACCTACGCGCGCGCCGCCTCGGTCGCCGCGCGGCACCTGGCGACCGAGGACGGGGCGGGGCAGGCCGTCAAGGCCCTTGAGCGGCTGACGGGTTGAGCCTCAGGAGGCCGTGCCCGTCCAGCCCGCGGTCACGTGGCCGAGGCGAACGCGCTGCGGGTGGTCGCCCACCGGTACGGACACCGTCTTCTTGCCGGTGGCGAAGTCGATGGCCGTGACCTGGTCGGCGCCGCTCTCCGAGACGACGCAGCTCTTGCCGTCGCCGCTGACGGTCGCCCAGTAGGGCTTGGCGACGGGCACGAGCGGGCCCTCCTGGAGCGTGGCGCGGTCCACGACGGTCGCGTAGTCGTCCATCGTGCCCGCCACGCACAGCTTGGAGCCGTCCGGCTTCATCGAAATGCCGTGGTGGCGCGAGTCGTTGACGAAGGTGGTGCGGTCGTCGCTGGTGGCCGGGTTCTTCGGCAGGGTCTTCGTCCGGGTGATCTTGTCGGTGGCGATGTCGTACTCGAAGAACCCGTTGAAGAACGACACCTGGAAGTACAGCTTGGACTCGTCCGGCGAGAAGACGGCGGGCCGCACCGCGTCGGAGTAGTCCTTGAGGCCGATGGCGTCCAGCCGCTGCCGCATGTCGATGACCTTGACCTGCTTGTACGTGGTCGCGTCGACGACGGTGATGAGCCGGTTGCCCTTCGTCCAGTCCAGCCACGGCGCGTCGGTCGCGGTGTTCACGTCGCCGATGGACATGTTCCAGATGTACTTGCCGTCGTTGCTGAAGATGTTCTCGTGCGGCTTGTCGCCGGTGGCGAAGGAACCGAGCTGCTGGCCGGTGACGATGTCCAGCACGTGCACGGTGTTCCCGGTCGACGCCGACACCGCGACCCGCTTGCCGTCGGGGGAGACCGCCATGTGGTCCGAACGGTAACCCGACACGGGGAAACGCCAGTTGATGCTCCCGGTCGCCAGGTCGATCGAGACGACATCGGCGAAGCTCGGCCGCGAGACCACCACCGACCTGCCGTCCGGCGTGGAGTACATGTCGTCGACGAACTGGTCGTGGCCCTCGCCGACGCTGTTGCGGATGGTCATGAAGGCGATCCACCGGATCGGATCGGCGTTGATCTCCGCCATCCGCTGGTCCTTGTCGGGAATCACGTTGATCCGGCCGACCTTCGCGAAGTCCCCGGACGACTTGATGACGTCGGCGGTGCCCTCCCAGTTGTTGCCCACGAACATCACCTCGCGCAGGGCCGCGGCGGAGGAGTCCGGGGCGGCGCCTGCGACGGTCGCGGGGGCGGTGACGGCAAGGACCAGGGCGGCGGCCATGGAGCAAAGGTGCCTGGGTCTGAAAGCAGGCATGAGTGCTCTCTCCTCTGGGGTGGGCGGGTGCCGGGGGCGGCGACGAATCTGAACACGGGTGCATTCAGAGTTGACTTACTCGAAAGTAAGGAGGGGGTGGCCTTCTCGGCAAGACCGCGTACACGACAAACTTGGTGTTCCACGACGGGCGAGGCAGTGAGGAGGGCACGGTGGCGGGCAGGCTCAAGGCGCCGAGCGGCCGTTATGGCGGCAAATCGGCCGAGGAACGGCAGGCCGAGCGGCGCCGCCGTTTCCTGGACGCCGCACTCCAGCTCTTCGGCGACGTCCCCGGATACCGCGGCACCACCGTCGCCGCGCTCAGCGAGGCCGCCGGGCTCTCCACGCGCCAGTTCTACGAGGAGTTCCGCACCCTCGAGGACGTCCTGGCCGCGCTGCACCTCCAGGTCAACGACTGGGCCGAGGAGGCTGTCCTCGCCGCGGTGCCCGGCGCGCACCACCTGCCCCTCGCGGAACGCGCCGCCGCCATCTTCCGCGCGTACGCCGCGAACGTCACCGCCGACCCGCGCCGCGTCCGCATCACCTTCGTCGAGATCATCGGCGTCAGTCCCCGCATGGAGGAGCAGCGCCTGGCCCGCCGCGCCCGCTGGGTCGACCTCGTGTGCGCGGAGGCGGAGGCGTTCGTCGCCCGGGGGGAGGCGGCACCCCGTGACTACCGGCTCGCCGCGACGGCGTTCATCGGCAGCGTCAACGGCCTGCTGCACGACTGGAACGCGGGGTGGGTGGAGGCCACGCTGGACGAGGTGGTCGACGAACTGGTCCGGCAACTGCTGGGGATTCTGCAGCCGCCGGGGTGGGTGCCGGGCGGCTCCTTGCACCAGCCCGCCTAGGGGGTGTTTCGAAAGTCCTGTGCGGTGCCCGCGGTGTCCGGTGCGTGCTCTCGGTGTGCCGGACGAAAGGCC
>NZ_JBWLKM010000081.1:0-35843 GCF_059026085.1 Streptomyces sp. a15 | reverse complement strand
CGGCGGATCATGCCGCAGACGCGGGGCAGCAGTGACATCAGCCGCTCCGCGGCGGGCGCCGATCTGCGGCGTTGTCGACGGTTGCCGATTCCCCCACTCTCGACTTCGCTCGAGCGGGGGGACCCCCATCGCATCGACGCCCTCCTCCGCCGCCTTGCAGCCCGACGCACCAAGCCCCGCTCACCCGCGTCGATCAGGCACCCCCAATTTCCTGCGACCTGATCCGCCGGACCGGCCCTAGGCGGGTCCAGTCCGGCGTACGGCATGCTGCCGGTGGCTCACGCCGTCGGCAGCCAGCCCACCTTGCCGGCCAGCAGCGCGTAGCCCACGAACGCCCCGATGTCGAGCAGGGAATGCGCCACCACCAGGGGGCCCACGCGGCCCCAACGGCGGTACAGGTACACGAACACCACGCCCATCACCATGTTGCCGATGAAGCCGCCGATGCCCTGGTAGAGGTGGTACGAGCCGCGCAGTACGGAACTGGCCACCAGCGCGGTGCCGGGCGTCCAGCCCAACTGGCCCAGGCGGCGCAGCAGATACCCCACGACGATGACCTCTTCGAGGATCGCGTTCTGCATCGCGGACATGATCAGCACCGGGTACTTCCACCACACCTCGGGCAGCGCCTCGGGCACCACCGTGAGGTTGAAGCCGAGGCCACGCGCGGCCAGGTAGAAGGCGATCCCGGTGCTGCCGATCACCGCCGCGACCGCGGCCCCGCGACCGAGGTCCGGCCAGGGGCGGGTGCGGTCGAAGCCGAGGGTGCGCAGCCCCTGCCCCTCACGCAGCAGGAAGTGCGCGACGAGTGCGACGGGCACGAGCGCCGAGGTGATCCCGAACAGCTGCCAGGCCAGATCCAGCCAGGGCCGGCCGGGCGCGGCCGACGCGTTGAGGGTGGCCGCCTGGTCCTTGAGACCCCCAGGTTTGGTGACCGATCCGACAAAGCTGATCAGGGCGGACACACCACTCGCACCGAGCGAAAGCCCCAGAACGAGCAGGGTCTCGTCCCGGAGGATCCGTCGCGACGGCCGCTCCTCAGGAAAGGAATCGGCCACCGAGCCCGCCTCCGACTGCACACCTGCCTCCAGTTGAGTAATCGCACCGCATCCCCACAGCCGCGCCGCTAGGGTCTCGAAAGAAGTTACGAAGATCGTGCGCGACAGGCCGTCGGGGGGCGGACGCCGTACGGGGCTTACCTCCCCTTTTGCATGCCTTACGGCCGAATTCCGGCACGGGACTCAACAGGGAGGGGCACCACCGTCATGGGACGTCACAGCTTGCCCGATCAGTATGGGGCGGGCGGCAGCGACCCCCGTCCACGCGCACGCCGCCGTACGGTCGCCCTGGCCACGGGCCTCGTCCTGATCGCCGCCGGCGGCACGGCGGCCGCCGTCCAGAGCGGCCTGCTCTCCTTCGGCGACTCCTGCCAGGAGAACCCGGTACGGCTGAAGCTCGCCGCCTCCCCGGACCTGGCGCCCGCCCTCACGGCCGCGGCGAAGCGGGCCCGTGACGACGACCTGACCTCCGACGGACGCTGCGTCGCCGTCGCGGTGACCGCGCGCGACGCGTACAAGGTCACGGACACCCTGCTGGCCGGCGACCGGACCGACGTACAGGTGTGGGTGCCGGACTCGGACCTGTGGGTCCAGCGGCTCAAGGCGGACGGCGGGGCGCCGGAGGTGTCCCCCGTGGGCAGGGTCGCCTCCACGCCGGTGGGGGTGGCGATGGTGCCGGCGGCGGCGAAGTCGCTGGGGTGGCCGAAGAAGACGTACGACTGGATCGAGCTGGCCGGCGCGACCCTTCAGGACGATTCGCTCAAGCTGGGGGCCGCCGACCCCGCGCGCAGTGCGACCGGCCTGCTCGCTCTCACCCGGCTGAGCACCGCCGCCTCTGCGGCCGAGGGCGGTCAGACACAGGCCGCGGCCATGATGAAGGCGCTCTCGCAGCGCACCTCCGACAGTGACGGGCAGATCCTGGACACGCTGCCGCGCGACTCCTCGGGGGCCGA
Organism: Streptomyces sp. a15; assembly: GCF_059026085.1. Classification (NCBI taxonomy): domain Bacteria; kingdom Bacillati; phylum Actinomycetota; class Actinomycetes; order Kitasatosporales; family Streptomycetaceae; genus Streptomyces; species Streptomyces sp. A15. Next base: position 33,832 of record NZ_JBWLKM010000081.1, on the reverse strand, counting down.
GCAGGGCAACCCGAAGCGCAACCAGGCGCTGATCGTGTCCGAGCAGGCCGCGTTCGCCCACAACGCGTCGGCCGACAGCGGCGGCAGCCTGGACTTCTTCTACCCCGAGGACGGCTCTCCCCGGCTCGACTACCCGTACACGCTGGTCGACCAGGGGCTGACGACCGACCAGAGCCGGGCCGCGATCCGGTTCATGACCTACCTGCGGCAGCCGGAGCAGCTGCGGCTGCTGGAGCAGCACGGCTTCCGGACCTCGGACGAAGCGGTGTCGAAGAAGCTGGTCGCGGGAGCCGGCGGCAGCACCGCGCAGCCGTACGGGGAGCCCGCCGCCGAGCCGGCCTCGCAGGTCGCGCTCCAGGAGGCGCTCGGCACGTGGACGATCACGGTGCAGAGCGCCCGACTCACCACGGTCGTGGACGCCTCCTCCTCCATGTCGGACACCGTCCCGGGCACGGACCGGTCGCGGATGGACGTCACGAAGGCATCCCTGCTGCAGGCCCTCGCCACGTTCACGCCCGAGGACGAGATCGGGCTGTGGGACTTCTCCACGAAGCTGGACGGCGACAAGGACTACCGCGTCCTCGTACCGACCGAGCGCCTCGGCGACCGGGCGGGCACCGGCACCCAGCGGGAGCGGCTCTCGGCGGCGTTCAGCGGCCTGACGCCGGTGCCGGACGGCGCCACCGGCCTGTACGACACCACGCTCGCCGCGTACAAGGCGGCGACGTCCTCCTACGTCAAGGGAAAGTTCAACGCACTGGTCGTGCTCACGGACGGCGTGAACCAGGACCCCGGCAGCATCTCGCGCGCCGAGCTCATCACCCAGCTGGAGAGGCTCACCAACCCCGAGCGACCGGTCCCCCTCATCATGATCGCCGTCGGGCCCGACGCCGACCGCGCGGAGGCCCGGCAGATCGCCGCGGTGACCGGCGGCTCAGGGCACGAAGTCAGCGACCCGTCCCAGATCCACTCGGTGATCCTGAAGGCGATCGTGGCGGCGGGGGCGCAGGGCGCCGGCTGAGGGCCCCGCTCGCTCAGCCCAGCAGCACCGGCTCCGGCAGCCCCACCGGCCAGGTGTGCACCGGCTCGCCCTTGTGCATCAGTTCGCGGTACCGCCGGGTCGTCGCGGCCAGCGCGGCCTCCCGGGACAGGCCGGTCTCCAGGGCCCGGTGGAAGGTCGCGGACTGCCAGGACGCGCCGTTGACCCGGCGCCGGCACCGCTCCTCGATGACGCCGAGGTAGAAGTCCCGGTCGGCGGGTTCGACGCCCCACGCGTCCAGGCCGGCCTCGGCCAGCGGCAGCAGTTCGTCGCGTACGAGGCTGACGGCGTCGACCTCGGTGGTGCCGCCGTACCGGCCGCGCCGGGGCCAGACGAGGCGGGCGTCGATGCCATGCCGGCACGCGGCGTCGAAGTTGGCGGCGGCCGCCTCGAACGGCAGGCGGCTCCACACCGGCCGCGACTCCTCGGCGAGGGCGCGGACGAGGCCGTAGTAGAAGGCCGCGTTCGCGATGACGTCGGTGATGGTGGGGCCGGCGGGCAGCACGCGGTTCTCGACGCGCAGGTGCGGGACGCCGTCGGCGATGCCGTAGACCGGGCGGTTCCAGCGGTAGACGGTGCCGTTGTGCAGGACGAGCTCGGCGAGCTTCGGGATGCCGCCCGCGTCGAGGACCTCCAAGGGGTCCTCCTCGTCGCAGATGGGCAGCAGGGCCGGGTAGTAGCGCAGGTTCTCCTCGAAGAGGTCGTACGCGGAGGAGATCCACCGCTCGCCGAACCAGGTGCGCGGGCGCACTCCCTGGGCCTGGAGTTCGGGCGGGCGGGTGTCGGTGGACTGCTGGAACAGCGGCGGCCGGGATTCGCGCCACAGTTCGCGGCCGAACAGGAACGGCGAGTTCGCCCCGACGGCTATCTGGGCGGCGGCGACGGCCTGGGCGGCGTTCCACACGTCGGCGAAGCGGCCCGGGGTGACCTGGAGGTGGAGCTGCACCGAGGTGCAGGCCGCTTCGGGCGCGATCGACTTCGAGGTGCAGCGCAGACGCTCCACACCGTCGATGTCGAGCGCGAAGTCCTCGCCGCGGGCGGCGACGATCTGGTCGTTGAGCAGGGCGTAGCGGTCGACGTCGGAGAGGTTGGAGGAGACCAGGTCGTCCCGGTCGAGGGTCGGCAGAATGCCGATCATCACGATTCCCGCGTCGAGCTCGCCCGCTTTCCGGTCGGCATATGCCAGCGAGGTGCGGAGTTCCTCCGCGAGGCGATCGAATACCCGCCCGCCCAGCCGATGTGGGGCAATGTTGACTTCCAGGTTGAACATGGCGAGTTCTGTTTGGAAATCTCGGCTTGCGATGCGTTCAAGGACCTGCGCATTGAGCATTTTCGGCATACCGTCGGCGCCGGTGAGATTCAGTTCGATCTCCAGCCCCATGAGATTCTTCGGACGGTCGAACCGCTTCTCGGCCAGGAGTCGCTCCAGCCCCGTCAGGTTCCGCCGGAGCTTGTCGCGATAGCGCTGGCGATCGGAGAGGTCGAACTGACCTGCCACGACCTTCTCCCCCATCGAAGCGTCCCTCCTCGCATGGGCGGGCCGGGGACCGGCCGCCGGTGTCCGGGTCACGTGGGATGATGCCCAGCCGAGACGATCGATAACGTCCCGCCCGGACCCTGCAGCCGCTACGCTGTCGGACATGACCGGCGGCACATTCGCCGGGCATGGTGCACTGTGCAGATTCGAGTGCCCCAAGGAACTCGTGAAAAACGCCGACAAGAATGGGCCGTCCGCCCTTCGGCTGTTTTCCGAGGTCATCGCCGTGCGGCCCGCCCGGAATCGGGATGATTCCCGCGAATCGCCGACCGAATGGACCCTTGTTCTCCTCACCGGAAACGGCTAGACGAAACACCGTCTGAACATGAGTCGTATAAACTCCGCGAACAAGGCAGAAGGCTGGCGCCCGCGGCCCTCGATCCAGCCGCCAGGTGACGTACGGCAGGCCTCGCGTACATCCCTGGTCACCCGGACCACGGCCCCCGCCTCTCTGACCACGTGAGCTGACAGCGCCGTCCGCCCAGCCCTCCCTCGCGCCACTGTGCCTGTCGAACGAGAGGCGACCCACCATGCCGCTGCATGTCCCACCGGCTCCCGCGCCCGCACTTCGCTCCGTCCTCACCGCGCTCGGTTCTCCCACCGCGGTCCGCGAGGCCCGAACTCCCTCCTTGCTGCGTGCCCAGGGCCCCGTCACGCCAGAACTCCCCCTGCCGGTACACGTCCTGGACGGCGTCGACGCCTCGGGCGTCCCCGTCACCCGGCTGTCCGGCTGGCGCTTCCTGATCCGCTGCGGCGACCGTGCGGTGGCCGCGGCGGAGACCATGCTGACCCCCGACGGCTGGGCGTTCTCCCACTTCTTCGAGGGTCCCTACATCGCCTCCACCGAACTCGCGCTGCGTCAGGCGGAGACCATGACGCAGCCCTGCCAGCCGCGCCTGCTGTCGATCCCCCGTCTCTACATGCTCACCCTCTGGCTGCACGGCGACTGCGCCGCGGACGGCGCCGACGGCCGGCCCGCCGCCACCGACCTGCTCGTCCCGCTGGCGCCGGCACCGCCCGGTATCGCCGCGCACCGTCCGCACCGGGTGGCCGACCTGCTGCCCGTGCTCACCCATCGGGCGACTCCGGCACCGCTGTTGAGCTCATCGGCCTGACGTTCTCAGCAGCGCTCCGACAGCGCTCCGACAGCGCTCAGCAGCGCGATCTTCGTACCCCGTTCCCGAATTCCGGGTGGCGGGGTACGACGCCGTATTCGGCACTCTTACGCTCGTACGGAGATTCCCGGCGCCGCGCGCGGATTCCCGCCGACCGTTTCGCTCGTACGAGCACTTTATGGCTCGTACGAGCCGGACGTGGCCTCCTACCCGTCCGGACTAGCCCCATCCGACCACCGCGAACCATCCGAAGTGACAGTGCAGTTGGAATGAACCGTCCGCGCGGGTGATGCGTCATGAACCTGTGAGAAGCGGTGCTGCGAAATACCTGCGGATTGACGTCCGTGGGGCAACACTGGGTTCCGTCCGACTTATCACAACGGGGGCCGGCCATGAACGACGCTTCAAGCCGCGGGACAGACACGACATCCATCCCACCCAGCACGACAGAGCGAAAGATCCCACCCATGTGCCAGCACCAGACACCGTGTCCGACAGCCGACTCCCCCGACCGGGAATCCGCGCGCCTCCTGGCGCACCACCCGGAACAGGGATGGAGCCTGCTGTGCAACGGCGTTCTGCTCTTCGAGGACACCGGTGAACTCCTGCCGGACGGACGGGTCATCGCCCCGCACCGCCCGCTGGCCACCGCCCAGGTGATGACCGCCGCCTGAGGCGCCACCGGGCGGCCCACCACACCGCCCGGAGTATCTGAGGGGCCGGCTCGCAGCGCCGACTGCGCACCGGCCCCGACGCATGTCCGGGGACCGTCACTCCCTGTAGCCCCCCGTGTCGGATGCGACCCCTCGTATGTCATGCGGTCCCTCGGACCTTCCGGGCGTGGCCTCTTCCCACGACGACCCGCTTTCCGGAAGACTCCTGGAAGTTTCGAAGGTCAGAAGGTCAGAAGGTCAGTCAGTCGGGTACGGAGGTGGGGAAGTGGCAGCACGCGAGGCCGACGCCGAGACGGCGCCCGAGCCCGGGGGCAAGGTCACGATCACGGAGATCGCCCGGCGGGCCGGGGTCTCGGTGCCGACCGTGTCCCGGGTCGTCAACGGCCGGTCCGACGTCTCGCCGAAGACCCGGGCCCGGGTCGAGGACCTGCTGCAACGGCACGGCTACCGCAAGCGGCCCGCGGCCCCCGGCACCCGCGCCGCCCTGCTCGACCTCGTCTTCAACGACCTCGACAGCCCCTGGGCCGTGGAGATCATCCGAGGCGTGGAGGAGGTCGCCCACGCGGCCGGCGTGGGCACGGTCGTGTCGGCGATCCACGGACGCACGGGCGACGCCCGCGAATGGATGCGCAACCTGCGGGCGCGCGCCTCCGACGGCGTCATCCTGGTCACCTCGGTGCTGGAGCCGGTGCTGCACGACGAGCTGCGGATCCTCGGCGTCCCGCTGGTGGTCGTCGACCCGGCCGGCTCCCCCGCCCTCGACGTCCCCACGGTCGGCGCCGCCAACTGGGCGGGCGGCATGGCGGCCACCGAGCACCTGCTGTCGCTGGGCCACCGCAGAATCGGCCTGATCGCGGGCCCTCCCCGACTGCTGTGCTCCCGGGCCCGCTTCGACGGCTACCGCGCGGCCCTGGAGGGTGCCGGCCTCGCGCTGGACGACTCCCTCGTCGCGCCCGGCGACTTCCACCCGGAATCCGGCTTCGCCGGCTGCAACACCCTCCTCGACCTCCCCGAACCGCCGACCGCCGTGTTCGCGGCCAGCGACCAGATGGCACTCGGCGCGATCGAGGCACTGCGCCGGCGCGGCCTGCGCGTCCCGGAGGACATGAGCGTGGTCGGTTTCGACGACCTTCCGGAAGTCCGCTGGTCGGCCCCGCCCCTCACCACGATCCGCCAGCCCCTCGCCGAGATGGGCAAGCTGGCCGTCCGCACGGTCCTGCGCCTGGCCCGCGACGAACAGCCGGACTCCCCGCGGGTCGAACTGGGCACGGACCTGGTGGTGAGGGCGAGCACGGCACCGCCGGCCCGGGCCTAGGCACGGGCGTTCCCGGGCACCCCCCTCGCGGGTGCCCGGGAACGGGGTGTCGCTCCGGCGCCCCCTCGCGGACGCCGGAGCGACGGGTGCCTACTTCAGCGCCTCCCGGATCGCGAAGTAGGCGGGCTTCGGGGCCAGTTGCTCGTCCCACGGCAGCGCCGCGCCCTCGCCCTCGAAGAAGGCGGGGATCCATGAGTACTTGTCCGTGTAGTCCCAGAGAGTGATTCCGACACACCGGCGCACCGCGAGGCAGGCCTCGGTCAGGTCCCGGTACCACTCGGCCTGCGTGGCCAGCTTCGCCTCGTCGGCGGGCAGGTACATACGGACGTCCACCTCGGTGAGTGCGGTGTCCAGGCCGAGCCGGGAGAAGCGGCGGAGGTTGTCCTCCAACGTGGTCGGATAGCCGTACTGGAGCGCCAGGTGGGCCTGGAGTCCGAAGCCGTGGAGCGGCACGCCCTGTGCCTTGAGCTCCTTGGCCAGCTTGTAGTAGGCGTCGCTCTTCGGGCCGATGGTCTCGACGTTGTAGTCGTTGAGGTAGAGCTTGGCCTTCGGGTCGGCCTGGTGGGCCCAGCGCAGCGCGTCGGCGATGTATCCGGGGCCGAGCGTCTTGTAAAAGATCGTCTCGCGGTAGGTGCCGTCCTCGTTGAACGCCTCGTTGACGACGTCCCAGGCGTAGATCTTGCCCTTGTAGTGCCGCACCTCCGCCTGGATGTGCTTCTTCAGTACGGCCCTCAGCTCGGTGGCCGTCCAGTCGCGGCCGGTGAGCCAGTCCGGCAGCTGGCTGTGCCACACCAGCGTGTGTCCGCGCACCTTCTGGTGGTTGGCACGGGCGAGGTTCACGATCTCGTCACCCTTGGACCAGTCGAAGACGCCCTGCTGGGGCTCGGTGGCATACCACTTCATGCCGTTGCCCGGCGTGATCTGGTCGAACTCGCTGCCGAGGATCGCCTTGTACGGTTCGTCGACGAGCTCGGGATTGTCGGTGGCGCTCCCGTAGTACCGGCCGTGGCGCTGGGCGAGGTCGGCCAGGGTCGGAGACTTCCCTTCCGCTTGGGCGGTCGGGCCGGTGGCGATCCCCGCGCCGACCAGGACGGCGGCGAGCGCTCCGGCGAGTCTGAGCCGGGTACGGGAGCGGGTGGTCGTAGTACGCATGGTGCGACTCCTCACGTGCGATTGTGTGGGTGAGCCGTACTGCCGTCGGCGTGCGTCATCCCTTCGTCGCGCCGGCGGTCAGGCCGCCGACGAGCTGGCGCTCGGCGACCGAGTAGAAGGCGAGGGCGGGGACCATGGCGAGCACCAGGTAGGCGAAGACCTTGGCGGTGTCCGCGGAGTACTGGCCCTGGAACTGCTGGACGCCGATCGGGATGGTCCACCAGGTGGACTCGGTGAACACCAGCAGCGGCAGGAAGAAGTTGTTCCAGCTGGTGACGACGGCGAGGACCGACACCGTGCCGAGCGCCGGCCGCGCCATGGGCAGCAGCACCCGCCAGAAGAACCCGAACGGGGTGCACCCGTCGAGTGTGGCCGCCTCCTCCAACTCCCCCGGGATCTGCCGGAAGAAGCCGCGCAGGATGATGATCGTCATCGGCAGTCCGAACGCGGCCTGCGGGAGGATCACACCGAGTGGGTTGTCCAGCAGGCCCATGGAGCGCAGCAGCAGGAACAGCGGCAGGGCCGCCACCGCGAAGGGGAACATCAGCCCCATCGTGAACAGGGTGAACAGCACTTCCCGCCCGCGGAAGGCGAACCGGGCGAAGGAGAAAGCGGCGAGCGCCGAGGCCGCGACGACGATGACGGTCGTCCCCACCGCGATCAGCGTGCTGCTGCCGAGCAACTGCCAGAAGGCGCCCGAGCCGAGGATGTCGGTGTAGTTGGAGATCACCCATGAGTCGGGCAGCCCGACGGGGTTGCGGGAGAGCTCGTCGGTGGTCTTGAAGCCGGAGACCATCGCGTAGACCAGCGGCACGACCATCACCGCGCCGACGACGACGAGAACGACGTGCACCGGCAGTGACCTGCTACGGGATTTCTGAGCGGCCCTTGCTGTCTGAGCAGCCGTTGTTTTCTCCGTGATCGTCACTTCCCGCCTCCTCTCATCGTCGTGGTCGCTCCTTCGAGGTCGCGGCGGAGCACGAACCGCTGGTAGGCGAGGGCGAAGACGAGGCTGATGCCGAACATGACCACGCTGATCGCGCTGGCGTATCCGACCTGATAGCGCTTGAAGCCGTACTGGAACATGGTCACGGCCATGGTCTCGGAGTGGTGGTCGGGGCCGCCCGCGGTGGTCACCCACACCAGGTCGAAGAGCTGGATGGAGCCGATGACGGACAGGAAGACGCTGATCCGCAGCGTCGGCGCGAGCAGCGGCAGGGTGACGTTGCGGAACCGCTGCCAGGCGTTCGCACCGTCGATGAGCGCCGCCTCGGTCAACTCACGGGGGATGGACTGGAGTCCGGCGAGGTAGAGCATCATGTGGAAGCCGAAGTACTTCCAGGTCATGACGAGGAACAGGGTCGCCATGACGGTGGAGGGATCGGCGAACCACTCCCCGCCCAGCCCGTCCAGGCCGATCCCGCCCAGCAGCCGGTCGGCGAGTCCGTCGTCCGGCGCGAAGATCATGCTGAACAGCACACCGGTGATGGCCTCGGACAGCACGTACGGCGCGAAGAACAACATCCGGTACACGGCCCGGCCGCGCACCTTCTGGTTGAGCAGGACGGCCATCGCGAGCGCGAACGGCAACTGGAGGGCGAGCGACAGCAGGACCAGGACGAGGCAGCGCCACAGGTCGCCGAGGAAGACCGGATCGTCGAAGAGCCTGGTGAAGTTGTCGACGCCGATGTAGTCGGAGGGCATGCCGAAGCCGCCCCAGCGGAAGAACGCGGCGTACAGGGCGAACAGGATCGGCAGCAGTACCAGTACGCCGAACAGCACCAGGGCCGGCAGCTGGAACCCGACCGCGGTGAACCAGTTGAGCGTGCGGCGCCGGGCCCGCCCCCGGGCCTTGCCTGCGGCCGGGGGCGGGACGTCGGTGTCGGGGCCGGTTCGTTTGTCCGGAAGGAACGTGGAGGTCATCGCCGGCTACTGCTCTTCCTTCGCGACCTTGGTGATCGACTCGGTGACCTGCTCGGGGGACTTGGAGCCGGCGATGAGCGCCGCGACGCTGTCGTTGACCTCCTGGCCGAGAGCGGGTGCGTACGCCTGGTCGAGGTAGAGCTGGAAGCCGGTGGCCCCCTTCAGCTGCGCCTGTACGGCCTTGATGTTGGGGTCGGCGATGGCGCTCTCGGCGCTCGGAACCACCGGGAGGACGCCGGTCTTCTTGACGAGTTCCAGGTCGGTGCTCTCGGAGGCGAAGAACTTCAGGAAGTCGACGGCCGCCTGCGGCGCACCCTGGCGCAGCGCGTGTCCGCCGCCCCCGCCGAACACCTCGGTGATGGCTCCCTTGCCGCCCTCGACCGCGGGGAACGGGAAGAAGCCGAGGTCGTCGCCGAGTCCCTTGCCGGCGTCCGCCTGGACGACCGGCGCCCACTGGCCCATGAGTTCCATCGCGGCCTTGCCGTTGCCGACCGCGGCGGCCTGCCCGGTGGGGGTGGAGTAGGCGGCGCCGAGGAAGCCCTTCTGGAACGGCTGGAGATCGACCAGGTCCTTGAGGTGCTGCCCGGCCTGGACGAACTCGGCGCTGGTGAAGTCCTTGTCGTCGTTGGCCTTCTGCAGGGCGTCGGCGCCCGCCGTGCGCATCGCGAGGTACGCCCAGTAGTACATGCCGGGCCACTTCTCCTTGCCCGCGAGGGCGAGGGGGGTGATGCCCTTGGCCTTCAGCTTGCCCACGGCGTCGAGGAAGCCGCTCCAGGTGGTGGGGGGCGTGCTGATGCCGGCCTGCTTGAACAGCGCCTTGTTGTACCAGAAGCCGATCATGCCGATGTCGAACGGGATGCCGTAGGCCTTCTCGTCGAGCAGGTACGGCTCCTTGGCGACCGACAGCAGCCCGTCGGCCCACGGCTTGGTGCGGTCCGTGAGGTCCTCGACGAGCCCCGCGTCGACCTGCTGCTTCAGGACTCCGCCGCCCCAGGTGTGGAAGATGTCCGGGAGCTTCCCGGAGGCGGTCAGCGCCGTCATCTTCGACTTGTAGGCGTCGTTCTCCAGCTGGACGATCTTCACCTTGACCTTGGGGTTCTGGGCCTCGAACTTCTTGGCCAGTGCGGCCCAGACACCCTTCGTGGGCTCGGTGGTGGAGATGTTCCACCACTCGATCGTGGTCGTTCCGGACGAGCCTCCGTCCGAGTCGCCGCCGCAGCCGCTCAGTGCCGTCATGCTCAGCCCGGCCGCGGCGGACGCCGCCAGGAAGCCGCGTCGGGACAGTGCCGGGTCACCCATGTTGCGCTCCTTGGGTACGGGACGGCGCGTCCACGCCTGTCCACTGGACCGAAAGTTTCGGAGTTGATCCAGAAAGGTTCGTTGTTGCCGCACCCTAGAGACAGCTCCCAAACGGTGGCAACCCCTTGTACGCGGGGAATGTTGAGGGAAGTCGTCCTCGACTTGTTCCGGAAAGCCGCTGCTTCAGGAGCCCGACGGCGTGTAGGCGAACCAGTCGAAGGACGCGCTGCCCTCGGTGACGTACATGCCGATCACCCGGCCGGTGAAGCCGCCGGCGACCTCTGTGGACAGGTAACGGCCGTCGAGTTCGGCCAGCGGTTCACCGCCTTCGACCGAGAGGACGACCGTGTCGGGACCGCCGGGCCTGACTCCCGGGGCCTGTTCCCGGGAGCTCGTGACGGTCGGCGGCACGGGGGAGGCCGTACGCACCTCGACGACCAGTGTGACCGGCCCCGACGGCACGGCCCGACGGGCGAGACACTGCCGTACCGGACCGATCCGGGCGACGACACTCACCTCTCCCCCGGCGACCTCGACGTCGTAGTGGTGGGCCTCGTCCAGGCGAACGGACAGGCCCGCGCGGGCGTTTTTAGGGTCCAGACGGGCCGTCACCCGGCACTGAGGGTGCTGCTGGCGGCGTCCGACGAAGGTGTGGCCCGGCCGGTCGAGGCTGTCCCCCGTCGCGTGCAGGGTCAGCCACCCCGGCCGCTCGCCCAGCGACCAGGTCCCCTCCCGCCTGCTGCGCGGGGAGATCCAGTACGGCGCCAGGTGTCCGGCGTCGAAGTCGTCCCGCTCCGGGGCGAGTTCGAGGGGGTGCCAGGCGGCCGGCGCCGGATGGCGTTCGCGCACGGGGCCGACTTGGGGCCAGCCGTCCACCCACTCCACCGGGGTCAGGAACGTCTCCCGGCCCAGCACGTGGAAGGCCGGGAAGAAGCCGCGGGGGCGTGTGGCCAGCAGCATCATCCACCAGCTGCCGTCGGGCGCTTGGACCAGGTCGGCGTGGCCGGTGGACTGGACGGGCAGGTCGGTGCCGCTGTGGGAGAGCACCGGGTTGGCCGGCGCCGGCTCGTAGGGGCCGCGCGGGTCGCGGGCACGGGCGATCGAGACACTGTGGCCGTGCGCGGTGCCGCCCTCGGCCAGCATGAGGTACCACCAGTCGCCGATCCGGTAGAGGTGTGGCGCCTCGGGATGCTGCAGTCCCGTCCCGGACCAGACCGGCACCGGCCCCTCCAGCACCTTGCCCGTCACCGGGTCGATGCGCGCGACCCGGACACCGGAGACCGCGCACCAGCAGTTTCCGTCGTCGTCCCAGGCCAGGTCGGGGTCGATCCCCGGCAGGTCGATCCACACGGGGTCGGACCACGGCCCTTCGGGACGGTCGGCGGTGACAAGGAAGTTGCCGCCGCCACAGACGTTCGTCGTGATCATGTAGAAGCGGCCGTCGTGGTGGCGGAGCGTCGGGGCGTAGATCCCGCCGGAGGCCACCGTGTCGTCGGGCAGCTCCAACTGCCCGGGCCGGTCGAGGACGTTGCCGATCTGGCGCCAGTGCACGAGGTCACGGCTGTGGAAGAGCGGGACACCGGGGAAGTACTCGAAGCTCGAGCACACGAGGTAGTAGTCCTCGCCGACCCGGCACACACTGGGATCGGGATGAAAGCCACCGATCACTGGATTGTCGTACGTCCGCATGCGCGGCAGTCCCTTCGAGCGTCGCAGTGGGGGCGAAACTTTCGGATGATCTGGCGAACGTTACGGAGCTGCACTGTAAGTGGACTCCGAGAGACGGGCAAGACAACGAGCACGCCGCACGGTGTCGAACCAGCGGCCGCGGAAGCACCTCTCGCGAGTGCCCGATACGTGCGGCGGCCCCGGATGCAGGGAGGCGCACCGGGGCTCACACCGACGTCATGGCCGCATCCGCCGCTCACGCCGTCCGGTGACGGATTCCTGACGGAGGGTCGACGGAAACTGACGGGGCGCTGACTGGGCGCTGACGGTGCTCGCGGCCGCCGCTCTTTGCAGCCCGCCAGGACCGGCCTCCTTGGCGGCCGACGTCCCCGTGCTTCTTCGCCACGCCGGCGTCCGCCTGGGCCGGCACGGGCGCGTCACTGGTGCCGCCACCGGTCATCGCGACGAGCTTGCCGCCCGCCTGCGTACGACCCCCGCACCATGTCCGCCCAGAAGTTGCCGAGTACACCGGTGCGCGAGCGAGTGAACCCGCGTACGAGAGCCACCGCCACCGCGATGGTGTTGAAGGCCTGGTCCGGGTCGATCCCCTGGAAGCCGAGCGACAAGGGCAGGACGCCCTGGATCCGCTGGAGGAGACAGCCTCGGCGACAGGATTCGGCCACCGTTGACGGGTCCCTTACGGCAGTCGGCACGCCCTCGACGGGTCTGTTACGGCAGCTGCCGCCGAGGCGGGAAAGCCGGAATGGCACGCGGCAGATCACTGCATCGGGATGACACTGAGTGTCCGCCTTGGCTGAGGGGCCATCACCTCCCCAAACGTGCCCTAACCGCCCCGAAAGGCTTCCCCGGCTCCTCCGTGATGCGTCACTGACCTCCCCATGGCCAGTCTTAACGGAAGCTTGACGCGCTCACCCCCCGCATCCGTGGGCCCTGGCATCACTCTCCGCTTACGCTGATCGCGCCGTACGCGTGATGGCCGGATCCACACGCTGAGCCGTACCTCAGGAGCACGCCCGATGGCCACCACCGAACACCCCCCGCCCAGCCGCGTGCGCTCCTGGATGCTGGAAGGCCTGTCCGACATGGGCAAGGGCGGCGGCCCTCAAGGCCCGCACGCCACACCGGAACCCGCGCACAAGGGGCAACGCTGGTGGAGGGTCATGTGTCTGACCGGCGTCGACTACTTCTCGACCCTCGGCTACCAGCCGGGCATCGCGGCCCTCGCGGCCGGCCTGCTCTCCCCCGTGGCAACCATCGTGCTCGTGATCGTCACTCTCGCCGGCGCCCTGCCCGTGTACCGGCGCGTGGCCGAGGAGAGCCCCCGGGGCGAGGGCTCGATCGCGATGCTGGAACGGCTGCTGTCCTTCTGGAAGGGCAAACTGTTCGTCCTGACACTGCTCGGCTTCGCCGCGACCGACTTCCTGATCACCATCACCCTGTCGGCGGCGGACGCCTCGACCCACCTGATCGAGAACCCGCACCTCACCGGCGTCCTGCACGACAAGCAGCTGATCGTCACTCTGATCCTCGTGGCGCTGCTCGGCGCGGTGTTCCTCAAGGGCTTCCTGGAGGCGATCGGCATCGCGGTCGTCCTGGTCGGCGTCTACCTCACCCTGAACCTCGTCGTCGTGGTCGTCGGCCTGTGGCACGTCATCACGGCCGGCCACGTGATCACCGACTGGTCCAGCGCCCTCACCGCCGAACACGGCAACGTCTTCGCCATGGTCGGCGTGGCCCTGCTGGTCTTCCCCAAGCTCGCCCTCGGCCTCTCCGGCTTCGAGACCGGCGTCGCGGTCATGCCGCACGTCCAGGGCGACCCGGGCGACACGGACGAGCAGCCGACCGGCCGGATCCGCGACACGAAGAAGCTACTCACCACCGCCGCCCTGATCATGAGCGTCTTCCTGATCGCCACGAGCTTCATCACCACGCTGCTGATCCCGGAGAAGGAGTTCGAGTCGGGCGGCCAGGCCAACGGACGCGCACTGGCGTACCTGGCACACGACTATCTGGGCAGCACCTTCGGCACGGTCTACGACGTCTCGACCATCGCCATCCTCTGGTTCGCCGGAGCCTCCGCGATGGCCGGCCTGCTCAACCTGATGCCCCGCTACCTGCCCCGCTACGGCATGGCCCCGCACTGGGCCCGCGCGGTACGCCCGATGGTCATCGTCTTCACCCTGATCGGCTTCCTGGTCACCTGGATCTTCGACGCCGACGTCGACGCGCAGGGCGGCGCCTACGCCACCGGCGTCCTGGTCCTCATCTCCTCGGCGGCCATCGCGGTGACGATCGCCGCCCGCAAGGCCGGGCAGCGGAACTGGACCATCGCCTTCGCGGTCATCTCGGCCGTCTTCCTCTACACGACCGTCCTGAACGTCATCGAGCGCCCCGACGGTGTGAAGATCGGCGCCTGCTTCATCGCCGGCATCATCCTGGTCTCCCTGCTGTCCCGACTGGCCCGCGCCTTCGAGCTGCGCGTGACCAGCGTGACGCTCGACGACATGGCGGAACGTTTCATCCGGGACATGTCCAGCCGCAAGATCCGGTTCATCGCCAACGAGCCCGACCAGCGGGACAAGGCCGAGTACCGGGACAAGATCGAGCAGATCCGGGAGGACAACGACATACCCGGGGAGGACTTCGTCTTCGTCGAGGTCACGGTCCTGGACCCCTCCGAGTTCGAGGCGAGTCTGACCGTGCGCGGCGAGGTCCTGCACGACCGCTACCGCGTCCTGACCCTGGAGTCCTCCTCCATCCCGAACGCCCTGGCCGCCCTGCTCCTCCACGTCCGCGACTCGACCGGCTGCACCCCGCACATCTACTTCGAGTGGACCGAGGGCAGCCCCTTCGCCAACTTCCTGCGCTTCCTCCTCTTCGGCCAGGGCGAGGTCGCGCCGGTGACCCGGGAGGTCCTGCGCGAGGCGGAACCGGACCGGCCCCGCCGGCCGCGCGTCCACACCGGCTGAGCTCCGACGCGGCCGCTTCCGGACGCGGCTACCTGCCGAACAGGCGCCGCGGCGGACGCACCACGACCTGCCCGAAGCTCAGCTCGCCGGCCACTTCCAAGCGCAGCACCACCGCGGCGTCCGACTCGGCCGCCCGCCGCTTCTTGACCTGGGCGTAGTGCGTCACCAGGGAGTCGGTGTCCACCACGACGCCCGGCCGAGTCAGGATCCGCAGGGCGCCGCCCCGCATGTCGAGGTCGATGCGCAGGCTGTCGTACGTGATCACGGCCTCGGCGAAGTCGAGCGTCACCTCGCCCCACTCGGAGTGGATCTCCATCCGCCGCGGCACCGCCCAGGCCCCGTCACGTCGCGCGGAGGCGCCCTTCTGCTCGATCCGGACGACCTCTTTGGCCTCGCCCCCGGGCCCGCCGACCGCACTCCCGTCGAGGGCCGTCGGCAGGTCCGTCGTCAGAACGGCCAGCTCGCCCATCGTGCGCGCTGTCAGGGCGGCCTCCAGGCGCTCGTCGAGCTCGTCGGCGGTCAGCCTGCCGTCCCCCGCGGCGATACGCAGGACGTCCACCACCCGGTCCCGGTCCGCGTGCGAGGCCCTCAGCTCGGGCGACGACGCACCGGTACGCGTGAGCTCGTTCGACATACCCTCACTCCGATCCACGGCGACAACTAACGCTATATCGCGTTACACCTCCGGGCCAACCCCGCATCCGTGGCTGCCTGTTCGCGGCCTATCGTGACCCGCATGCAGTCCTACACAATCGGCCAGGCAGCAAGGCTGCTCGGCGTGAGCCCCGACACCGCGCGCCGCTGGGCGGACGCGGGCCGGGTGGCGACCCACCGCGACGACAGCGGGCGGCGGCTCGTCGACGGCCGGGACCTGGCCGCGTTCTCGGTGGAGCTGGCCAAAGCCGGCAGCACCGACGAGGACACGCCGTACACCTCGGCCCGCAACGCCTTCCCCGGCATCGTCACCGCGATCAAGCTCGGCGATGTCGCCGCCCAGGTCGAGATCCAGGCCGGCCCGCACCGACTCGTCTCCCTGCTGACCCGCGAAGCCGTCGAGGAACTCGGCCTGGAGGTCGGCATGGAGGCGACGGCCCGCGTGAAGTCGACGAACGTACATATCGACCGGGTCTGACGACACTCATCGCCACGACTTCCGTAGAACGCACATGCGCACCCTGTACGCGATCCGCCCTGCTCATGCGATGCGCCAGCTGACTTATGCCTCGCACATGCGGAAGTATGATCGGCGCACCGGAAGGGTCCGTCCGTCGGGCTCTTCGCCAGGCAGACCCAGGGAGTGGACGCGAGATGACCCGTTCCGTGCGCCGGATCCGACGGACCCGCTGGACCGGCCGGAGCCTCCGGACCCGACGAACCCTCCTGTCCCTGCGGGCGCTCCTGCCCCTGCGGGCGCTCGGCGCGGGAGCCGCCGCGCTGCTGGTGCTGAGCGGGTGCTCGTCCTCCGACACGGGTTCCGACGCCGACAAGTCCGGCTCCTCGGCGAACCTCTCCGGCACCGTGACCGTCTTCGCCGCGGCCTCCCTCCAGGAGAGCTTCACGACCCTGGGCAAGGAGTTCGAGAAGCAGCACGCGGGCACAAAGGTCACCTTCAGCTTCGCCGGCAGCGACAGCCTCGCCGCGAGCATCACGGGCGGCGCCCCGGCCGACGTCTTCGCCGCCGCGAGCCCCACGACCATGGCGCTCGTGACGGACGAGAAGGACGCGGTCGGCACCCCCGCCGCCTTCGTCCGCAACCAGCTGGAGATCGCCACGCTGCCGGGCAACCCCGACAAGGTCTCCACGCTCAAGGACCTCACCAGGTCCGGCCTGAAGGTGGTCCTGTGCGACAGGACGGTGCCGTGCGGCTCGGCCGCCGAGAAGGCCCTTCAAGCCAGCAATCTCCAGCTCACCCCCGTCTCCTACGAGCAGGACGTCAAGAGCGCCCTGACGAAGGTCGAGTTGAAGGAGGCAGACGCCGCCGTCGTCTACAAGACCGATGTGAAGGCGGCGGGTGACAAGGTGGAGGGCGTGGACTTCCCCGAGTCGGCAAAGGCCATCAACGACTACCCGATCGCCCTCCTCAAGAACGCCCCCAACCCCGGCGCGGCCAAGGCCTTCATCGAGCTGGTTCAGTCCGCGCAGGGCCAGAAGGTCCTGACCGAGGCCGGATTCCTCAAGCCATGACAGGACCCGACAAAGCCGAGGCCGTCACCCTGGACAGTGGTCGGCGGCGTCAGCGTACTCGGATCGGCTCCGGCCGAGGCGTGCCCCTGCCCCTCCTCCTCCCCGCCCTGGCAGGCCTGGCATTCCTGCTCCTCCCCCTGCTCGCCCTGCTCGTACGAGCTCCATGGCGCAGCCTCCCCGAGCAGTTGACCAGCGCCCAGGTCTGGGAGGCCCTCCGCCTGTCCCTGGTGTGCGCCACCGCGGCGACCGCGCTGAGCCTGGTCATCGGCGTCCCGCTGGCCTGGCTGCTGGCCCGCGCCGACTTCCCCGGCCGCGGCCTGGTCCGCGCCCTGGTGACCCTGCCCCTCGTCCTGCCCCCGGTGGTCGGCGGCGTGGCACTGCTCCTCGCCCTCGGCCGCAACGGAGTGGTCGGGCAGTGGCTGGACTCCTGGTTCGGGATCACCCTCCCCTTCACCACGGCCGGCGTGATCCTGGCGGAGACCTTCGTGGCGATGCCGTTCCTCGTCATCAGCGTCGAGGGCACCCTGCGCGCCGCCGACCCGCGCTACGAGGAAGCGGCCACCACCCTCGGCGCCTCCCGCTTCACCGCGTTCCGCCGAGTCACGCTGCCACTGATCATGCCCGGCATCGCCGCGGGCTCCGTCCTGGCCTGGGCCCGAGCCCTGGGCGAGTTCGGAGCGACGATCACCTTCGCG
Organism: Streptomyces sp. a15; assembly: GCF_059026085.1. NCBI lineage: Bacteria > Bacillati > Actinomycetota > Actinomycetes > Kitasatosporales > Streptomycetaceae > Streptomyces > Streptomyces sp. A15. The sequence goes on along the minus strand of NZ_JBWLKM010000081.1, from coordinate 16,241 downwards.
GGCAACTTCCCCGGCCGAACCCAGACCATGCCGCTCGCGGTGTACCTGGCCCTCCAGAACGACCCGGCAGCCGCGATCGCCCTCAGCCTGGTCCTCCTGGCAGTGTCGATCGCGGTCCTGGCAGGCCTCCGAGACCGCTGGATGACAACATCATGACCCCCGTCCACACGCCCCCACCCACCCCGCCAAGCCGCGAGCACTCGTCCCACACCCACCACCAACCCCGCCAACCCGCGCACAGCCGCACCACACCCACCCACCCCGTCAAGCTGCGGGCAGTCGTGCCGCTGGAGCGGCACGGGTGGGCGCAGGCGGCACCCCGTCAGCGCCGGGCAGCGCGACCCACCCCCGCCCAGCACCAACGCCGTTCACACAACGAACATACGAGACCCTTCCCCGACCCAGCCCCCAGCCCCCACTGCCCCGCGCTCCAAACCCCCGGCCGCCGCTGCCCCGCACTACAACACCCCCCAGCCGCCACAGCCAACCCCCCCCTACAGGACACACACCCCATGACCGACCTCGACGACACCCCACCCGACGCCACCGCCGAACACACCCGCGGTGAAGGCCTCGACGCCCACCTCGTCGTCGACCACGACACCTTCCGCCTCGACATCACCCTCACCGCCGCCCCCGGCGACGTCCTCGCCCTCCTCGGCCCGAACGGCGCCGGCAAGACCACCGCCCTGCGCGCACTCGCCGGCCTCACCCCACTCACCGACGGCCACCTGCGCCTGGACGGCACCGAGTTGGACCGGACGCCCCCCGAATCCCGCCCCGTAGGCGTCGTCTTCCAGGACTATCTGCTCTTCCCCCACCTGTCCGCCCTCGACAACGTGGCCTTCGGCCCGCGCTGCCAGGGCGCGACCAAGACCGGGGCCCGCACGCAGGCCGCCGAATGGCTGGACCGCATGGGCCTCGCCGACCACGCCGGCGCCAAGCCCCGCCGTCTCTCCGGCGGCCAGGCCCAGCGCGTCGCCCTGGCCCGCGCCCTGGCCACCCGCCCCCGCCTGCTCCTCCTGGACGAACCCCTGGCAGCCCTGGACGCCCGCACCCGCCTGGAGGTACGCGCCCAACTCCGCCGCCACCTGGCCGAGTTCGAGGCCGTCGCCGTCCTGGTCACGCACGACCCGCTGGACGCCATGGTGCTGGCCGACCGGCTGGTGGTCGTCGAGCACGGCCAGGTGGTCCAGGAGGGCACACCGGCCGACATCGCCCGCCACCCCCGTACGGACTACATCGCGCAACTCGTCGGCCTGAACCTCTACAAGGGCCAAGCCGAGGGCCACACGGTCCGTCTCGACGCCGGCCCCGCCATCACCACCACGGAGGACCTCGCGGGACCGGTCTTCGTCGCGTTTCCCCCGGGCGCCGTGACCCTCTACCGCGACCGCCCCACCGGCTCCAGCGCCCGCAACCTCTGGCGCTGCGAAGTGGCCGGCCTGGAGACCCACGGCGACCAGATCCGCGCCGACCTCGCCGGCGAACTCCCCCTGGCGGCCGACCTCACGACGGTCGCCGCGGCCGAACTCGACCTGCACCCCGGCGCACCGGTCTGGGCAACGGTCAAGGCAACCCAGACACACGCATACCCGGCATAATCCCCACAGCCGACTACGGTGGGGACCCCCGACTTCCCCAGCCCCACACTCCCCACCCACAGACACTCCCCCACCCCCAGCGAGGCCTTCTCCATGAGCCTGAGCATCCGCAACCAGCTCCCCGGCACCGTCACCTCCGTCTCCCCCGGCGAAGTCATGGCCACGGTCAGGATCCGCCTCACCGGCGGCAGCGACCTCACCGCGGCGATCACCCTGGAAGCCACCGAGGAACTCGGCCTCGCCACGGGTTCCGCCGTACGCGCCCTGGTGAAGTCGACGGAGGTGTCCCTCGCCACCGCCCGGGTCGACGGCGTGTCCATCCGCAACCAGCTCCCGGGTACCGTCCGGGACATCGCGACCGGCGGCGCGATGGCCTCCGTCAAGGTCGCCGTCGAGGGCGGCGACCTGACCGCCGTGATCACCAGGGACCCCGTCACGGACCTCGCCCTGGCCCCCGGCGCTTCGGTCGTCGCCCTGATCAAGTCGACCGAGGTCTCCCTCGCGACGCCATGACGACATGACGTACAAGGGCCCCGCCCGACGAACAGCCGGACGGAGCCCTCATCACGTACTACGTGTGAATGTGTACTGCCCGTCAGTCCTCGTACGCATCCAGCGGCGGGCAGGAGCACACGAGGTTCCGGTCACCGAAGGCCTGGTCGATACGGCGCACCGGCGGCCAGTACTTGTCCGCGACCGACACCCCGGCCGGGAAGACGGCATCCTCGCGCGTGTAGGCGTGCTCCCACTCCCCGCCCAGCGCACCGGCGGTGTGCGGCGCGTTCCGCAGCGGGTTGTCGTCCGCGGACCACTCGCCCTTTCCGACCTTCTCGATCTCCGCACGAATGGCGATCATCGTCTCGCAGAACCGGTCGAGCTCGGTCAGGTCCTCGGACTCGGTCGGCTCGATCATCAGCGTGCCGGCCACCGGGAAGGACATCGTCGGCGCGTGGAACCCGTAGTCGATGAGCCGCTTCGCGACGTCGTCGACGCTCACGCCGGTCGCCTTGGTCAGCGACCGCAGGTCGATGATGCACTCGTGCGCGACCAGCCCGCCGGGACCGGTGTAGAGCACCGGGTAGTGCGGCTCCAGCCGCTTGGCGATGTAGTTCGCGGAGAGCACCGCCACCTGCGTGGCCCGCTTGAGGCCCTCACCGCCCATGAGCCGGACGTACGCCCACGAGATCGGCAGGATCCCCGCGGAGCCCCAGGGGGCGGCCGAGATCGGCCCGACACCCGTTTCCGGACCGGCCGCGGGCTGCAGCGGGTGGTTCGGCAGATACGGCGCCAGGTGCGCACGCACACCCACCGGGCCGACACCCGGACCGCCGCCGCCGTGCGGGATGCAGAAGGTCTTGTGCAGGTTCAGGTGGGAGACGTCCCCGCCGAAGTGCCCCGGCTTGGCCAGCCCCACCAGCGCGTTGAGGTTGGCGCCGTCGACGTACACCTGCCCGCCCGCCTCGTGCACCTGCGCGCAGATGTCGGCGACATGCTCCTCGAACACCCCGTGCGTCGACGGGTACGTGATCATCAGCACCGACAGCTCGTCCCGGTGCTGCTCGATCTTCGCTCGCAGGTCCTCGATGTCGATCTCGCCGTCCCCGGCGGTCTTCACGACGACGACCTTCATCCCGGCCATGACGGCACTGGCGGCGTTGGTGCCGTGCGCCGACGACGGAATCAGGCACACGGTCCGCTGCTCGTCACCGTTGGCCCGGTGATACCCGCGTACGGCGAGCAGTCCGGCCAGCTCGCCCTGCGACCCGGCGTTGGGCTGCAGCGACACGTTGTCGTAGCCGGTGACCTCGGCGAGTCGATCCTCCAGCTCACGGATGAGCGTGAGATAGCCCTGCGCCTGCTCGGCGGGCGCGAAGGGGTGCAGCTGCCCGAACTCGGGCCAGGTGACCGGCTCCATCTCGACGGTCGCGTTGAGCTTCATGGTGCAGGAGCCCAGCGGGATCATCCCGCGGTCGAGCGCGTAGTCGCGGTCGGCGAGCCGACGCAGGTAGCGCAGCATCGCGGTCTCGGAGCGGTGCTGGTGGAACACGGGGTGCGTCAGGTAGTCGTCGGACCGCAGCAGCGCGCCCGGAAGCGTCTCCTCGGCCACGGCGTCGAGCGCCTCGATGTCACCCTCGACCCCGAACGCGTTCCATACGGCGCCCAGTTGGGCCCGCAGCGTGGTCTCGTCGCAGGCCATGGACACGTGGTCGGCGTCCACGAGCCGCAGGTTGACGCCGTTCTCGCGTGCCGCGGCGACGATCTGAGCGGCCTGTGCGGGCACCCGGACGGTCAGCGTGTCGAAGTAGGAACCGTGCACGACCTCGACTCCGCCGGCCGTCAGCCCGGCGGCGAGGACCGTGGCGTACCGGTGGGTGCGCCGCGCGATGGTCTTCAGGCCCTCGGGCCCGTGGTAGACGGCGTACATGCCGGCCATCACGGCGAGCAGCACCTGCGCGGTGCAGATGTTGCTGGTCGCCTTCTCCCGGCGGATGTGCTGCTCACGCGTCTGCAGGGCGAGCCGGTACGCCTTGTTCCCGTCGGCGTCCACGGACACACCCACGAGCCGCCCGGGCAGGCTGCGCGCGAACTTCTCGCGCACCGCCATGTATCCGGCGTGCGGCCCGCCGAAGCCCATCGGCACACCGAAGCGCTGCGTCGTACCGACCGCGATGTCCGCACCGAGTTCACCCGGGGACTTCAGCAGCGTGAGCGCGAGCAGATCAGCGGCGACGGTCACGAGCGCGCCGAGCTCGTGCGCCTGCTCGATGACCGGCTTGATGTCGCGTACGGCACCGGAGGCGCCCGGGTACTGGAGCAGCACGCCGTTGATCTCACGCCCGGCGATCTCGGCCGGAATGCCGTCGCTGAGGTCGGCGACGACGACCTCCACGCCGGTCGGCTCGGCACGGGTCTGGATCACGGCGATGGTCTGCGGCAGTGTGTCCGCGTCGACCAGGAAGAGACCCTTCTTGTTCTTGCCCATACGCCGGCACAGCGCCAGAGCCTCGGCGGCCGCGGTGCCCTCGTCGAGCAGCGAGGCACCTGAGGTCGGCAGCCCGGTGAGGTCGGCGACCATCGTCTGGAAGTTCAGCAGGGCTTCGAGCCGCCCCTGGGAGATCTCGGGCTGGTACGGCGTGTAGGCCGTGTACCAGGCCGGATTCTCCATCACATTGCGCAGGATGACGGGCGGCGTGAACGTCCCGTAGTACCCGAGCCCGATCATGGAGTCGAGAACCTGGTTCCGGTCGGCCTGCGACCGCAGCTCGGCCAGCACCTCGGCCTCGGTGCGCGCGCCCGGCAGCTCCAGCGCGTCGGCGTTCTTGATCACATCCGGGACCGCGGCAGCGGTGAGCTCGTCGAGCGAGCCGTATCCGACCTGCGCGAGCATCTTGGCCCGCGCTTCCTGGTCGGGCCCGATGTGGCGCTGCTCGAAGGGGATTCCCTGCTCGAGCTCGGAGAGCGGAATGCGATGGGCGGTCATTACGGAGGCCTCCTGGTCTGACACGACCTTCGAGGGTCACCACGGCGCGGGTACCCGGACGGCCTCCCCCTCTGTCATCTCAACCTGAGAGCTTCACCGGCCGCCCGCGGGCAGCCGGCTTTCACCGTCGGTGAGAGCGGAAGCCGTCGACGCCGTCGGCACCCGCTCTGCTTTCCAGAGTGACCTCGTCCGTGCGGTACGTGGGCCTGAGAGATTCCGGGGAGGATTTGCTCCTTCGGCGCCTCCGGATGGTGTCCGGAGGACTCTCCCGCGCGGGGTCAGCAGCCGCTTGCCAGACTACCAGCGGGGTCAACGCCCGCGTCTTCGAGTGGCCACGTTCCTCAATCTGCTCTTTTGTAGTGCTTACGGATGAGTTGCGAGCAAGTGGAGGGCCCGTGCAGACCGACATCGATCCGCGCAACCTGATCGGCCGCAAGGCGTTCGACCGCAACGGCACCAAGCTCGGCACGATCGACGAGGTCTACCTCGACGACGCGACCGGCGCACCGGAGTGGGCCGCGATACGCACCGGACTCTTCTCCCGAGACGCCTTCGTCCCCCTGGAACCCAGCGAACTGATCGAAGGCACCCTCCACGTCCCCTTCGACCGCGCCCTGATCAAGGACGCCCCCGACTTCGGCGTGGGCCGCCACCTCTCGCCCGAGCAGGAACTGCAGCTCTACCACCACTACGGCCTCGACGTGGCCGCCCCTCCCCCCTTCCCGGACCACAACTTCGGCAAGCTGGCAGGCACAGACGAAACCTGACCACCCCCGCACCCGCCGACGGCGCCCAGCCCCCACAGGGGCCACCCGCACCCGACAACGAATCCCACACGGGTGGTGCGGGTGGGAACACAAACCCGGCCGAAGGCCGGGTGCCCCCAACGCACCCGCACCCAAAACCGCACCGGCACCCGCACCCGCACCCGCACCCTCAAGCCTCCGCAAAAGGCCCGCGCACCAACGGCAACGGCTCCGTCGGCTCCAACTCCGGATCATCAACCCGAAACGTCCGCACCCGCCCCGGCTCCGAATCCGGCGTCTCGAACCGCACAGTCACCCGCCCGACCCCACTCCCCTGCACCCATCCGTGCCCGAACTCGGCATGCGTGACATCGAGCCCCGAGGCCCACCGCCGCTCGACCGGCACCACCGGCGCCTCCGCAGGAACGTCATCGGCATCCTCCGCCACTCCGGAGTCCTCCTGCTCGCCCGCCGCCTGCGCGAACAGATCCTCCTGCGTGTAGTCGGCCAGCCCGCTCACCCCCACCCCCAGCAGCCGCACACCCCCCGTCGTGTCCACGGAATCCAGCAGCCGCGCGGCAGCCTCCCGCACCACCGCCGGATCGTCCGTGGGCCCCCGCAAGGTCTCGGACCGGGTCAGCGTGGAGAAGTCGTACCTCCGCACCTTCAGCACGATGGTCCGCCCGGACAACCCGGCGCTCCGCAGCCGCCGCACACACCGGTCGGCCAGCCGCTGCACCTCCATCCCCACCCGGACCCGGTCGTGGATGTCGATGTCGTACGTGTCCTCCACCGACACCGACTTCGTCTCCCGCTCGGCCACCACTGGCCGCTCGTCGTGCGCCAGCGCCATGGCGTACAAGGCGTGTCCGTGCGCCTTGCCCAGCAGCCGTACGAGTTCGTCCTCGCCCGCCTCGGCAATCTCCTCGACCGTGTGGATCCCGACCCGCCGCAGATGGTCGCCCGTCGCCGGCCCCACCCCGGGCAGGGTCCGCACCGGCATCGGCCCGAGCAGGGCTCGCTCGGTTCCCGGCTCGATGACCACCAGCCCGTCAGGCTTGGCCTGCTCGGAGGCGATCTTGGCGAGCATCTTGGAGGCCGCCAGGCCCACCGATCCCGTGAGTCCGGTGACGGCCCGTATGTCGGCGCGCAGCTTGGCCCCGGCCAGCCGCGCCGACGCGTCGTCCCAGGCCGCTCCGCCGGCCTCCAGGTCCACGAACGCCTCATCCAGGCTCAACGGCTCCACCAACGGCGACAGCTCCCTCAGAAGCCCCATCGCCTGCTCGCTGATCGCCCGGTAGAACGCGAAGCGCGGCACGAGATACGCCGCGTTGGGAGCGAGCCGACGCGCCTGGGCCATGGGCATCGCCGAGTGCACCCCGAACACACGCGCCTCGTACGAGCAGGTGGCGACCACTCCGCGCGGCCCGAGCCCACCCACGATGACCGCCTTCCCGCGCAGGCTCGGCTTGGATGCCTGCTCCGCCGAGGCGAAGAAGGCATCCATGTCGAGATGCAGGATCGTGGGCGCGCTTCTCACATCTCCGATGCTGCCCTACGCCACTGACAATGCCGTCCCCGAAGAGCGGTCCAACTGTCGGACCGCCCGGTCGGACCGCCCGGTCAGACCGCCCGGTTGCGCCGCCGCGCCAGCTCGTCCGCGGGGTTGTGACCGACGAGGGTCTCCCCGGTGTCGATCCGCTCCCCGTGCAGCTGGGAGAGCGCGCTTTCCACGTCCCGCCACACCACACCCACGGCGATCCCGAAGATGCCCTGACCGCCCTGGAGCAGCGCATGGACCTCGTCCGGCGAGGTGCACTCGTACACCGTGGCACCGTCACTCATCAGCGTCATCCGCTCCAGGTCGCAGAAACCGCGTTCCCTGAGATGCTGAACGGCGGCGCGGATGTTCTGTAGTGACACACCGGTGTCCAGAAAGCGCTTGACGATCTTCAGTACGACGACGTCCCGGAAGCTGTAGAGACGCTGCGTCCCCGACCCGTGGGCGGGCCGCACGCTCGGCTCGACGAGGCCGGTACGGGCCCAGTAGTCCAGTTGCCGGTAAGTGATTCCGGCGGCCGCACAGGCCGTCGGACCGCGGTAGCCGATCTGCTCGGACGCCATGGACGTCGCCCCTCCGCTGCTCGGCACGGCCGCCGGTCGCTGCGGAGCGTGATCGGCCGCGTTGCTGTGAAGCGGGTACGGACCGCTCGCCCCGAGACTGCGTCCGGGGGCACCCCCAGCCGTACCGTCGCCGCTGCTTCTCACGCCGACCTCCGTCCTTGACCTGCCTTCTCGACGGTAGGCAGTCACCAGGGGCGCGTCAACGATCGCCACACTCGGCACGCCGGGTGATAATCACCCTTCGAGTGGTTTCCCGCACCCAACCGCGGGGAAAGGCTAGCCGAATGCGCTCGGGGCGGCTCGCAGGACTCTCTCACGCGCCGCCGGCAAATGCCGGCATTTGCGGCGTCAACGGACGTGGACGAGCCCGGCAGGACCGTTCGCCGCCGAGCCGCGCCTGCCTCACTGGCTGCTGGTACCGAAGTCCTCGGGCGAGATCTGGTCGAGGAACTCGCGGAACTTCTCCACCTCGTCCTCCTGCTCGTCCGGGATCGCGATACCCGCGTCGTCGAGCACGCCGTCACTGCCGTAGATCGGCGTTCCGGTGCGCAGGGCAAGCGCTATGGCGTCGGACGGGCGGGCACTGACCTCGACCCCGCTGGCGAAGACGAGCTCCGCGTAGAAGACGCCTTCACGCAGGTCCGTGATGCGCACTTCGGTGAGCTCCTGGCCGACGGCCTCCAGCACGTCCTTGAACAGGTCGTGGGTCAGCGGTCGGGCGGGGGCCATGCCCTGCTGCGCGAAGGCGATCGCCGTAGCCTCCCCAGGCCCGATCCAGATGGGGAGGTAGCGGTCGCCTCCCACTTCACGCAGGAGCACGATCGGTTGGTTGGAGGGCATTTCGACCCGGACACCTACGACATCGAGCTCGTTCACACAGCAACCCTAGGCCGTGCCCGGGACGTTTGGGTAGTCGGGCAGGGAACGGGTGGCCGATCCGGTCGGTGCGAACCCGCCCGTATCACGGCAGCCGCACACCCAGCGCGGTCTGTACGAGCGCCGCGTGCAGCTTCACCGTGAGCCCGGCCAGTTCCTTCGTACGGGCCTCGGCGTGTGCCCTGGTCTGCGGGTTGCGATGCCGCTTCAACGGGGCCACCACCTGGTCCACCAGCCCGGCCTCACGGTCGGCCGCCGCCTTCATCACCCGCAGATGCCGCGGCTCGATGCCGAACCGCCCCAGCTCGGCGATCAGCGAGGCCACGGTGGCCGCCTCCGCGTCGTACGCCCCGTCGGGCAGTGGAGTGATGAGCCCGTACGACTCCCACTCCTGAAGTTCCTGCTCACCGATCTCGGCGGCGGCCATCAGCTCGTCCCGCCCGATCCTGGCCGCCGTCGGCCCCTCGGTGACCTCCGCAACACCCTCGCCGTCCCGCTGACGCCCTACCGTCGGCAGGGGTAGCGCCTCACCGCGCTCCATGGCGTCCAGGTGCTCACGGATCACTTTGAGCGGCAGATAGTGGTCCCGCTGCATCCTCAGGACATGGCCGAGGCGCTCGACGTCGTCGGCGCTGAACTTGCGATACCCCGACGGGGTCCGCTGCGGCTCGATGAGCCCCTCCGACTCCAGGAAACGGATCTTGGAGATCGTGACTTCGGGGAACTCGTCGCGCAGCACGTTCAGCACCGTGCCGATGCTCATCAGTCCACTGTCCGTGGCGGCGGTACCGTGCCCGGCACCGCCGCTCGGTGTTTGAAGCATGGACCTTCCTGGGGGTCCCCCCGGACGGTGTCCGGGGGCGGGTCAGTAGCCCCGCTGGCTCGCGTAGAAGACCAGCCGGTACTTGCCGATCTGCACCTCGTCGCCGTTCGACAGAGCGACCTGGTCGATCCGCTCGCGGTTGACGTACGTGCCGTTCAGACTGCCCACGTCGGCCACCGTGAACGAGCCGTCCTGACCGCGGCGGAACTCCACGTGCCGACGGGAGACCGTCACGTCGTCCAGGAAGATGTCGCTCTGCGGGTGACGCCCGGCCGTGGTCAGGTCGCCGTCCAGCAGGAAGCGGCTGCCCGAGTTCGGACCGCGGCGCACCACCAGGAGCGCCGATCCCAGCGGCAGCGCGTCGACGGCCGCCTGTGCCTCCGGGGAGAGCATGGGCATCTGCGTCTGGCCCGTGACCTCGGCGTCGTAGGCCTCGAGCCCGGAAATGGAGATCGTGGACGTCGTCTCGGACGGACGCTCGGGCGTTGCCCCGGCCCGCAGCGGAGCACCGCAGTTGGAACAGAAGCGGCTGTTCTCCGCGTTGCGGTTACCGCACCTCGTACACACCAGGGCCGACATAGGGGAAAACCCTCCACCCGCACTTGAGGTTGGCGGTTGTCCGAAACCTATGCCGCCGGCCTGGGCAGGGTCAACCGACGGCGCGCCCTGACCACCGGAAATGTCATCGCCCGGACCATCGACCTGATCCCGGAACAGCGGGCGCTGGCCTTCTGCGTCAGGCTGTGCGCGATGGCGGGCAGTCGCATTGGCACTGCCCTCTCGCGCGCTCTTGCCGAACAACTTCGCAAACAACTTCACGGGCGATTCCCCTTGACCGAAACAGACCCGCCCGTGGGGCAGGACGAACCCTGATTGAACACACCGGTCGACCCGGACATCCTCACAACGTCCGTATCCACCAGACAGTTTCCACCACGCACCACCCATTCGGTGCGCCGACCCCCCGCAACCTCATGCCCTCGCCGGACGTCTGCCATGCACCCCCGGTTCACTGGGAGGACGACCGAGCGTAGTCAGGCCGCTTCGCTGCTCGCAAGGCGTCCACGACGATCTTGTCCGACCGCTCGACGGTCACGGTGGCCTGCTCCTTCTCAAGAGTCTGCACCACGCCTCCGGGGATGTTGAGCGCCGGTTCGAGGTCCTGCGGCTTGCCGATGACCTTGAAACGATAGGGCGCGTTGATCTTGTTCCCGTCGACGCTCACGCTCTTGTCGGAGTCCGTCAGATAGGTTCCCGCGACGACCCGCACGCCGTTCACCTGGATCGCCTCCGCACCGGCCGCGCGCAGCTCCTGGATCGTGTCGAGCAGCATGTCCGCCTCGACCGCCCCCTTCATGTCGTCGATCGTCATCGTGATGCCGGGCCCCTGCGCGGCCACCGTGCCCGCCAGGATGCCGAGCTGCTTCTCCTTCTCGACCGTCTGCTTGCGGGCCTCCTCGGCCTGGTCCGAGCTGTTCTCCAACTCGTCCCGCTGCTTCTCGAGGCCCTGCTTCTCGTCTTCAAGACGCTGAGTACGGTCATCCAGTTCATCGAGGATGCGCACAAGATCTTCCTGACGCGCGCCCCGCAGGGCGCTGTCACTGTCGCTGTTCGACGCCACCTGCACGGCCAGACCGAAGCCCAGGCCGAACAACAGCACCGCGACGATGAGTTGGGCCCGGCTGACACGCGGCGGCCACAACCCGTTCACCAGCCGCTGACGACCGCTCAACTGCGGCGACTCGGGAGAGGCGTCCGCTGCCGGCCCGGAGGCCTCGGCGGTCACTTCCTCCGGCAGCTCCTTGCGCAGCCTGTTCTCGGGTGTCCCGTCCTGGTTGCTCATCTGCCTCACGCCCGGAACACGTGTCGGCGGATCGCCGCGGCGTTGGAGAAGATCCGGATCCCGAGCACGACGACGACTCCGGTGGACAGCTGGGCACCGACGCCCAACTTGTCGCCCAGGAACACGATCAGCGCTGCCACGACCACGTTCGACAGGAACGACACGACGAAGACCTTGTCGTCGAAGATGCCGTCGAGCATGGCCCGCAGTCCTCCGAAGACGGCGTCTAGTGCCGCCACCACGGCGATCGGCAGGTAAGGCTCGACGACCGCCGGAACCTCGGGCCGGACCAACAGGCCGGCCACGACTCCCACGACGAGGCCCAGTACGGCGATCACGATGTGCCCTTCTCAGTTCTCGGCTGTGCTGTACGTACGATCACACTCGGTGCGGCGGGCAGCCGGAGGTCGTCCTCCGCGGAAATGGCGGTCCGGATGCCGTAGTTCTCCTGCAGGGCGTGCAGGTACAGCCCGTCGGCGCTGTCCTGGAACCTGGTGCTCAACCGCTTGCCGTCCCCCACGGCCAGCACCGTGTAGGGCGGAACCAGCGGCTTGTTGTCGACCAGTATCGCGTCACCCGCGGCCCTGATCGCCGACAGCGCCGTCAGCCTCTGCCCGTTGATCGACACGGCCTCGGCACCCGACGCCCACAGTCCGTTGACCACCCGCTGCATGTCGCGGTCGCGCACCCGCCCGGTGTCGGAGAACCCGGAGGTCTCGCGTGGGTCGCCATCCCCACCTGAGGTGGCTTCCTTGGCGTCGTCCACGACCAGCTTCACACCGGGGCCTGTCACTTCCGTGGCACCGGACAGAATGCCCACGAGTTCCGCCCGGTCACTGCCGCCGCTGTCCCTGAGGGCCGCACGCTGCCGCGCGCTCACGTCGTCGCGCAGCTGGTCGACGGAGTCCTCGAGTTCGTCCGCCGCCTCGGTCTCCCGGTCGATACGGTCGATCAGTTCCTCGCGCTCCTTGGCGACGACAGGAGCCGCGACCCGGGCCTGGGCGGCACCGACGGTCACGACCAGTGCCGCGAGCACCAGACCAGCGGCCAGACCCAGCTTCGCCCGCAGCGTCTTGGGAAGGCCGCCCTCACCCGCGGCCTCCTTGCGTGCGGCGGCCTCTGCGTACCCGTCGTCGAGGCTGTGGTCCATCACGTTGGTCAGCAGCGACATGGAGGCGTCCGGGCGCGAGGGGCGCGTAGGAGTGCTCCGAACGGGGGGCTGCTGCGGCATGTCGCACATCGTCGCACGCCGCGACCGCTACCTCCGAATGGCCCCACCGGCGTGCCGGACAGGCCCCCTCAGGGGCACTTGTCCGGCACGCGCGCGTGCAGTGGCTTCAGCGCCCGGCGCTGTCCACGACCGCCGACCACTCGTCGAGCAGGGCCTGGGCGGAGGCGTCGTCCGGCCCTTCCGCCCACAGGTGGGTGACCGCTTCCGCCGGGTCGGGCAGCACCATCACCCAGCGCCCGTCGGTCTCCACCACCCGCACACCGTCCGTGGTGTCCACGAAGCGGTCTCCGGCCGCTTCCACGACCCGCCGCATCACAAGCCCCTTGACAGCCCAGGGAGTCGCCAGATCGCGCTTGAGGACATGCGCCCGCGGAATCCGCGCGTCGATCTGGCTGAGCGTGAGCTGCGTCCGCGCCACCAGCCCGATCAACCGTACGAACGCCGCCGTACCGTCGAAGACACTGCTGAACTCGGGGACGATGAACCCACCCTTGCCGTCCCCACCGAAGATCGTCGTCTCGTCGCGGCCGACGCGCGTCAGGTCGTCCGGAGAAGTGGTCGTCCACTCCACCTGCGTCCCGTGATACGCCGCCACCTGCTCGGCGATCCTGGTGGTGGTCACCGGCAGCGCGACTCGACCACTGCGCCGCTCCGCGGCCACCAGGTCGAGCAGGACGAGCAGCGCACGATCGTCCTCGACGATGCGTCCCTTCTCGTCGACCAGCGACAGCCGCTCACCCACGGGGTCGAACCGCACCCCGAACGCGGCCCGTGCGGACGCCACGATCTCTCCCAGCCGCACCAGCCCCGACCGCCGCCCGTCCGCCGACTCGGTCGGCCTGGACTCGTCGAGACCCGGGTTGATGGTCAGCGCGTCCACACCGAGCTTGCCGAGCAGGCTGGGCAGCACAAGCCCGGCACTACCGTTCGACGCGTCGACGACGACCTTGAGCCCAGACTCGGAAATGCCCGTGGTGTCGACGTTCCGCAGCAACGACCCCGTGTACGAGTCGAAGACACTGGCGGGGAAATGCAGGTCCCCGATCTCACCCGGGAACGCCCGTCGGTACTCCTGCCGCGCGAACACCCGGTCCAGCTTCCGCTGGCTCCCCTGCGACAGGTCGGCACCATTCCCGTCGAAGAACATGATGTCCACGGAATCCGGGACACCGGGCGTGGTCCGGATCATGATCCCGCCGGCACTGCCTCGCGCGGTCTGCTGCCGCGCCACGGGCAGCGGTACGTTCTCCAGATCCCGTACGTCGATGGCGCTGGCCTGCAGCGCGGAAATGACCGCCCGCTTGAGCGCCCGGGCACCACGGGAGTGGTCACGGGCCGTGGTGACGGTCGAGCCCTTCTTGAGCGTGGTCGCGTAGGCGCCGGCGAGACGCACGGCCAGCTCGGGCGTGATCTCCACGTTCAGGATCCCGGACACACCGCGAGCACCGAAGAGGTGCGCCTGTCCCCTGGACTCCCAGATCACCGAGGTGTTGACGAACGCGCCGGCCTCGATGGTCTTGAACGGGTACACCCGCACATTGCCCTGCACGATCGATTCTTCGCCGATCAGGCACTCGTCCCCGATGACGGCGCCGTCCTCGATCCGGGCCGCGCGCATGATGTCGGTGTTCTTTCCGACGACGCAACCCCGCAGATTGCTGTGCTGCCCGACGTACACGTTGTCGTGCACCACAGCCTTGTGCAGAAACGCCCCGGTCTTCACAACGACGTTCGAGCCGATGACGGTGTGCTCGCGGATTTCGGCACCGGCCTCGACCTTGGCGTAGTCACCGATGTAGAGCGGTCCACGGAGAACGGCGTCGGGATGAACCTCTGCGCCTTCCGCCACCCACACACCCGGGGAGATCTCGAAACCGTCGAGATCGACGTCGACCTTGCCCTCCAGGACGTCGGCCTGCGCCTTCACATAGCTCTCGTGGGTACCGACGTCCTCCCAGTAGCCCTCGGCGATAAAGCCGTAGATCGGCTTGCCTTCCTTCATCAACTGCGGGAAGACATCGCCGGACCAGTCGACGGAGACATCGGCCTCGACATAGTCGAACACCTCGGGCTCCATCACGTAGATACCCGTGTTCACGGTGTCCGAGAAGACCTGGCCCCAGGTCGGCTTCTCCAGGAAGCGCTCGACCTTGCCCTCCTCGTCGACGATCGTGATTCCGAACTCGAGCGGGTTGGGCACACGTGTCAGACAGACGGTGACCAGCGCGCCTTTTTCCTTGTGGAAAGCGATGAGCTCGGTGAGATCGAAGTCGGTCAGGGCATCACCGGAAATGACGAGGAAAGCATCGTCCTTCAACGCCTCCTCGGCGTTCTTGACGCTTCCGGCGGTACCGAGTGGCTTCTCCTCATTGGCATAGGTGAGCTCCATACCGAGCTCCTCGCCGTCACCGAAGTAGTTCTTGACCAATGAGGCCAGGAACTGGACAGTAACGACGGTCTCGTTGAGCCCATGCCTTTTGAGCAGCCGCAGAACATGCTCCATGATCGGCCGGTTGGCCACTGGCAGGAGCGGTTTGGGCATGCTTGAGGTCATGGGGCGAAGGCGTGTGCCTTCGCCTCCGGCCATCACGACGGCCTTCATGTCGGAAGCGTCCTCCTCTAAGAGACGACGGTCTGGCCGACTTCACCCGTCCAGATTGTCCCGCACTTTTCCACCGCGGGCCATCGGGGCCGATACAGCCGTTGTATTCGGCGAGTTCAGTCGGCCATGGCGTCCGCACGAACCAGGCGGCGGACCTGTACCACGTAGAGAACTCCTGCCCACCAGTACAGCGTTGTACCCCAACCTGCGAACGCCCATCCGAAAATAGCAGCGAGTGA
Organism: Streptomyces sp. a15; assembly: GCF_059026085.1. NCBI lineage: Bacteria > Bacillati > Actinomycetota > Actinomycetes > Kitasatosporales > Streptomycetaceae > Streptomyces > Streptomyces sp. A15. The sequence goes on along the minus strand of NZ_JBWLKM010000081.1, from coordinate 672 downwards.
CGCGATCCATCCACTTCCGTCACTGAGCAGTAGGAGCGGGAAGGCGTACATCAGGTTGAAGGTGGCGGCCTTGCCCAGGAAGTTCACCTGGGGGGGCGGATAGCCATGGCGCCTGAGGATGCCCACCATCACCAGGAGAAGCAGCTCACGCGCCAGAAGTACAGCGGTCAACCAAACTGGCAGAATCTCGCGCCATGTCAGACCGACCAAAGTCGAAAGAATGTAGAGCCGGTCGGCCGCGGGATCCAGGAGCCGGCCAAGACTGCTGATCTGGTTCCAACGCCGTGCGAGCTTGCCGTCCAGGTAGTCACTGACCCCGCTCAGAGCCAGCACCAGAAGCGCCCACCCGTCACTTTGGGGACCGCCGAACTCAGGCCTGAGGATCAGCCACAGGAAGAGCGGCACGCCGGCGAGCCGCGCCATGCTGAGGATGTTGGGGATGGTGAGCACCCGGTCCGTCTGGACGCGGGTCTCCTGGACCTCCACCCGGGAGCCTCCTGTGGGAAACGAGCCAACGATGCCCCCTGACCTTACCTCAACGCAAAAAAGCTCTGGCTCTTGGGCTGCGTGCCCAAGAGCCAGAGCTCTAAAAGGAGTTCGGCGGCGTCCTACTCTCCCACAGGGTCCCCCCTGCAGTACCATCGGCGCTGTAAGGCTTAGCTTCCGGGTTCG
>NZ_JBWLKM010000080.1:0-36423 GCF_059026085.1 Streptomyces sp. a15 | reverse complement strand
TTCGAAAGTCCTGTGCGGTGCCCGCGGTGTCCGGTGCGTGCTCTCGGCGTGCCGGACGAAAGGCCCCGTCGATGGCCCGGACGTACTTTGGGTTTCGGCCGGTGCGGCGAGAGTGCGTGCCGGGCGCCGTGGGTGCTGTGCGGGACTTTCGAAACACCCCCTAGGTGCCTACACGGTGCAGTTGCCGTTCGACACCTGGAGACCCTTGCCGGCTCCGGCCGTGCGGCTCACGACGTTCGGCAGGCACGCGGCGGGGTCGAGCGTGTAGCCGTAAGGAATGCTGACCGTGGTGTTGGACTGCGGGTTGGGTCCGGCGGGGTGGTTCTCGGTGCCAGGGCTCGACCAGGTCACGTTGTCGAAGACGTTTCCGCTGACCTGCCAGTAGCCGGCCGCGTCCGTGTAGAAGGTGCCCAGGACGTCCTTGGAGTCCTCGAAGTAGTTGTTGTCCACCTTGGCGCGCGCCCCGGCACGGGAGTTGATGCCGGACTCGTTGAGGCTCACGTAGTGGTTGTTGTAGATGTGGGCCGTTCCGCCGCGCAGCAGGGGCGCGCGGGAGTCGATGTTCTGGTAGAGGTTGTGGTGGTAGGTGATGTACCCGTTCGAGAGGTCGCTCTCGCTGGAGCCGACCAGACCGCCGCGTCCGGAGTTGCGCAGGATGCTGTACGACAGCGTCACGTACTGGGTGTTGTCCTTCATGTCGAAGAGGCCGTCGTACCCTTCCGACTCCCCGCCCGACGCCTCCAGGGTCGTGTGATCGACCCAGACGTTACGGACCCCCCTCTCCATGCCGATGGCGTCACCGCCGTTGGAAGTAGGCGATCCCGACTTCTTCACGTTCTTGACCGTCACGTTCTGGATGATGATGTTGCTGGCCTCACGGAGGTGAATGCCGAGCTGGTCGAAAACGGCTCCGCTGCCCACGCCGACGATCGTGACGTTGCTGATCTGCTTCAGCTCGAGCACCCCGGCGGCGGTGTTGCAGCTCCCGCCCGACACCTTGGCGGTGTTGGCGTGGTTGATGGTTCCCTCGACCTCGATGATGATCGGCGTGCTGCTGCTGGCTCGGCCGCACAGCGCCGCGTGGATCGCGGTTCCCGTGGTGGCCCGCACTGTCTTGCCGCCGGCTCCACCGGTGGTACCACCGTTCTGGGTCGCGTAACCGGTTGCGGAACCGGTCGCCGCGGATGCCTCCGGCATCGACAGCACGACGCCGACGCCGGCCGCGAGTGCCATCGCCGCTGATGCGGCGGAAAGTCGTAGGGCGGCTCTTCTTTGCATGGATATCTCCTGATTCTTCGTTTGACCTGGCCTTAAGTTGCTGCCGCACACGGCGAAGAATTGTCGGTGGATCGTCAATTCGAGCTGAGGGGGCACCCCGTCGCTCCTTGCGTGGCTCGGGGGCGTTTCTTCTTGATCACCGGGCTGCGGAACGCGTGCGTGACTGGCCCCAAGTCAGAACAAGCCGTCACCGCGGAGAGCGTGAGGGACGGTCAAATGCCTGCTCGTCATGACGTGCACCCTTCGTTCGACGGCACGTCGATGTCGCAGGACAGCCCCGTGCCGGATCGCTGGCGGCTCGTGCACAAGTCGCGGCGCCCACCGCGACGGTCGACCTCCTCGGAACGGTCCCCGGTCCCGAGAAAGCGCTTTCTGTTCGGCGACGATAGGGGTCCCGTGGCGACGTGGCAAGGGTCTGGGAAGGCTGGACCGTGGAGGAGGGGAATCGCGTGCTGGTTCGCGTCGTGGTGAGCGCTACGGCGCCACGATCGCGACCCCGGCGCCCCGGTGTCCGGTTGGGTCATTGCTGCTGTAAACGGTTGCCTTCCGCGCCGGACCGTTTTCGCCGTAATGAAGCTCTCCAGGCGGCACCGGCCTCGACTTTCCTCCGTGTTTCCATACGTGAACTCGGATGATGTACGTGACTACCGATGTGGCGCTCGGAGGCATCAGGCGGCGGGGTCCGGGCGGCAGTGCTCCAGCGTGGCGGGGCCCTGAGGGCGGTGGGCGTCGCCCGCGACACAACGCGCGCCCGTGCGTCGCGCTCAAGGACGCCAGTGGTGACACTGGGCGGGGCGTCTCGCGACAGCGGGCACTGGGCACTGGACCCATCGCCGTCGGCATGCCCCTGCATCTCGCGCAGAACCTCACACCACTGCGGACGACACTTCGGCAAGAGATACGGGAATCAGCTGCTCCGTCCAGATGACCTTGCCCTCGCGGTTGTGCCGCGTGCCCCAGTGTTCGGTGAGCTGGGCGACGAGGAGCAGGCCGCGGCCGCCCTCGTCGAAGACCCGGGCGCGGCGCAGGTGCGGGGAGGTGCTGCTGGCGTCGGACACTTCGCACGTCAGGGCGGATTGAAGGATCATCCGCAGTTGGATGGGGCTCTTGCCGTAGCGGATGGCGTTCGTCACCAGTTCGCTGACCACGAGCTCGGTGGTGAAGGCCAGTTCTTCCAGACCCCAGGCGATCAGCTGATCGGATGCGTGGACGCGGGCCTCGGAGACGACGGTCGGGTCGCTGGGGAGGTCCCATGTGGCGACGTGATCGGCGTCAAGAGCTGCGGTTTGTGCCACAAGGAGGGCGACGTCGTCAGCGGGGCGGCTGGGCAGCAGTGTGGAGAGCAGTTCGTCGCAGGTCTCCTCGAGGGACGCCGGTGCTCGGGCGAGAACGTCGCGCAGCAGTGCGAGGGCGGTCTCGAGGTCACGAGAGCGGCTCTGGACGAGGCCGTCGGTGAACAGCACCAGCCGACTGCCCGGTGACAGTTCGAACTGGGCGGTTTCGAAGGGGAGTCCACCCAGGCCCAGGGGTGGGCCGATCGGCAGCTCAGGGAAGTCGACCGCGCCGGATCCGGAGGCATCGTCGTCAGGGGTCGGGGGAGTCACCACGGCCGGCGGAAGGTGTCCGGGCGCTGGCCAGGGAGCAGGTGCGGGAGGCGGGGTCGTAGACCGCGTACAGGCAGGTGGCGCTGATCTCGTCCGTGCCCCGTTCCTCCTCGCGCTGCAGCCGGATGACCACGTCGTCGAGGTGGGTGAGCAGTTCGTCGGGTGTCAGGTCGATGTCCGCCAGGGTGCGGACGGCCGTCCGTGGCCCATGGTGGCCGCGGCATGCAGGCCGTGACCGATCACGTCGCCCACGACGAGAGCGACGCGGGCTCCGGAGAGCGGTATCACGTCGAACCAGTCGCCCCCCACGCCCGCTCGTGATCCGCTGGGCAGGTAGCGCGATGCCGTCTCGACGGAGGACTCCTCCGGCACGTGGTGTTGCAGCAGGCTGCGTTGGAGGGTGAGAGCGGTGGAACGCTCCTGGGTATAGCGACGGGCGTTGTCGATGTTCACCGCCGCTCTGGACGCGATCTCCTGGGCGAGCAGCAGCTCGTCGTCATCGAAGGGCTCCGCCGTTTGACGGCGGACGAACTGTGCGAGTCCCAGCGGGCTTCCGCGGGCCCACAGCGGGACCAGGAGCATGGAGCGCAGGCCCAAGGGGCGCAGGGCGAGCTCGTGGTCCGCCGACATCGCCAGCCATGGGGGCATGTCGTCGGCGGTGATGCCGAGCCGGAACGGTTGTCCGGTGGCCAGTACGCGAGCCGGCTCCGATTCTTCCGGGTAGGTGTGCGTCTGCCCTGTGGCGACTGCCGGGTCAGGGCAGCTGTCCGAGACAGCGTGGGCGATGCGGCGGAGCGTCGCAGGATCGCCCACGGGGTACGTCCACTCCTCCTGGAGGGCGGAGCAAAGGAGGTCGACGGTGACGAGGTCGGCGAGGTGGTCGGCACCGACGTCCGCCAGTTCCTGCGCGGTGCGGGTGGTGTCCAGGGTGGTCCCGATCCGTGTCCCGGCCTCGTTGATCACGATCAGCCGTCGTTGCAGCCAGCGGTCGCGTTCCCTCTGGTAGGCCGCTACAGCCTGTTCCGCCGTGCGATCGACGTACTCGAAGCCCATCGCGCTCAGGATGACCGTCGCCTCGTTGATCAGCTGTTGGGACCCGGCGACACGGGTTGTCTCTGCGTAGAGCTGATCAAGCAGACCCGCGTGGACGAGCCGATAGACGCGAAGGAGCTGGCTGATCGGCACCCCGTGCTCAGCGAGTCGACAGGCGAACTCGATGGCGGCGGGTGGCGTCCTGACCTTGGTCATATCAAGGACGCGCTCCAGGAAATCCAGGACGGCGGCGATGTGTTCGGACAACGCCACCGGCGCCACGGCTGCGATGTCCTCGTACTTCCACACCTCGGGAAGCTCGCTGAGCAGGTGTTGCAGCACCACGTCGCTCAATTGATCCGCTCGGGGTGCGAGGCCCCGAGCGAGATCGCTGAGGAAGCCATGGGCGTCGGTTCCCATAATCAAAAGGTATCGCCGCCCTGGCCGACGGGCTGTGCCACGCGGAGTCCGGTGGACGCGCTCGCCCACCGTCGGCCAGGGCGCTGTCAGCCGTTCACGGGGTGTGACCGGCGCGGCGGAGGACCGGGCGCAGCGTCTCGATGACGCCCGGGTCGTCCACCGTGGAGGGGATGGGTTCGTCATGGCCATCGGCGATGCCGCGCATGGTCTTGCGCAGGATCTTGCCCGAGCGGGTCTTGGGCAGGGCGGCGACGACCGTGACGTCCTTGAGGGACGCGACGGCGCCGATGCGTTCGCGTACGAGTCGGACGAGTTCGGCCTCGACCTCGCTCGGTTCGCGGTTGCTTCCTGCTTTCAGGACGACGAAGCCGCGCGGGATCTGACCCTTGAGTTGGTCGGCGACCCCGATGACGGCGCATTCGGCGACGTCGGGGTGGGCGGCCAGGGCCTCTTCCATGCTGCCGGTGGACAGCCGGTGACCGGCGACGTTGATGACGTCGTCGGTGCGGCCCATGACGAAGACGTAGCCGTCGTCGTCGAGGTGGCCGCTGTCGCCGGTGAGGTAGTAGCCGTCATAGGCGGAGAGATAGGAGGCGACGTAGCGGTCGTCGTCGTTCCAGAGCGTGGGGAGTGCGCCGGGCGGCAGGGGCAGCTTCACCACGATCGCACCGTCGACACCCGCGGGCACCGGCTCGCCCGAAGGGTCGAGGACGCGGACGTCCCAGCCCGGCAGCGCGCGGGTGGGGGAGCCGGGCTTGAGGGGAGCGGCCTCGATGCCCACAGGGTTGGCGACGATGGGCCAGCCCGTCTCGGTCTGCCACCAGTGGTCGATCACCGGGACGCCCAGCAGGGCACTCGCCCAGTGATACGTCTCGGGGTCGAGGCGCTCGCCGGCGAGGAAGAGATAGCGCAGGTGGGAGAGGTCGTAGTCGGCGGTGAGTGTCCCCGTTGGGTCCTCCTTGCGGATGGCCCGGAAGGCGGTGGGCGCCGTGAACATGGTCTTGGCCCGGTACTCGGCGGCGACGCGCCAGAACTGGCCCGCGTCCGGAGTGCCGACCGGCTTGCCCTCGTACAGGACCGTCGTCGCGCCGGCCAGCAGGGGCGCGTAGACGATGTACGAGTGCCCGACGACCCAGCCGACGTCGGAGCCGGTGAACATCGTCTCGCCCGGGCCCACGTCGTACACGGCGCCCATCGACCAGTTCAGCGCGACCGCGTAGCCGCCGCAGTCACGCACGACTCCCTTGGGTTTTCCGGTCGTTCCGGACGTGTAGAGGATGTAGAGGGGATCGGTGGCGGGGACGGGAACGCAGTCGGCCGGCGATGCGGCGGCGACCAGCTCGGCCCAGTCGAGATCGTCCGGCCCCAAAGCAGCCGACTCCTGCGGGCGTTGCAGGATCACGCTCTTCTCCGGCTTGTGGACCGCGAGTTCGATGGCCCGGTCGAGCAGCGGCTTGTACGCGATGACCCGCTTGCCCTCGATGCCGCAGGAGGCTGAGACGATCACCTTGGGGGCCGCGTCATCGATGCGGAGGGCGAGCTCGCGCGGGGCGAATCCGCCGAAGACGACCGAGTGGACCGCGCCGATGCGTGCGCAGGCCAGCATCGCGACCGCTGCCTCGGGGACCATCGGCATGTAGATCACCACCCGGTCACCGTGCTCCACTCCGAGCTGTGCGAGCGCTCCGGCGAAGGCCGCCACCTCGTTCCTCAGCTGTGCGTAGGTGTAGGTGCGGCGGGTGTCGGTCACGGGGGAGTCATAGACGAGCGCGGGTTGTTCGCCGCGGCCGGCCTCGACGTGCCGGTCGAGCGCGTTGAAACAGACGTTGAGCCGCCCGTCGGGAAACCAGCGGTAGAAGGGGGCGCCCGAGGAGTCCAGGGCGCGTTGCGGACTGACATCCCAGTCGATGCCCTCAGCCGCCTTCAGCCAGAAGCTCTCCGGGTCCTCGGTACTGGCACGGAAGACATCCTCGTACGCTCCCATCGCGCACTCCTTTGTGGCATCGCGGGACGGTGGTGGTGCTGCGTGCGGAAACAGTGTCGGACACAAGTACCGCATGCCGCCCGGCATGGTCGAGCAGGATGCCGGAGACCGGCGGACCGGTCACCGGCATCGCGGTGGTGCGGCGGTCTGGCCGGCAGACGCCACCTCGCTGTCAGGTGCAGCTGCTGTTCACGCGCCGAGGTGCTTACGGAGCCACTGACCCATCTGCTGGATCGCCTGGTCCACCTCGGGTACGCGCCCGGCGCCCAGGACGAAGGAGTGCTGGCCTTCGGGCATCGGGTGGACCTCGGAGGTGACCTTGAAGTCCGCAAGGCGGCGGCCGAGCTGGGCGCCGTCGTCGGCGAGGGTCTCGTACTCCCCGTAGTGGACGGTGGTCGGGGGCAGGCCGGTCAGATCGGCGTTCGCGATGCTGATCGCGGGGTCGGTGAAGTCCACCGAGGGGTCCTGCAGCCAGGCTCCTCGGAAGAGTTCGAGGGTGCCCCGGCTGAGCATCTTGTCGTTGTCTTCGTTCTCGTCCACCGAGGCGTTCTGGATGGTGAGGTCGGTCCACGGCGAGACGCTGACGATCGCGCCGGGGGTGGCCTCGCCCTTGGCGAGCAGGCGCAGCGGCAGCATGACCGCGAGGGTGCCTCCGATCGAGTGGCCGGTGCTGCCGATGTTGCGCGGCTGGTAGCCCTGGGCGAGCAGCCACCGGTAGGCCGTCTCGGCGTCGTCGAGCTGCGCGGGGTAGGGGTGTTCGGGGGCCAGGCGGAAATCCACGACGAGGGAGCGGGCGCCGGCCGCCTTGGCGATGTGGCCGGCGGTCTTACGGTCGGAGTGCATGGAGGCGGTGACGGATCCGCCGAAGTGGAAGTGGAGCAGCGCCTTGTCGGGGTCGGCGCCCTCGGGGATGGCCCACAGCGCGGGGACGCCGCCCGCGTCGACCTCGGCGTAGGTGACGCCTTCCGGCTCGGTGGACGCCTTGTGGTTCGAGTCGACGATGTCGCGGACGATGCCCAGGTCGAGGCCGGGTGTCGACGACTTCGCGCTCACACCCGCGAGGAACTCCGCGAACTGCTGTGCCTCTGGGCTTACTCCCATGGTGGTGCTCCTTCTCAGGCGGGTGCCGTGCCGGTTCCCTCGCGGCAGCCGGTTTGATGTGCTGGCCATGACGCCATTGGTTGAGTGTAAGAAAGTAAACTCAGGTGAGGGTGAAACCACCCCTTGGTTGCCCGCATTTCCCTCCCGCGGATCCCGCGCGTCGGCGGCGGCGCCGTCGGTGAGCTGGGCGACGTCGTCCGAGGACTCGGCCTGCATCGCCCCCTGCTGGTGACGGACGCGTTCCTCGCCGGGACCGGTGCGGCGGAGCGACTGATGGCGACGCTGAGCGATGCCGGACTGCGGCCGCACCTGTTCGCCGGCACCGTCCCGGATCCGACGACCGACTCGCTCGACGCGGGTCTGACAGTGCTGCGGGAGCACGGGGCGGACTCGGTGATCGGGTTCGGCGGCGGCAGTCCGGTGGACACCGCCAAGGCCCTCGGCCTGCTGGGCGTCCAGGGCGGGCAGATGCGGGACTACAAGGCCCCGCACACCAACCTCGGCCCGGCGCTTCCGGTGATCGCGGTCCCGACGACCGCGGGCAGTGGCTCGGAGGCGACCCAGTTCACCATCATCACCGACAGTGCCACGGACGAGAAGATGCTCTGTCCGGGGCCGGCGTTCCTGCCGGTCGCCGCCGTCGTCGACTTCGAACTGACCCTGTCGATGCCGCCTCGGCTGACCGCCGACACCGGCGTCGACGCGCTCACTCATGCCGTCGAGGCGTACGTGAGCCGCAAGGCCAATCCGTTCTCCGACGGCCTTGCCCTGAACGCCATCCGGGCCATCGGCCATCACCTTCGCCGCGTCTACGCCGACGGGGGAGACCATGAGGCTCGCGAGGCGATGATGCTCGCCGCGACCCAGGCCGGCATCGCCTTCTCCAACTCCAGCGTGGCGCTCGTGCACGGCATGAGCCGCCCGATCGGCGCTCACTTCCACGTCGCCCACGGTCTGTCGAACGCGATGCTCTTCCCCGCGGTGACAGCGTTCTCCGTGCTCGCCGCCGAGAGGCGGTACGCCGACTGCGCCGGCGCCCTCGGAGCCGCCACCGACGGCGACAGCGACGCCGTGGCCGCCGATAGGCTCGTGGAGGCGCTCCGCACCCTGTGCCAGGATCTTGAGGTGCCCACCCCCCAAGCCCACGGCATCGACAAGGACGAGTGGTTCCGCCTGTTGCCCCTCATGGCCGAGCAGGCGCTCACGTCCGGATCCCCAGCCAACAACCCCGTCGCACCCACCGCGGACGAGATCCAGGATCTCTACGCGCAGATCTACGCCTGACACCCGGCGAGTGAGGAACGTCATGGCCACGACAGCCAGGTCCGCGGATGACGAGATGATGAGATGACGACCGATGACTGATACCGCTGCGGTCGAGATTCTCGCCGACGTCCACCGGGGCGTCGGCCGCATCCTGCTGAACCGCCCCAAGGCGCTCAACGCCCTGACGACAGGCATGGTCGTCGCCATCGACCGTGTGCTCGCCGAGTGGGAGCACACACCGCTGTCCGCTGTGGTGCTTGCCAGTACCAGCACGAAGGCGTTCTGCGCCGGTGGAGACATCCGCACGATCCGCGAGCACAGCCTCGCCGACGATGCCGAGGCCAGTGAGAGGTTCTTCGCCTCCGAGTACCGGCTCAACGCCCGGATCGCCGAATTTCCCGTGCCGGTCGTGTCGCTCATCGACGGCCTGTGCATGGGCGGCGGCCTCGGTCTGTCCGTCCACGGCAGCTTCCGCGTCGTCACCGAGCGCGCGGTGCTGGCGATGCCCGAGACCGGGATCGGGTTCTTCCCGGATGTCGGGGCAAGCTACTTCCTGCCGAGGCTGCCCGGCGCGATTGGCATGTACCTGGGACTGACGGGGCATCGGCTCGACACGGCCGACGCCCTGTACACGGGGCTGGCCACGCACTTCGTTCCCGCGGACGGGCTCGAGGGGGTCGGGGATGCCCTGGCAGACAACCACGGCGACCCTGTGGACGTGGTCCTGAACCGCCTCGCCGGCCGTTCCCCGGTGGCGGAGAGCGGACTGGCGGAGGTACGCGGGGACGTGGACTGGGCGTTCGGCGCGCCATCCCTCGGCGAGATCGAGAAACGCCTGCGCCACCTTGACACCCCCTGGGCGGCAGCCGCGCTGGTCGCCCTGGAGTCCGCCTCGCCGCAGAGCCTGGAGATCACTCACGCCCTGCTGGCCCAGGGCAGGCAGCACACATTGCGCGAGTGCCTCCGCACCGAACTCGCCCTCACGCGCACGACCATCCGCACGCCGGACTTCCTGGAGGGGGTTCGTGCTGCCCTGGTTGACAAGGACCGCACTCCCAACTGGCAACGTGCGTCGCTCGGAGGACGGACGTTGCCGTCCTGAGCATGTCCACCGTGAGCATGTCCGCCGTGAGCAGGACACTGCCTCGCGCAAGGCGCTGGTCGTGCAGGAGGGGCGCGCCTCAACGAGACGGGAGCGCGGGCCTCGCCGACCAGGTTGTCACGGCAACGGGAGCGGAAGGCGCTATGAGTCAGTCATACGTCCGTCATGAGCGTCGAGAGCTGCGAGCCGTCGGTGCGTCTCGCCCGACCCGCTGAATCCTCGCCTCTCCGCCTGGGCGGGCTCGCTCAGGCGTGGCAGTTCGTCCGCCGTGATCACACTCCTGACACGCAACGGGTGCGGGAGCCTGACCACGGCGCGGGTCGGCGTGTCTGGCGTAGCCCCGGTCCTGCAGGCGACGGTCGGGACGGCCGACCACGACGGCGGCTTCATTCCGTGTCCCTCTACCCGGAGCGCACCGCGATCGTCTTCGGTGACGACCGCATTACGTACCGAGCTCTCGACGCCGCGGCCAACCGGGTCGCGAACCTGCTCGTCTCGCGCGGCATCCAGCCGGGTGACAAGGTCGCACTGTCCTGCCCCAACCTGCCCCACTTCACCAGCGTCTACTTCGGCATTCTCAAGGCCGGGGCGGCGGTCGTGCCGCTGAACGTGCTGTTGAAGGCTCGCGAGGTTGCCTACCACCTCACCGACTCCGACGCGAAGGCGTATTTCGCGTTCGAAGGCACGCCGGAGTTGCCGATCGGGCAGACCGCGTGGGAGGGCTTCCAGGCCACCGAGGGCTGCAGCGAGTTCTTCCTGATCGAGCGCGGTGACGCGCAGTGGGCCGGGGACGGGACGCCGGAGTCGACGCCGCGGCCGTCACCGAGCAGCCGGTGACGTTCCAGACGGTCGAACGCGACGACGACACCGCGGTGGTCCTCTACACCTCCGGCACGACCGGCCGGCCCAAGGGCGCGGAGTTGCGTCACCGCAACGTGTACGACAACGCGCTCGCCGGCATCGACCTGTTCGCCGCAGATCCCTCGCGCCCCGACACGTACCTGTGCGCGTTGCCGCTGTTCCATGCCTTCGGCCAGTCCGTGAGCCAGAACGGCGCGCTCGCCTTCGGCGGCACGATCGTGATGCAGCCGAGATTCGAGGCGCGGGCAACCCTGCGCCTCATGCTCGACCACGACGTGACGCTCCTCGCCGGCGTCCCGACGATGTACTGGGGTCTTCTCGCGGCCCTCGACGACACGGTCGACGTCGCCCGCCTGGCCACGAACCTGCGCGTGGCGGTGGCCGGTGGCTCAGCGCTGCCCGCCGAGATCCACAAGCAGTTCAAGGACCGCTTCGGCGTCACGATCCTCGAGGGATACGGTCTGTCCGAGACCTCCCAGGCCGCCTCCTTCTCCCGGTTCGGAGAGGAGCCCCGCGTCGGGTCGATCGGAGTGCCGATCCCGGGCGTGGAGATGAAGTTGATCCGCGACGACTGGTCCGAGGTCGAGGGCGGCCCCGACGCGATCGGGGAGATCGTGATCAAGGGGCACAACGCCATGAAGGGTTACTACAAGCGGCCCCAGGAGACGACCGAGGCGATCAGGGAGGGCTGGTTCCGCTCCGGCGACCTCGCCCGCAAGGACGAGGACGGCTTCTACTGCATCGTCGACCGAGCCAAAGACATGATCATCCGCGGCGGCTTCAACGTCTACCCGCGCGAGATCGAGGAAGTGCTCATGGAGCACCCGGCCGTCTCACTGGTCGCCGTCATCGGCGTACCGCACAAGTCCCACGGTCAGGAGATCAAGGCCGTCGTGGTGAAGAAGGCCGGGAGCGGCACGACCGAGGAGGAGCTCGCCGCCTGGGCGAAGGAGCGGTTCGCCGCGCCTGGGCGAAGGAGCGGTTCGCCGCGTACAAGTATCCGCGCATCATCCAGTTCGTCGATGAGCTGCCCTTGAACCCCACGGGCAAGATCCTCAAACGCGAACTCACCTGAGCACGTCGGTCGCTTCGGGACGGTCAAGTGCTGCCGAACCGGATCATGAAGTCCGCGTGGAGCAAGGCACTCGCCGACAAGCGCAACACCCCGGACCGCCGCCGTCGGCAAGCATGACCGCCGGGGCCGGTAGCAACCCGGCCCGGATCACGTCCGGTCCCGCGCGGCCGAAGCGATCTGAGAGCAGTGGAGTACGCGGCACTCAGATCGGTGGGTTCAGCGAGATCCGCCAGCAACCGTGCTCCGGCACGTTCGACCACCCGCACACCATCGGCACTGACCGGAACCTTGGGACGCAATCCCATAGCCTCGCAACGGCGGCCGGACGGCAAGACTGGCTTCGTGTTCGACTCCCCTTCTCTCCAGTCGTAGACCCGGTTCAAGGCCCGTACCGCTCGTGCACATCCCGCCACGGAGCACCTGTCCCGGTCCGCACCGCATGCCGTCGATCGACGTCGCCGGGCAACAGCAGGCCGCGACCGACGCCCACAACCAGCGCGAGACTCCGCTCTTCACGGCCGGCATGGGGCGCAAGGCACCCAGGGGAGGACGTCGGCGTGGTGGCTGGTCGGAGATCACGAGCACGGTGCGCCCCATCGCGCGGTCCAACTCCGCCGCCGTTGTCCCTCAGGCGCCGTCCGGCCCGCGACCGCGAGGTCGATGGCTCACGACCGGAGGCGGGCGCCTGTTCCCAGCCGGGCGGTGACTTCACGGGGAGTGAGGGTGGTGTGTTCCGCGGAGCACTCGACGACGACGCGGACCGGGGCGTCGCACTCGGTGTGGCGGACGTCCAGTAGAGGACCCTCGGAACCGAGGGTGTGCGCCTCGCCCCACTGACTCAGCGCCATCAGGACGGGCCATAGGTCCCAGCCCTTGCGGGTCAGGCGGTATTCGTTGCGGGAGCGGCTGCCGGGCTCCCGGTAGGGGACGGTCTTGAGGATGCCGGCCGAGGTCAGCTTGCGGAGGCGGTCGCTGAGGACGGCCTCCGACAGGCCGATGTGGCGGTGGAAGTCGTCGAAGCGGCGGACTCCGTTGACGGCGTCACGCAGGATCAGCAGCGTCCATTTCTCCCCGATCACGTCGAGCGTGCGCTGGACGGGGCAGTTCTCCGTGCTCGCCTCAAGCCACTCCATCCCGCCATCGTAAGGGCCTGGCTTCGCCATTGACAGTCAGGCGATCAAAAGTCTAGCTTCACTTGAAAAAGTCAGCTGGGAGTCAGCTGGGAGTCTGGGAAGGGCGCTGGACCGTGGGGCGAACGCGTACGTATCACTGGGACGATCCCGCGATCTCAGCGGAGGCCGCCGGGCGTATGGCCGGCATCGACTTCCTGCGCGAGGTGCAGGCGGGGCGGCTGCCGAGGGCGCCGATCAGCCACACCGTCGACTTCGCCCTGGACGAGGTGGAGCCCGGCAGGGCGGTCTTCTCGCTGACACCGGGGGAGGAGCACTACAACCCGATCGGCAGCGTGCACGGCGGCATCTTCGCCACCCTGCTCGACTCGGCGGCGGGCTGCGCAGTCCAGTCCCTCCTCCCGCAGGGCATGGCGTACACCTCGCTCGACCTGACCGTGAAGTTCCTGCGACGGGTCACCGTGGACACGGGCCCAGTGCGCGCCCTCGGCACGGTCGTCAGCAAGGGCCGCCAAACCGCCCTGGCCCAGGCTCAGTTGGTCGACGCGAAAGACCGTCTCCTCGCCCACGCCACCAGTAGCTGCATGCTCTTCCCGGTACCCGCCCCTCGGGTGTGACTCCGAAGACAGGGCCCTCGGTCCGTGGGGCAGCCGGGGCGACAGTGAGTGCATCGATATTCCACTCGACGGCGGCCCGCTGCCCCTGGGTGACTAGTCGACTGTGAGGCTGGTTGGTGCGTGTCGCGGCCACGCTTGGGCGCCCGGGGAGACGTTTCCGTCGGGCGCCGGGTGCTCTGATCAAGCGGCGTGGACGGGGTGGCGGGTGTAGCCGGCTGCGCCGCCACCGTAGAAGGTGTTGGGGTCGGGTGTGTGTGGGGGGCGTTGGCGCGTACGCGCTCGACGAGGTCAGGGTTGGCGAGTGCCATGGTGTCGACGGTGATGACGTCCGCGAGGCCGTCTTCGATGTCCTTGGCGCGGGTGGCGAGGTCGGCGCCGGGCCGGTTGAGGAGCAGTGTGGTCGGCCAGAGCTTGCGGAGGGCGTGGAGCGGTTCGTCGTCGTCGCCGTGGCCTATGTGCAGGTAGGTGAGGCTCATGGTGTCGGCCGACACCATGAGCCTCACCTACGAGGGCGAGTTCAGATGCCGGGACCGTGTAGCCGTCCCTGATGAAAGCCCGATGCTCGCCCGTCACCGCTGTCGACTCTTTGGATTATGTTCGCAATACAATAGGCTGGCGAAGTCGGTGAAGGGCAACCGGTCCTTCCGGCCGGCGAAGGAGCGTGTGCTGTGGGGCGGTACGGAAAAGAGCACAAGTTCGGAGACGAGGCGGCGGATCATCGAGGTGGCGGGCCGCCGGTTCAAACAAGACGGTATCGACGGCTCCGGGGTCTCGACGCTCATGAAGGACGCGGGGCTGACCAATGGGGCCTTCTACTCTCACTTCGAATCCAAAGACGACCTCGTCACCACGGCAATCGCCGACCAGTTGAAGGCGCAGGCCGAGGAGGTCGTCGCGCGGGCCGCACCCGGCCGTGCCGGACTCGAGCAGATTGTGCGCGGGTACCTGTCGCCCCAGCACCGCGGCAGCCTTGGCGACGGCTGCCCCAACGCCGCTCTGCTCGACGAGATCGGGCGCTGCACCGACACAACCAGGCAGGCGTACACCGATGGCGTGCTGATCCTCATCGACGGCATTGCCGCCCGCATCGCGCCCGAGGACCCGTCCTCCGCACGCGTGAAGGCGCTCAGCCTCCTCGGCCTGCGAGGTCGGGGGCCACTTCATGAGTCAGCGAGTGGCCATGCCCGGACGCGCGGAACGGTTGTCGCATCCGGGCTCGGCTGAATGCCCTCGCTCAGCGCCTGGCGGAGGTCGACCGCCACACGGTTGCGGCTCGGTCGTTCCCCTTAGGGCTTGCCGGGAATCAACGCGTCGGTTTGATCTTGGTTTCGTCTGGTTCGATGAATCTGACGATGTCGGCCGGCGTGCGGAAACGGGCTGTTGAGGCGGGGATGCAGACGCCGTGGGCTTCCAGGAGCGGGCGGACGTCTTTCACTGCACGGCTGATGGTCACGGCGGTGGTGTTGAAGAGCTGGCCGAGGAGCTCCTGAAGAGCGTGTTTCCGCAGGTAGAGGATGGTGACCAGGATCTGTTCGGCGGGAGAGAGCGTCGGTTTGCGGCCCGTGCCGCGGGCGACGCGGCGTGGTCCGCCGCGGGCTGCGTTGCGGACCTGTTCGCGGCGTTCTTCCAGCGCGGGGATCAAGGTGTGGGTCAGGTCGCTGAGTTGGTTGCGGGACATGCCGGTCAGCTCGGGGTCCTGCAGGTCGTGGACCATGAGGTGGCGAGAGCTGTCGGCTGACCGCACGCGTTGCCGGGGAAGATATGGGCGCGGTTGGTGATCTGCGGGGTGAAAGGTGTAGTTCCAGTCTCCGTGGAAGCGGTGGCGTGTGATCGGCAGGGCGGCTATGGCCCCGTCGCTGACGCGGACACCGGTGGGGTACTCGCCGCTGTCGAGTTCGGCGTGCACCGTCAGACCGGTGCGGCTGGTCGTCGCGGCGATGGTCCGGAGCATGACTTCATGGCTGGTCAGGGGCCTGCCACGCCAGTTCATGGTGATGTGGGAGAACAGCCGGTGCTCGATCTTGTTCCACTTCGATGTGCCGGGCGGCAGGTGACACACGGTGATGTCCAGGCCGGTTTCGGCGGCGAGGTCGGCCAGATGGGTCTTCCAGCCGCGGGTGCGGTAGCCGTTGGATCCCCCGCCGTCGGCCGTGATCAGCAGCCGGCGGGCGCGGGGGTAGTCGTGCCGCCCACGGGCCTGCCACCAGCGGCGGATCGAGGCGACGGCGAACGCCGCCGTGTCGTGATCGGTGCCGATGGTGACCCAGCCGCTGTTCGCGGCCATGTCATAGATGCCGTATGGGATCGCCTTCTCGGCCTGGCCGGGAAAGTCGTGCATGTTGACCTTCACGGGGGCCCTGGCGGGCCGCCACTCGTGCCCGGCGTTCTTGAAGTCGCCGACCAGCTCCTTCTTCTTGCTGTCCACGCTGATCACCGGGTCACCAGCGTCCCTGTGATCCCGTGCCTGCTCGTTGAGGTAGAGGAACTGGGCGTCCCGGTCCGGGTGCTGAGCGCCTTCGATGGTCTTGGCGTTGGCCTGCAGACTGAAGCCTTCCTCCCGCAGCAGGCCGGCGACCGTGTCGGCGGAGACCCGGTGGCCCTGCCGGGTCAGCTCCGCCGCCAGCTTCCGGGTCGACTTCGTTGTCCACCGCAGCGGCGACATCGGATCTCCCCGCTCGTCGGGCTCGACCAACTCCAGCAGCGCCGGCCGCAGCTCCGCATCCAGCTCGGTCGCCTTCTTCCGGCCTCCGCCAGGACGACGGACCCGCCCCAACGGGCCCTGGCCGGACTCCAGTTCAGCGGCTCCGCGCGAGACCGTGCCCTCCCGGACCCCGGCCGCAGCTGCAACAACCCTGATCCCGCCATGCCCCAGCGACCGCGCCTCCGCCCCTATGGCCAGTCGGCGCTGACGCTCGTCCAGATGCGGTAACAACGCCTGGAACTTCGCAGCCAGGGCGGTCTCGATCCCCTCCGGTCTCCCCATACCAGAACAACGATCCCCAAAGCCGGAAGCCACGACTTGTTTCCCGGCAAGCCCTTAGCGCATGAACGTCTGGGCGTTCGCGATTCCCTGCTCGAGGACCTCGTCGGCGAACTTGCGGTCGGCGAGCGCGCGGGACAGTTGCAGCGTCCCCACCAGCATGGTGAAGAGCCCGATGGCCTTGCCGCGAGCGGACTGTGGATCCGCAGGCGCCAGACGGGCGGCGATCTCTTCCACGATGGCCGTCGCGCCCTCGGTGTAGGCCTGCTTGGTGGCGTCCGCGCAGCGGCCGATCTCGTCGAGCAGTGCGGCGGAGGGGCATCCGGTGCTGGGCTGGTCGCGGTGCTCGGGCGACAGATAGCCGCGAATGAAGTCCTCGAGTCCCTGTCGGCCCGCCGGCAGTGTGTCGTATCCCTCCGCCTGCGTGCGAAGTTGATCGGCGACAACGTTGGCGACGAGGTCGTCCTTGGAGGTGAAGTGGGCGTAGAACGCTCCGTTGGTGAGCCCGGCGTCCGCCATCAGTGTCGAGATGCCCGAGCCGTCGATGCCGTCCTGCTTGAATCGGTGGCCGGCCTTCTCGATGATCCGTTGCCGCGTCACCTGTTTGTGTTCCTTGGCGTAGCGCGCCACAGGCTTCCTCCCGTCGCGATGTAAGGCCGTTGCCTGCAGCCCGAGCCTAGTCTATGGCCTGACATATGTAATATTACGCCCGTGAGGCAATGTGGATGGCTCGCGCTTCGAGGGTGGGCACCCCGGGTGGGGCGTGACGTCTGTACTCGGGCCGGTCCGGTGGATCGGTGCAATGAAAGGCCCTGTGGGGGTCTTGGTCCTTCTCGTGCGCAGCCGGTTGAGTGGCCGGTTGCAGCGCCGACGGCTGAGTATCTATAAGTAAACTCAAACTCGGTTAGAATCGCTCCCATGGATGCGTGGGCCGAAGTTCTTGACACCGGCATGGACCCCCGACTCGACCGGGACACGTCCAACTGCTCGATCGCGCGGACTCTTGAGATCGTGGGCGAGAAGTGGACGATCCTGATCCTGCGTGAGGTGTGGTACGGCTCGTCCCGGTTCGGAGACTTCGAACGTGTCTTGGGCTGTCCTCGTAACCTTCTGGCGACGCGGCTTCGGATGCTGGTGGAGGAAGGGATCCTGGCGACCGAGACGTACAAGGAGCCCGGTTCGCGGAGTCGGCCGAAGTATGTGATCACCGCTAAGGGCGTGGATCTGGTGCCGGCCGTGATGGGGCTGCTGGAGTGGGGTGACCGTTACCGCGCCGACCCGGAGGGGCCGGCGGTACTGGCGCGACACCGCGAGTGCGGCGCGCACGTCGACGTCCAGATTCGCTGTGAGCGGGGCCACGCCGTGCAGGCGGAAGACATCGAGAGCGTCCCCGGCCCGGCATTTCGTATGAGGCCCGCCGGGTGAGCTCAGGACTCCTCCGTCAGCTTTCCGTATTCCGGCCGCTCTGTCGTGTACGCGCCTGATGGAGGCGGACCTTGGTGCGGTTGCCGCAGCGGGACATGGAGCACCAGCGGCGGTTGCGGGCCGGGGAGCGGTCCAGGAAGCGCAGTGCGCAGCGGTCCGCTCCGCAGACGCGTACGCGTCGGATCTCGGCGGACAGAAGCAAGTCGACGGCGTCCTGGGCGATGCGCGCCAGTGCGAGTGTGGGGTCGTCGGCGAGGGTCGTGGTGCCGGCGGGCTCCAGGCGGTCGTCGGTAATGACGAGTTGCAGGGCGGGTCTGGGGGCCGCCGCTGCCGATCGGTTGAGCAGTGTCACGTCGCCGGATGCGGGCAGTCGGCCGTCGGCGACCGCCAGTACGGCCCGGTCGACGCTCTCGCGCAGCAGTCGGGCAGACGTGAGAACGGCTGCCGTGGCGGGATCGGAGGTCCCCGGTGCGAGCAGACGGGCCTCCCGGAGCCAGCCCATCAGGTCGTCCGGTCCCCGGAGTGTCTCCTCCGGAGTGGTTCTCCACCGGCTGCGAAGGGTGTTGGCGAAGTCCAGGCAGACCCGTCCGCCATCCCAGATCCACATGTTGTCCGTTGCCACTGCCACGCCTCCATTCTGCCCGCTAGCCTAACCGTCTAAGACAGTTAGCTCGTGTCAGGAAGGCGCATCCATGGGACAGCCGACAGTGACGACCGGAGTGACGCAGGTGGACGGGGTCCGCCTGCACTACGTCCGAGCCGGGTCCGGACCTCTGCTTGTCCTGCTTCACGGCTGGCCGCAAACCTCCGACTGCTGGCGGCCGGTACTGGCGGATCTCGCCGCCGACCACGGTTGTGGCGCCGGACCTGCGCGGATACGGCCTGAGCGACAAGCCCACCAGTGGTTACGACAAACGGCGTATGGCCGCCGACATGGCAGGTCTCGTCGAGGCGCTCGGCTTCCAGCGGGCCATGGTCGTGGGCCACGACCGCGGCGCGCGCGTGGGGCACCGCTGGGCGCTCGACCGCCCGGACCAGGTGGAGCGGCTGGCCGTGCTCGACATCGTTCCCACCCGGGAGATGTTCCGCCGTCTGGACGCCTCGCTCGCCTCCGGGTACTGGCACTGGCTGTTCCACATGCAGCCCGATCTGCCCGAGCGCTTGGTGGGGCGCGACATCCGGGGGTATCTCGAGTACTTCTTCGAGCGGTGGACCTACAACCGCCACGGGCTCGCAGCCGACGCGGTCGACGGCTACGTCCGTGCGTTCTCCCGCCCGGGCGCCCTGCGTGCGAGTCTCGACGACTACCGGGCCATGGAGCAGGACACCGCGCTCGACGACATCGACGCCGCCGAAGGCCGTCGCCTCACCATGCCGCTGCTGGCGCTGTGGGGTTCCGCGGGGCTGCCTGCCCGCCTGCCGACACCGGAGATCTGGCGTGGCTACGCGGACGACGTAACCAGTGCGGAGATCCCGGAGTGCGGCCACTTCATCCCGGAGGAGCAGCCGGAGGCGCTGTTGGCGCATCTGCGGCCTTTCCTGGCCGGCGAGGCGAGCCGGTGAGCCCATTACCTTCGTCGTAGAGCCCGGTTCGGGCTCGTGGCCTTCGGGGCCGGTATGACTCGTTGCCCCTGTCCTTGATGATCCGGGGGGTGCTGTCGCCGGTCCCGGCGGCACCGGACGATCGCTGATGGAAGCGCGTCCGCCGACAGGCAGGGCTGCGTAAGGTGGCTGCCGATCTCCGGTGCCCGGGCAGGCCACCGGTTCTGACTCCGGGGAGGGAAAGCCCGGTGACCAGCAACGACTTCACGTCGATCGATGTGTTCTGCGCCTTGGACGTGGGCAAGTCCACCCACCACTGCACGGCCCTGCTGGCCGATGGCCGTACGACCTTCGACAAGCCACTGCCCAACGGCGAGCCCCAGCTGCGGGAGTAGGCGGTGAGCGGCGCGAGATTCGGGTCCACCTTCTGAGCGCCCGCCGCGTCGACGACCGAGTGGTCGCGCCAGCCGAGGACGCATACCACGTAGTCACCGGGAGCGAAACCCTCGGCGTTGGAGGCCGCGGCCGACGGTGGCGCCGCCCAGCGGCGCGCCCACCTCGTACGGCTCGATGTATGACTTCTTGGCACTCATCCGACCACGCATGCAGGGGTCGACCGAGAGGTACTCGTTGGCGATCAGGAGCTGCTCCGGGCCGGGCGGGGAGGTCCACCTCACGCAGTGAGAAGTCGGACGCCTCCGGCCAGCCCTCCGGGCGGGTGTCCAGGTGCCATGCGAGGGCGGTGGTGGGCAGGGTCTGCTCGGACATGTGGATCGAGTCCCTTCGGTGGAGTGGTTCTCTGGTGATGAACCGAAAGGTCTGTCTACTGCACAGAAAGGTCTGTCTGTGCAGTAGCGGAACAAGCCGCGAACGGCCGGTTCCGGGAGCTGTCGGGGGCAGGCTGCGTCGAGAAGGTCGCGCGCCGTCCGCTTGGCGGCCTCGACGGCGACGTCGGCATGTTCGACGCGTGTCGCCGCCAGCCCGCACCCCGATGGCCACCGCCCGCGCCGCGATCACGCTGTCGCAGATCTCCCAGGGGCGCTTCCTCCTCGGGCTGGGCCCCTCCGGACCGCAGGTGATGGAAGGGCTGCACGGCGTGCCGTTCGACCGGCCACTGTCACGGATGCGCGAGACCGTCGAGATCGTGCGACAGGCCGCCTCGGGGGAGAAAGTCGCCCACCTCGGGCGGGAATTCCAGATCCCGCTGACGGACGGGGACGGCAAGCCCATGCGCCTGTCCATGCGCGCCGAGTACGACATCCCCGTCTACCTGGCGACCCTCTCGCCGAAGATGCTGCACCTGACCGGTGAGATCGCCGACGGCCGGCTGGGCACCAGCTTCGTCCCCGAAGGCGCCAAGGAGGCGTACTTCGACCACCTGGACCAGGGTCTGGCCACCGTCGGTCGGACTCGCTCCGACCTCGACATCTGCCAGGGCGCCGAGGTCGCGTTCGCGGACGACGAGGACGCGCTGCGCGCGATGGTGGCCGGACGCAAGAAGGAACTGGCCTTCAGCCTCGGCGGCATGGGCTCCGCGACCACGAACTTCTACAACAACGCCTACAGCCGGCCGGGATGGGCCGAGGTGGCGGCCGAGGTCCGGACCCGCCGGCAGGCCGTGGACCGGGACGGCGCGACAGACCTGGTCACCGACGAGATGGTGCTGGCGACCACGCTGATCGGAACCGAGGACATGATGCGCGAGCGGCTGCGCGTGTGGCGGGACGCCGGCGTCGACACCGTTCGCTTCTACCCCGCCGGCGAGAGCCTCGACGCCCGCCTCGCCACCCTGGGCCGGGCCATCGAGCTGGTCCGCGACATCGAGGACGAAGCGGCACGGTAGTCCCAGGCCGGCTGACTGAGGAGGGCTGCTGAGCGTCGGCGCCTTCCACGAGACGCCGGTTCAGGTCGACCGGGCGCTGATGCCGTCAGCCGCCAGGCCGGACATCAGCAGGGTGATCGCGCGGAACGTCCTGGTGAGGGCGGACTCCCGGTCCGCCGCGGCGGCGATGATCTGGTTGCCCTCGCACAGGCCGGCCAGCAGCAGCCGGGCGACAGTGGCGACGGGAACGTCCGGTTGCAGTTCACCGCGTTCGGCCAGAACGGTCAGCAGCCGTTCGATCGGAGGCTGGGCGACGGTGTCGTTGATGTGGCGGTACTGCCCTGCCAGGACCGCGGGTGCCTGGGCCATCAGCTCTCGGTGCAGGGGGTCGTCGATGGTTCGTCGTAGGAAGGCGTGCGTGAGGTCGGCCACCGCGGCCATGGCGGGTTGGTCCGGTGTCGCACGGATCGCCTCGGACGTCGCGTCTGTCAGGACGCCGACCTGCTGAATCAGCTCCGTGTAGAGCTCGGCGAACATCGCCTTCTTGTCCGGGAAGTGGTGGTACAAGGTGCCCTTGCTCACCAGAGCCGCCCCGGTGACGGCCTCGACTGACGTGTCCGCGAACCCGTTGTCCACGAACAGCTTCCGTGCGGCCGCCACCAGGTCTGCCCGGGTCTGCTCCGCATACATCTGTCGTCGGTTTGGCGCTCGCATGCGACCATCGTATATTCAGTGACCTGAGGTCAGTAAATGACTCATGGTCAGTCAATGGCGTCGTGAGAAGGCCCTCCGAAAGGCGGACGGAGCCGTGGAAAGGCGCAGGATCGTGTTGCTGGGTGCGCGGGATACACCGGGCAGCGTGTGCTCCGGGAACTGCTCGCACGAGGTGCGAAGCCGACCTCCGAAGTCGACGGGCGTCGGCCCGCCGTCGATGATGGCTGAGCGGGCATAGATCACGGCGCCGGGGCGCTGAAGCGGATGTCCGGGGAACCGCTGCGGACGGTAGTCCGCTGTCGAGTTGATGAACAGGTTGTTCGATCGGGAGCGAGTCGGCCCCTCGCGGGAGCCGGCCGCCCCAGTGGAAAGGGAGCCGTCCATGGACGAGCAGGGTGAGCGCTTCGACGTCGTCGTACTCGGCGCGGGCCCCGGCGGATACGTAGCCGCCATCCGGGCCGCCCAACTGGGCAAGCGCGTCGCGGTCGTCGAGGAGAAGTACTGGGGCGGCGTCTGCCTGAACGTGGGCTGTATCCCCACCAAGGCCCTGCTGCGCAACGCCGAGCTCGCGCACATCTTCACGCGCGAGGCGAAGACCTTCGGCATCAAGGTCGAGGGTGAGGTCTCCTTCGACTACGGGGAGGCCTTCCGCCGCAGCCGTAAGGTCGCGGACGGCCGGGTCAAGGGCGTCCACTACCTGATGAAGAAGAACAAGATCACGGAAATCAGCGGTCGCGGCACGTTCCTCGACCCGCACACGCTCCAGGTGGCCGACTACGACGGCAACACCCGCACCATCGGTTTCGATCACTGCATCATCGCCGCCGGGGCGAGCCCCAAGCTGCTGCCCGGCACCCGCCGTACGTCGCGCGTGGTGACGTTCGAGGAGCAGATCCTCGCCGAGGACCTGCCGCAGTCGATCGTGATCGCCGGCGCCGGGGCCATCGGCGTCGAGTTCGCCTACCTGCTGCACAACTACGGCGTGAAGGTCACCGTCGTCGAGTTCCTGGACCGGATCGCCCCGCTGGAGGACGCCGAGGTCTCCGCCGAACTGGCCAAGCAGTACCGGAGGTTGGGCATCGACGTGCTCACCTCCACCCGCGTCGAGTCGATCGACGAGTCCGGTCCTCAAGTCCGAGTCACGGTCACCGGCAAGGACGGCGCCCAGCAGGTCCTGGAGGCCGACAAGGTCCTGCAGGCGATCGGCTTCGCGCCGAACGTCACCGGTTACGGCCTGGAGAAGACCGGCGTGCGCGTCACCGAGCGCGGCGCGATCGACGTGGACGGACGCTGCCGAACCTCGGTCCCGCACATCTACGCCATCGGGGACGTCACCGCGAAGCTGATGCTCGCGCACGCCGCCGAGGCGATGGGCGTGGTCGCCGCCGAGACGATCGCGGACGCCGAGACCATGGAGCTGGACTACGTGATGATCCCGCGGGCCACTTTCTGCCAGCCGCAGATCGCCAGCTTCGGCTACACCGAGGCGCAGGCGAGGGAGAAGGGCTTCGACGTCCAGGTGGCCAAGTTCCCGTTCACCGCGAACGCCAAGGCCCACGGCCTGGGCGACGCGACCGGCTTCGTGAAGCTGATCAGCGACGGCAAGTACGGCGAGCTCCTCGGCGGCCACCTCATCGGCCCCGACGTCACCGAACTCCTCCCGGAGCTGACCCTCGCCCAGCAGTGGGACCTCACGGTCCACGAGGTCGCCCGCAACGTCCATGCCCACCCCACCCTGGGCGAGGCGGTCAAGGAAGCCGTCCACGGCCTCGCAGGCCACATGATCAACATGTAGCGGGGCGCGCTCGACGCCGCGGCGACAGGGCCCGTTGGTGCTCGGATCGGTTTCGCGACCTCGAGCTGCCAAGGGGCCCTGATCCCTTGATGGGGGAGATCCGAGGCAGGGGTGGTTCTCGAGGAGTCAGGGAAGCTCAACTCCCGTTGCTGTGCAGCCTTTCAGGAAGATCGTCCAGCACTGGGATGTCTGTCGTGCAGGACGTGCCGGAGACCTCCGCCAACGACAACACGATGTTCAGCGGCCAGTCGAACGCGTGGACGCGCGATCGCCGCCGCATACGGGAGGTCGTGGTCTCATCCGCCGAAGCATCGATCGTCAGAAGGCCGTGACGAACTGGGCGACGGTGACGACGAGAGCGCCCTGTTGTCGTCGTTCTGGAGCCGCATGGGGGGATCATCCCGTCAGGACGACGGACACGGTCGCAGCGACGATCGTGACCGCAGCCAGCGTGACCATCACCGTCCGCACCGCCGTCATCCGTCGGCCTGCGCAGGACGCGGGGGCAGTCCCGGCGGCACCAGCCAGGGCGCGGGCGAACGTTTCCCCTGCGCAGCCGGCACCGGCCGGGCCCGGGCGTCCGCCTCGCGCAGCTGTCCGCACCACACGCAGCTGTCTACTTCATGGACGGCAGGCCGGGCGTCGGGGTCCGGGTCGGGGCAGTTACCAAAGGCTTCCATACCTCTTCAACGACCCACTACAGCGAGGCGGTCGCCACATCACCCGTTTGCCGTGTCGGCCACGCTCAGCCGGACACTCCACGAGGGTCCGACGCTGCGAGACAGCCCAGGCCCTTTGAGTCGGGGAGCCTCACGCACCATCGCGCGGGACGAGGCCCGCCCGGCCCGCAGGCGTGCGGCCACCTCACCATCCGGTCGCTCAATCGGCAGAGAACCCGAATCGGCATCCAGGGACCGGATGTTGTCGGCTCGGACCCCCGAGGCGTCCTGGGTGAGGTCGCAGAGCACCCGGCTGCCGCGACCAGCACGCCGCCGCGCCGCCGTGAACGACTCCCAGCGCGTCCTGACGAGCCGTTACAACCCGGCGCTTCGGCGGTTCCTGGCAGCCGCGCAGGGGCGGTCGACATGCAGTAGGAGGGTCCGGCGCCATGGCCAGCCAAGAGGGAATCCGCGCGGCAGTGGTGTTCGGCGGCAGAGCACGAAGCACTCCGTGTCCTGCGTCGGGCGGGGAGCCTGCTCGCGAACCTCGACCCGGCGCGCTTCGAGGTCCTCCCGGTCGGCATCACGCCGTAGGGCTCGTGGGTGCTCGGCCGGCCGACCCGCAGACGCCGAGCGATCGACGGCCGGGCCATGCCGACATCGCCACCGGCACCGCGGTATCAAGGGCGACTACGACGGGGAGCTGCGCCACGGCGTGCCGCAGCTGCCGCTGCCAGCCGCGTTCGCCCCGGACGTGCTGCGGGTGAGAGCCCTGCGATCCGCCCCGGCGGCGAATCGCAGCCCCTGACCTCGCTCCGCAGGAGTCCGTTTGCTTGCCCACGGCGTCATAGAGCAATCAGACCGGCTGCCGTCTCCTTGAAGCCGCAGACATCGAAATAGAACGACCGCAGGTGCTCCTCGAAGTCGACGTGGAGCCACTCGCACTGCGCGGCACGGGCTTCGTGGGCTGCGGTTGCGACCAGCGCGGCGCCAACACCTCTTGCCCGGCGATGCTGTGCGACCATCGTGTCCAGGATGAAGGCATGGACTCCTCCATCCCAGACGACGTTGACGAAGCCGATCAGAGAGCCGTCTTCCCAGGCGCAGACCCAGCCAAGACTGTGGCGCTCAAGTCGTTCTCGCCAGTCCGTCTGAGCGATCGGGTGGCCGAAGGCGTCAGCGTGGAGCGCGTTGAGGGCGGCATTGTCGAAGTCACCCCGCCACTCGTACTTGATCGTCACTCTTCCATCGTAATGTCCGTGCCGGGTCTGGTGACCGGATTAGGGAACGAGGAGTCGGTCGGCCTCTTGAGCTCGTTCATCTGGTTGCGGCTGAGCCATTCCAGTGCGCCGGTCATCGCGCCGGTGGCGGCGACCGTCATGCCTGTCGGCGGCCCGTCGGCAGGCTGCGGACAAACGCGAGCCTCGGACTTGGCAAGCGGCAAGGTCCGCTATGATTGATCTTGAGCTGGTCGCCACAACTCATGGCGCCCGGTGGTGCGTTGGTGGTCCAAGGAAAGACGTCCCGCTTCCTGCGGGGAGATGCAGGTGCAAGGCCTGCCCGGCGCTCGGACACGAGCCCCGTCCCGCGTTTCGCGGGGTGGGGCTCGCTGTGTTGTGCAGGCCTGCGCCGCCCAGCCGTTGTCAGTCCCGGGAACACAACGCCGCGGGTGCCACCGCCGCCGCTATTCCTGCTCAGCGTGATCGCGCAGCTGACATGCGTCGCCGCCGTAACGGCCGGTACGGCATGCTCACGTATCACCCGCTTCTCTCACTCCTCTCACCGATCGGCACTGCATCACCGCCCGGGACACCCCCGTCACTCTCTCGCCCGGCCGTCGCCTCGTCGTCGACGGGGATGCCCAGTCGGCTGGCTACGGTGGTGAGGGCGGTGCCCAACGGGAGTGCGACCCGGGTGACGGCGTGCCGGTCGCCTCGGGTGGGGTCCCGGTTGACGATCAGTACGGGCTTCCCGGCCTCGGCTGCCTGGCGGACGAACCGTAGCCCGGACATCACCGTCAGCGAGGAGCCCAGGACCAGCAGCGAGGCCGCCTCACGGACCAGTGTGCGGCAGTGTTCGACGCGCTGCGGCGGAACGGATTCGCCGAAGAACACCACGTCCGGTTTGAGGATGCCGCCGCAGACAGTGCAGGGCAGCACGCGGAAGTCCCCGACCTGTTCGTCGGTGAGGTCGGCGTCACCGTCCGGGTTGATTCCGGCGGCCACCGGCTTGAAGCTCGCATTGGCCTCCTCCAGCCGCCGGGCGAGTTCGCGGCGCGGGCTGAAGGCGCCGCAGGAAAGGCAGACGACCTGCTCCAGGCTTCCGTGGAGTTCCACGACGCCCTCGGCGCCGGCGGCCTGGTGCAGGCCGTCGACGTTCTGGGTGATCACACCCGAGAGCAGGCCGTGCCGCCCGAACGCGGCCACGGCCCGGTGCCCGGCGTTGGGGCGGGCTCGACCGAAGGTGCGCCAGCCGAGGTGGCTGCGCGCCCAGTACCGGCGCCGGGCCCGGGCGCTGGCGGTGAAGTCCTGGTAGGTCATCGGAGTGTGCCGGCTCAGGCTGCCGCCCTCGCCCCGGTAGTCGGGGATGCCCGACTCCGTGGAGATGCCCGCCCCGCTGAGCACCAGCACCCCACCAGTGCTCAGCACACCGGCGACCGGCTCCAGATCCGTGGTGCCCGGCGGCAGGTCGTCGGCAGGGGTCCAGCTCACAGTGGGGCGCATGCGCATGCTGCCAGGGTACGGAACCGGTTGCCGCCACCCGGGTATAGCGCGACGATGCATAGCCGTAGTCAGCACGGAACCGCGGTCGCAACCCCCTGGCCAGCCACGCTGAGCATCACAGGTGGCCGCAGGGTGGCGACGCCATCGCGATCGCCCTCACTGCCCGAACTGCAAGATGGGCCTGCCGGTGTGGCACAGGGCACAGACCGGCGAGTGTTGCCCTCGCCGAGTCGGCTTGTCGCGGTTACGGTCGGGACGTGGACGAAGGACTGTATTCGGACCCGCAGGCGCCAGGCGAAGATGCGGCAGACGCTCGATTGATCGGCCTGGTGACGGACTGGGCTGCTTCGATCGTCGCCAATGATCCCGTGCGTATCGCCGGCTTCATGGCTGACGAGTGGGTGATCGTTTCCGAGTCGGGCGTCGCCTCGAAGGAGCAGTTCCTCTCCCTCGTCGAGTCCGGGGAGCTGACCCACTCGGCGATGGAACTCGTGACGCAACCAAGGGTTCGCGTCTACAACGGTACGGCGGTTCTCACCGGACGCGTGACGAACACAGCCCACTACCAAGGCACGCGTTACGACGCGGACGAGTGGACGACCGACGTGTTCGTGAAACGAGACGGTCGCTGGCTCTGCGTGTTGAGCCACATCACACCTGTGGCCCCAAGCTGAGCCACAGGCCGAGCGGTATCAGGGCGGCGGCGCTCCTGCTCGCGCCGCCCAGATCGGGAGAGCGAACATGCTGCAGCCGCGGCCTGCTCCCGCTGCGCCGCCTCCACAGCCTCGCGGCCAACTCGGGGGCTGTGACCGTCCTTCCGTGACCAGTACGGCCGATGCATCGCCAGCCCATGGTTCATGGGAGTCGATCTCTTACGGAGGTACGCCCCAACCGGGCGTAGGACGGGTTCTGGCCGCATGCCGTAGTGGGGCACCACCCGCCCCCACCGGCCGGGACAAGGCCGGCCACCGTCACTTGGGGGTCGGCTGCGGACCAGGAGACGGTAGCGGGTACGGGTAGTTCAGCCGCCGCACCTCTGCCTCCGCCTCCGACTGGCGCCGTACCGCCACCGCCAGAGCGTCAGCGGCGTCTGCCAGTGACGCCTCGCCGGGTGCACCCTGCTGGAACCGAAAGGCGGTTATACGAGCAGCGGCGGCAGGCCGAGCAGCGCGGCGACCACGCCGATCACCTTGCCCATATCGTCGACGCGATCTACGCCCGACGCGTACAGGATCCCTGTCCCGGCCAGCAGCGCCGCGACGGCCACGGCGTAGACCCGCGCCGGCCACCGTCTCCCCCACCCATGCGTCAGTCCTCTGCTCTGCGTCCTTTGGGCTCAGCCGATCTTGCCTGCCAAGACGGCCAGAAGCGAGAAGGAGCCAGTCAACAGAGGCAAAATCCCCACTTGGCCATCGAGTTGGCGTCCGGTTGCGTGGGCACACATCCGGCCCGGTTGACAACCTTGTCTCTGCATGTCGCAAAGATCCCCCCATGGTTCCGGTGGGACTGAGGTCAACATCTGTCCGCTCCTGATAAGAAAAGTACACACACATCTGGTTGAGGGGGGTTGCGCCTGCGTGCGCACATGCTGGCGCAGGCTGGTCGGCCGCCAGGGTGAGGCTTCGGCCACCGTCCCTGCCTATCCACGCGTATGACGGTGTGTCAGTTTCTCAAGGGAGATTCCGCATGACCAAGAGGGTCCACGCTGCGCTGGGACGTCCCAGACACACGGCGGACAAGACCGGCAGACGGGCTCGGGGGATCATGGCGGCAACCGCCGCCGCTGTCGCTCTCCTTGTCGCCGCCACCGCCGCCCATGGCGCGGTCACCGATGGGGGTGGGGCGGGATCGCACCCGCCCAAGCGAATAGGCACGGCCCCCCACGTTCCGGCGGGCGCGACCGCGGCCGGCGCGACTCCTTCGGGAACCACGCTGCACATCGGCGTGAACCTCGCCCCGCGTGACCCGAAGGCGTTGGCCGACTTCGTCACCGCGGTATCGACCCCGGGCAACTCCCTGTACCACCACTACCTGGCCAAGGGGCATTTCGCCTCGGTCTTCGGCCCGACGCCGGCCACCATCGCCCAGGTGTCCCAGGCACTGAAGGCAGCCGGCCTCACTCCCGGCAAGGCCAGCGCGGACGGCCTTTCCATCCCGGTCACCACCACCGTCGCAAAGGCGTCCGACGCCTTCGACACCGGCTTCCGGAACGTCCGGCTCAAAGACGGCACCACCGACTACATGAACACCGCGGCCCCCGCGCTGCCCGCGAACATCGCGGCGTCGGTGACCGGGATCGTCGGCCTGAGTGACATCAACAGCATCACCAGCCACCACTCATCCGTGCGTCAGGCGGGCAAGACCAGCTCTGCCGCCGACCGCGGCTCGCGCGCCGTGGCCCCGCACGCGTACAGCCCGGGACTCTGCACCGACTTCACCGGCTCGGGCCTCACCGACGGCACCGACTACTACAGCCCCGGCAAGCTGGCCGGCACCTACGGTATGAGCAGCTCCGCCACTGTCGGCGCGGGGCAGACCGTGGCCGTGTTCGAGCTGGAGAACGTCGACGCCGCCAGCATCGCCGCGTACCAGTCCTGCGTGGGCACCAGCACCTCCGTCTCCACCGTGTACGTCGATACGGCGGCAGGGGCCGGGGCGCCGGCCACCGACGGATCGGTCGGCGTGGAGTCGGCGCTCGACATCGAGGACCTGATCGGTCTGGTGCCGGGCGCGAGCATCATCGACTACCAGGGCCCGGACGCCGAGTCCGCGACCGACCAGAACGTGCTCGACGTCTACCAGCGGATGGTCACCGACGACCAGGCTCAGGTCATCTCCTCCAGCTGGGGCGTGTGCGAGGCAGCCGAGAGCAGCGCGACCGCGAGCGCCGAGAACGCCATCTTCGCGGAGGCCGCGGCGCAGGGCCAGAGCGTGGTCGCCGCCTCGGGCGACGACGGCTCCAGCGACTGCTACCTCTCGACCGGCTCCACCGCCAAGGCCGTCGACGACCCCGCGAGCCAGCCCTACGTCACCGGCGTCGGCGGCACCACGATGACCGGCTCGGGCAGCACCGCGACCCAGAAGGCGTGGAACAACGACACCGGCGGCAGCGGCGGCGGCATCTCCTCGCGCTGGGCTCCCGTCGTCTACCAGGGCGGCGTAGCCACCACCGCCAAGCGTGCCGTTCCGGATGTCTCCGCCCTTGCGGACCCGTACACCGGCTACCCGATCTACTACCAGGACAACAGCGCCTCCTCCACGCCCGTCCCCGGCATCATCGGCGGCACCAGCGGCGCGGCCCCGACGTGGGCCGCTGCCATCGTCCAGGCCAACGCCAGCGCGGCCTGCCAGACGAACGGCCGGGTCGGCTTCCTCAACAACGCCCTCTACAAGGCCGCGCGGAGCAGCTACCCGACGAACTTCTGGGACGTCACCAGCGGCAGCAACTCCGTACACGCCACCGGCTACACGGCGGCGGCCGGCTACGACGAGGTCACCGGCCTGGGCTCGCCCAAGGAGGCCGGCCTGATCACTTCGCTGTGCGCGGCCAAGGGCACCGCGGCCACGGGTGCCTCCACCTTCCACCCGCTCAGCAGCCCCAAGCGCCTGCTGGACACCCGCAACGGCACCGGTTGGGGCCTCAGCTCCGTCCCGTCCACCAAACCCCTGGTCGCGGGCGGCACCGCCCCGGTCAAGATCGAAGGCGCTGGGGGAATCCCCAGCAGTGGCGTGACCGGTGTCGTGCTCAACCTGACGGTCACCGGCACCACCGGCGCGGGTTCGTTGATCGCCTGGGCCGACGGCACCGCCAAACCGTCGACCAGCAACCTGAACTGGACCGGCGCCGGCCAGACCATCGCCGCCTCGTCGACCGTCATGGTGGCCGGTGACGGCGTGGTGGACCTCTACACCAGCAGCACCACTCACCTGATCGCCGATGTCCAGGGCTACTACACCAGCGACACCACCGGGTCCAAGTACACGGCCCTCAAGCCGGCCCGCCTGCTGGACACCCGCTCCAAGGTCGGCATCTCCACCACCACCAAGATCACCAACGCAGTGGTCAGCCTCAAGGTCCGCGGCCACGGTGGCGTGCCGACCGGCGCCTCCTCCGTGGTCCTCAACCTGACGGCCACCCAGACCGTCGGCTCCGGCTACCTGGAGGCCTACCCCGAGGGCGCCACCCGCCCGACCGCCTCCAACGTCAACTGGTCGGCCACCGGGACCACCATTCCCAACCTGGTCGTCGTGCCGATCGGCTCCGACGGCAACGTCAGCCTCTACGTCCACGGCACCAGCCACGTGATCGCCGACGTCTCCGGCTACTTCTCCACCAGCGGCTCGGCCTTCCACACGGTCACCCCGCTGCGTCTGCTGGACACCCGTACGACGACGGCGCTGGGCGCCGGCAAGACACTGGCCCTGCAGATCTCGGGCCGTGACGCCATTCCGTCCACCGGCGTCAAGGCCGTCGTGCTGACCGTCACCGTCACCGGCACCACTGGCAGCGGCTACCTCACCGCCTGGGCCGACGGAGGCACCCGCCCGACGGCCTCCAACCTGAACTGGGTGCAGGGCAAGACGATCGCCAACCAGGTGATCGTGCCGGTCGGCTCCGACGGCAAAGTCGACTTCTACGCCAGCAGCACAACCCAGGTGCTCGCGGACGTGGCCGGCTACATCAGCTGACGCCAACCGACGACACAACGGTGATGCCCCGCCGACCCGCCTGGTCGGCGGGGCATCACCGCGACAGGCGGAGTCTGTGGCTACCGAGTTGTTTGACATCTCCGCCGCTCGGGCTGGCTGACTCGGCCATTCGTTCGGCGCCAGGGCCGCGGCCAAGTCGCCGTCGGCTTCGGAGAACCGGTGGTGGCAGCGGCCGGCCGGGGCGTGCCTCAGGATCGCGACGTCGGATGTTCCTCGACGATCAGTCCCGCGGGTGCCGAAACCGATTCGGTCCGGCCGTCGGCGCCGATGGTGACGTCGAGCTGTTCTCCCGCGACGGTGAGCCCTTGGAGGGTGAGCGCGCCGACGGGAAGTGGGCCGGTCGGCCGGAGGTGGAGCCGGCCTGCGGGTACGCCGGGCTCCAGTCCGGTCAGGGCGGTCATCAGGGCGATTACTGATGCGGCCGACCAGGCTTGTGGTCGGCAGGCGGCCGGGTAGGGGACCGGTGCGGGGTGTCGCCGCGTGCGTCGCCGCCCCACAGTTCGGGCAGCCGGTAGTCGAAGGCCGGTGCCGCGGCGAGGATGCCTTCGACGAGCCGGGCGGCGGCTTCGGGGTGTCCGGCGCGGGCGAGGCCGGTGACGGCGATGGCGGTGTCGTGCGGCCAGACGGCGCCGCAGTGGTAGCGCAGCGGGCCGAAGCCGCCGGACCGGGACGACATCGCGCGCAGCCCGTGGGCGTCGGACATGTCGGGGGCGGCGAGCCGTGCGGCGACGGAGGCGCTCTCGTCGGCGTTGAGTATGCCCGTGGCCAGGAGGTGGCCCATGTTGCTCGCGACGGAGTCGACCGGGCGGCCCGCGCCGTCGAGTGCCATGGCCGGGTAGGGACGTCCTGGTCGGAGACCCAGAACCGGGCGCGGAACCGGTCGGCGGGGCCGACAGCGAAGGTCCGCCAGCGGTCGCCGTCGGGCAGTCCTGAGTCCTGATGTCCAAGCCGCCGCTGCCGCCGGAGGCCGTAGAGCTGCTGCGTCGCCCCAACCCCTGCGTCATGGCGACCCTGCGCTCAGACGGCGCGCCCGTATCCACCCCCACCTGGTACGTCTGGGAGGACGGCCGGGCCCTGATCTCCCTGGACGAGGGCCGCATCCGCCTGAAGCACCTGCGCCGCGACCCGCGCATCACCGTCACTGTCCTCGCCGGGGACGACCGGTACACACGTCACTCTGATCGGCCGGGTCGTCGAGATGTACGACGACGGGGGCCTCGCCGACGCCGACCGCATCGCCACGCACTACACCGGCAAGCCCTACCCGGACCGCGTCCGGAACCGGGTCAGCGCCTCGATCGAGATCGAGCGCTGGCACGGCTGGGGCGCCCACCGCGACAGCGACCAGGCATTCACCTGACCGCGGATCCGACCCGCGGCGCGACCGTGCGGGCCCAGGTCCTCGACCGGCCCGGCGGGTCCGACACCCTGCGCATGACCGATCTGCCTGTGCCCGAGCCGGGCCGTGGACAGGTGCGGGTGAAGGTCGAGGCGTGCGGCCTCGACGTGGTCGGCACCGCCGGCGCGGTGGGTGACGGGGTGACCGGCATTAGTCCGGGGCAGCGCGTCGCCCTTCACGGTGGCCTGCGCCGCCCCGGTGGCTTCGCCGAGTTCACCCTGGCCGACGCCACCACCTTGGCCGCCGTGCCCGCCTCGCTCGAATAGGGCACCGGGGCCGCGCTGCCCTGCGCCGGAATGGCCGCCTACCAGGCGGTGGTGCGGCGGCTTCACGTCACCGCCGGTGAAACGGTTGTCCTTGTCACCGGCGGCGCCGGCGGCTACGCCTCCAACTCGCCGCGCTCGCCGGAACCGCGTGGTCACAACGGCGTCCGATCGTAACCGCCGACCCCGTATGCGATCCGTTGCCCCGCCTCACGTAGGCAGCCACCCAGGCCACCAGGGTGGGACATTGTCCAGGGGGCAGTTGCCATTGGTGTCGTTCCCCACACCGAGCGGGGTTCCCAGCCAGGCGAAGTGCACCAATGTCAGCGCGATCAGTGCTGCCAGGAAGACCGCGGCTGGTATCAACAAGTTCCGGTACCGGCGTTTTTGATGCCGCAGCATGACTGCCGGCAGCGCCCAGGCAGCCAAGCCGGTGAATCCCGCCGCGAGGACCGTCAACGGTGCTTCCCAGGTCCACAGATCGAACAGGCTCGGGTGTTCCCGAAGGACGACGGCGCAGGTCCGGCGCGCCGCGCGGGACAGCTGGTAGGCGCCGTAACCCGCGAGCGCCCCTGCGAGCAATGTCAAGCAGCCTGCCATCCAGGGCGGATTGGTCTGTCTTTCCATGTCAGGGCTTGACGCACCACAACGCTGCGAGGTTCCTCCACCTGCCCAGCCGGACCCGGGAAGTGATGGCTTCCCACCCGCCTCAGTCCTAACGTCCCGTCCCACGCGCCCTGGAACGCCGCGGACCGGTGCATCGCCGGCACCGTGTCGTCCTACGTCGTCAACTTCGCCGCCCACGGTGACCTCAACGGCCCGAAACACCGGCGCTGGGCTTCGTCCCGGCCCGGTGATTGGGCACGGTGACCGCGGCGCGGCTGGTGAGCTGCTTGCCGAAGACGGTCCGCCAGTAACGCCGCACGAGGGGCAGGTCCTCGGCGTAGGTGACCAGCGGGGACCTCGCGCAGGGCGGCGCACAGATCCTCGGCCTGTGGGTGCGCGGTGATGCGCCCAGATCGGGGAGGCGACCAGCAGGTACTCCTCGTCGGCGAGCGGCACCGACTCGAGGCCGCGGCCGCGGGGGCGCCGGGTTGCGATGACCAGGTCATGGCGGCCCGCCCGCATCTCTTCCAGCAGCGGTTCGGGCAGCCCTTGCGCCAGGGCGGGCAGGACGCGCGCGCACAGCAGTTCCGACGGGCCGGCGAGGTGCACGGGTGTGGCGGGCCCGGCCAGGGGGCCGCCGCCTTCGAGGGCGGCGAGTGCGTCGAGCGGGCCCGCGGTCTGGGCGGCGAGTTCGTGGGCGAGGGGGGGGGTTCCACGCCGCGCGGCAGCCGGGTGAACAACTCGCGGCCGGTCTGCTGCTCCAGGGTGCGGATCTGTGCGGTCACCGTGGGCTGGGACAGCCCGAGCACGGGCGCGGCGGCGGTGAAGGTGCCGGCGCGATAGACAGCCAGGAAGGTGCGCAGCAGGTTGAGGTCGGCGTGCGCCGGGAGTTGCCTGCCGACGCCGGCCGCGGTCTCGGAGGTCTCGGGAGGCCGGTTCTTCATGGCGGCCATCGCATCCATCGTTCACATCGGAGTTCCGATGGCTGAGATCGGCTCTTCTATTGGTAGTCCGATGGAGCGCGGGCCTGACGACGTGCCGTGTCGCCGAGACGCCGCCAGAGGGCCGCGCCCGCTGCGGGCGGTGAAGCCGGCCGGGCCGACGAGACGCTCGTCCCCTGTGAGGCGTCCCAGGCCGTGGGCCACGGCGATCTGGCCAGGCAGGACAAGGAGTCCCAGGAGGTGTCCATGCTCGCGCTCCACCTGCTCAAGTCCTCCTTGGTCCACGTCAACATGCTGCTGATGCAGCAGGACCTCGCCGATCCGAAGTGGGCCTCCGGCGTGACGGGCCGGCGTGACGGGCTGGCTCAGCCGGTGCCGTGGACGACGGTGCCGTTTCCGCACAATCGTCATCTTGTGGGGGACTGGGCGCCCTGGCGACGGAAACTCGGATGCGGGTACCGCACGGCCACCCCTAGGCTGAGCCCGCGGGGAGGCGAGGCGCCGTATCGTCCGTCAGTGGATCGGAGATGCACGGGGTATGACCAGTCAACTGTTCGCGATCTGCTTCAATGCGACCCGGCCGTCGGGCCTAGCGCGGTTCTGGTCCGGCGTCCTGGGCTGGGAGTTGGCCGACGGCCCGGACGACGACGTCGCGATCCTGCCCCCTGATACCGCCGGGTTCCGCATCCGTTTCCTGCCGAGCGAGGAGCCGAAGATCGGCCAGAACAGGGCGCACTTCGACCTGACGAGCACCTCCCCGGAGGATCAGCAGCGGACGGTGGCCCGGGCGCTGGAACTGGGCGGGAAACACATCGACGTGGGCCAACTCCCGGAAGAGGAACACGTGGTGCTCGCCGATCCGGACGGCAACGAGTTCTGCGTAATCGAGGCGGGCAACAATTTCCTCGCCGACGCGGGCTTCATCGGAGCGCTGGCCTGCGACGGTACGCAGGAGGTCGGTTACTTCTGGAGCGAGGCGCTGCGGTGGCCGCTGGTCTGGGACCAGGACCAGGAGACCGCGATCCAATCGCCGAACGGCGGTACGAAGATCACGTGGGGTGGCCCACCGGTGGCGCCGAAGACGGGTACGAACAGGCTGTACTTCGAGCTTGCGCTCCCCGCCGACGCAGACCGGGAAGCGGAGGTCGACCGCCTGATCTCGCTCGGCGCGACGCACACCGACATCGGCGAGCGCGACGGCGGCCGGATGCTGATGCTCGACCCCGACGGCAACGAGTTCTCCGTACGGAGGCCCCGGTAGCGGGGCTGTTGTCGGGCGGGTGGTGTTGGACGGGCCGGCTGTCGAAGAGTGGCGCTGTCGCAGGCCGCTGAGCAGTTCGCATCACCAGCAGTGCGTAGTAGAGCAGTACCAGC
>NZ_JBWLKM010000079.1:0-36626 GCF_059026085.1 Streptomyces sp. a15 | reverse complement strand
TTCCCTGCCGCCGCGCAGCACCGCCACGTCCTTGGCGCCCAGCTCCATGAGCGCCCGCAGTGCGGCCCCCGACTTCCGCTTGGCGCGGGCCTCCAGGTAGCGCCCGGCGAGGATGAACGTGGTCACCCCGGCCGCGGCCTCCAGGTAGATGGCGGAGGAACCGTCCGAACGGGAGATGGTGAACTCGAAACCGTGCCGCATGCCCGGCATCCCGGCGTCTCCCCAGAACAGCGCCCACACCGACCAGCCGAGCGCCGCGAGCGTGCCGATCGACACCAGGGTGTCCATGGTGGCGGCGCCGTGCCGGGCGTTCGTCCAGGCGGCCTTGTGGAACGGGAAGGCGCCCCAGACGACGACGGGAGCCGCCAGAGTGAGCGAGAGCCACTGCCAGTTGTCGAACTGCAGGGCGGGCACCATCGCCATCAGGACGACCGGCACGGTGAGGGCCAGCGACACGTACAGGCGCTCGCGCAGAGACAGCAGTTCACTGTCCGCCGCCGGAACGGCCTGTGCCTCGCCTTCGGCTCCTGTGCCCGAAGCGGGCGGGGGCGGCTCCTCGGCGGTGTAGCCGGTCTTCTCGACCGTCGCGATGAGGTCGCCGACCTCGACACCTGCCGGGAAGGAGACCTTCGCCTTCTCGGTGGCGTAGTTGACGGTCGCGGTGACGCCGTCCATGCGGTTGAGCTTCTTCTCGATGCGGGCGGCGCAGGAGGCGCAGGTCATGCCGCCGATGGAGAGCTCGACCTCGGAGGCCGGCGCGGACGCCGTGACGGGGAGGGGCTTTTCGGGAGCCGTGCTGGTCATGCGTGTCTCCAGGGGGAGGCCGGGACGTACGGCGTCCGTATCAGCGGAGCGGTACGTCCCGGCGCGGGAGGTGTTCGCGTCTTCGGGTCGGCAGTGGCCCCGAAGAGGGTGTCAGGCGCGGCCGACGAGCTCGTAACCGGCCTCGTCGACGGCGGCGCGGACGGCCTCCTCGTCGAGCGGGGCGGCGGAGCTGACGGTCACCTCGCCGGTGTCGGCGACGGCCTTGACCGCGGTGACGCCGTCCAGCGCGGAGATCTCCTGGGAGACAGCGCCCTCGCAGTGGCCGCAGGTCATGCCGGACACCTTGTAGACCGTGGTGACGCCGACGCCCTGGACGTCGACCGTGGCCTCGGAGCCACAGGAGTGGGAGCCGCAGCAGGAGCCGGTGTTCGTCTCGGTGGTCATGGCTACTTCCTCAGGGTGTGGATGCGTGGGTGTCTCCGGGAGGCTGGGTTCCCTGGCCTCCCGAACACGTCAACACTATACCCCCTAGGGGTATTCCCGATACCTGTGGCGCCGCTCACATGACTCGTCCGGTGACCCCTCCGGTGACTCCTCCGGCGAACTCCTCTGTCACCCAAGCTACTTAGTAGACACCGTGACCTGTGTGTCGTCCAGTGCCGGTCGGTGGTGTCCTGCCCTCACACGGCCATCATCAGCAGCATCGCGGACATGGTCCCGCCCATGCCGATGTGGGCCGCCAGCGCCGCGTCCGGGGCGGCCCCGAGTTTGCGGCGCCGCCCGTGGCCGGTCGACTGTGCGGACCGGGCCCTGTCCCACACCGAGACCGTCAAGGACGCCAGGAAGACGAACACCGTGTCCGGCATGGCGAGCAGCCAGCGGCCCCAGCCGACCCCGGAGCCCGCACTCCGGCCATGCCTGCCGGTGCCCCGGATCCTGGCCCACACGGACGCGCCGATCGACAGCACGAAGTACACGGCGAGCGCCACGATCAGGAGCCGCCACAGGGTGGGGGACCCCGCGGAAGCGCCGGTGCCGGCCGCGGCGTGCGCCATGCCGGGCATGTCCGACCCGTGCGCGGAGCCCATGCCCTCCATGGACCCCATTCCCTCCATGCCCGCCATCTCGTGCGTGTCCGCCGAGCTCGCCGTGTGCTCCATGCCCGGCATGTGCGCCATCGAGGAATGGCCCAAGGCCAGAACAGGGCCGGACGACGTACTCGTCATGGCCAGCGTCATGATCACCATGCCCGCGCTGCCCACGACGAGATGCACCCAGTGCCGGCCGTGCTTCCACCCGCGCGTGCGCGTGTGCCTGACGGCCATCGCCACGCCTCCTAGCCCGAGCAGCGCGAACGCCCCGGACCACCACATGCCGTAGTCCGCGTACCAGGCGACCGTCGCCGGCAGGGCCATGGCGACCATGCACAGACCCATCAGGAGATCGCCTCCGGCCACGAACCGGGGTTCACCGCTGGTGGTCACCACCCGGACCGCGCTGACGGCGGCCACCAGGGCGGCGACCGCCGCGATGGCCCAACTGAGCGCCAGGATTCCCATCTCCACCCTCACGATCGTCTGAGCGTCTCTCGGGCTACGATCTGCTAGTGCCCTTAGTACGTTCCGAGGTCGGTGAGCGTTCAGGGGCTCGGGCTCGGCGAGCACAGCACCAGGTGGAGCGCATGGCGATACGGACGGCTCCCAGCGGCGGCACAGCCGTCCGCTGGACCTACGGGGTGTTCCTCACCCTGTGCGTCGCGCTGGCCGTGCTCGTTCACCACGAGACGTCCGAGACGCGTGCCTCCTTGATGCCGATGCCGATGCCGATGCCGATGTCGAGTGCAGTTCATACGGCTCATACGGCCCCTGCAGCCATGCCCGGCACGGCCACCGCCGACGACAACGGCGGATGCTCCACACCTGGAACGCAGCACTGCACCACGGCGAGTGTCGACTCCGTGCAGCTGGCGACACCCACCCGAGGCGCGTCCGATCCGCTCGCGCACCCGCGGCACGCCGAGGCCGGACGCGCACCCGGCGCCACGGTCGGCCGGGCCCCGCCCGACCTGTCGGTCCTCTCGCAACTGCGCCTGTAGGCCGCGCCGGACGGCGCGCGATGTGCCGTCTCCTCTCCGCGACCACATCAGCAGTTCCGACCAGAGGACCCAATCCCATGAACAGCATCAACCGTCGCTCCGTCCTGCTCGCAGGGCTGAGCGTCGCCGGCACGGGCGCGCTCGCGGCGTGCAGCAGCGGCTCCAGCTCCGACTCCGGTTCCGGCTCGGGCAGCAACGCCCTGGTCAGCCCCTCGGGCGCGGCGGTCGCCGCCGCCGAGAAGAAGCGGACCGGCACCGGACGGCAGCAGAAGCTCACCCTGACCGCGGCGCCCGCCGTGATCGACCTGGGCGGCGGCGTCAGGCCGAGGACCTGGGCCTTCGACGGCCGTACCCCCGGCAAGGAGGTCCGCGTGTCCGTCGGCGACACCCTCGTCGCCGAGCTGTCCAACCAACTCCCGGACAGGACCGCCACGTCGATCCACTGGCACGGCATCGCCCTGCGCGACGACATGGACGGCGTGCCGCCCACCACCCAGACCGCCGTCCGGGCCGGTTCCACCTTCACGTACAGGTTCATCGCCGACACCCCGGGCACGTACTTCTTCCACCCGCACGTCGGTGTCCAGCTCGACCGCGGCCTGTACGCCCCGCTGATCGTCGACGATGCCAAGGAGACCCTCGACCACGACGACGAGTGGGTCGTCCTCCTTGACGACTGGGTCGACGGCGTCACCGGGACCCCCGACGAGGTCTTCGCCGAGCTGAAGCAGGGCATGGGCGGCATGGACATGGGCGGCATGGACATGGGCGGGGCGAAGTTCATGCTCATGGGTGCCGAGAGCGACCTGCTCGGCGGCGACGCGGGTGATGTGAAGTACCCGTACCACCTGGTCAACGGCAGGGTGGCGACCGACCCGGACGTCTACCGGGGCAAGCCCGGCAAGAAGGTGCGGTTGCGGATCGTCAACGCCGGCGGCGACACGGCGTACCGGGTGGCCCTCGGCGGCCACCGGCTGACCGTCACGCACACCGACGGCTTCCCGGTCCGGCACCGGGAAGTGGATGCCCTCCTGGTCGGCATGGGCGAGCGGTACGACGTCCTGGTCACCCTGGGCGACGGCGTCTTCCCGCTCGTCGCCCTGGCCGAGGGCAAGGAGGCGAACGGTCTCGCCCTGGTGCGGACGGGCTCGGGGAGCGCCCCGAAGGCGACGGTCCGCCCGAAGGAGCTCGACGGCATCGTCATGACGGCGTCCCAGCTGCGGGCGGCCGACGACGTGCGCCTGGAGTCCGCCAAGACCGACGTCACGCACCGGATCGAGCTGACCGGCGGCATGGACAAGTACAACTGGGCCATCAACGGCACGCCGTTCGACATGAACGACACCGAGGCGAACCCGATCCTCATCGAGGAGGGGCAGCGCGTACGGCTGGACTTCGTCAACGACACCGACATGTGGCACCCGATGCACCTGCACGGCCACACGTACCAGCTCGGGGCCTCGGGGCCGCGCAAGGACACCTCGATCGTGCTGCCCAGGAAGAAGCTGTCCGTCTTCTTCGACGCGGACAACCCGGGCCAGTGGATGCTGCACTGCCACAACGCGTACCACGGCGAGGCCGGGATGATGGCGAACGTGGCCTACCGGGCCTGACGTCCGTCTCGCGCCGCGGATCTAGTGGGCCGACCGCCCCGGGTGGTGGCCGTGCTGCTCATGCCGACGCGTCGGCTTCCGGTCGTCCCGTACGGCGCGGTCGTCCGGTGCAGCACGGTCGTCCGGTACGGCGTTCCCCTCACGCAGTCCGGACAGGGTGACCGTGACCAGCCGGTCGGCCGCCGCGTCGGAGGGCAGCGCGGCGGCCGCCGTGAGGGCGTGCAGGCAGTACGTCGCGAGTTCGGCGGGCGCGACATCGCCGCGGAAGTCCCCGGTCTCGACGCCTGCCGCCAACAGGTCCCGGATCATGTCGTGGAGCTGTCGCTGGGCGTCGGCCACCCGCTCGTCCCGATGGAGGAGCGCGGCGAGTTCGGTGCCGTGGTGTCCGCGGGAGTGGCGCGAGATGTGCGCGAACGCCCTGAGGACCGCTTCCAGTCGGTCGCCGGTCCCGTCGGTCCGGTCCCGGATCTCCGCCAACTGCCCGAGGTGTTCGGTGATCCGACGGTCGTGCCAGGCGAACAGGATCGCCTCGACGTCCGGGAAGTACTTGTAGAGCGTCGCCCGCCCGATGCCGGCCCGCTCGGCGATCTGCGACATCGTCACCGACCGTACGCCGTGCTCGGCGGCCAGCTCGGCGGTGGAGTCCAGGATCGCGTCGCGCACGGCGCGGCGGTGCGCCTCGATCGTCTCGTTCCACAGCTTCGGCACCGGTTCAGTGTACGGGGCGGCGCCCTCGATACACACTGCTTGACATCGTAGACACTGTGTCTCGTAAAATGGGCGCAGCGCACCATCCACGCATCGCGCACCGTGAGGGACACGCACATGGCCGACTCGCCCACTCACCCCGACGACACCGGTCACGGACCGGCTCCCGCGGCGCATCCCGGCATGCCGCGGTGGGCCAGGACCCTCGCGATCGCCGCCGGCGCGGCCCTGCTCGTGGCGCTCGTGCTCATGCACACGCTCGGCGGCGGCATGAGCGGCCACTGATCGCGATGACCATGAACCCTCGCCTCCGCAAGCTCGCGCTCACCGCGCACGTCACCTCGTCGGTCGGCTGGCTCGGTGCCGTCGCCGTCTTCCTCGTCCTCGCAGTCGCCGGTCTGTCCAGCGGGAGTGCCCAGACGGTGCGGGGCGCCTACCTGGCGATGGAGGTGACGGGCTGGTTCGTTCTGGTCCCGCTCAGCTTCGCCTCACTGGTCACGGGGCTCGTCCAGTCCCTGGGGAGCGCGTGGGGGTTGTTCCGCCACTACTGGGTGCTGTTCAAGCTGCTGATCAACGTCGTCGCCTCCGTCCTGCTGCTCGTGCACATGCAGGTGATCGGCCATGTCGCCGACGCCGCGGCCGAGGCGAACCTGTCCGGCGACGACCTCTTCGGGATGAGGGTCCAACTGCCGGCCGATGCCGCGGCGGCCCTGCTGATACTGCTGGTCGCGGTCACGCTGTCGGTGTTCAAGCCGAAGGGGCTGACCCGCTACGGGTGGCGGAAGCGGCAGGATTCCCCCTCCTATCAGGATTCCCCCTCGCCCATGGACCTCACGAGGCGAGAGGCGCGAGCGCGGTGAAGGTCCTGCCGCCGTCGCGGGACTCGTACACCCCGTCCTGCGTCGCGGCGAGAACGTGCTCGGCGTCCACCGCGGTCAGTGCCTGGGGCTGTCCACCGGGCACGGTCGTGAGCCGCTTCCAGGTCGTGCCGCCGTCCGCGCTGCTGCTCAGCTTCCCGGAGGGGTCGATGCCGAACAGCGACTTCTCCTCGGGCCAGGACACGTAAGCCTGGACCTGCCCGGTGCCCTTGGCGAAGGTGCGGCCGCCGTCGGTGCTGACCGCGACACCGTCGGCCGTGGTGGCCAGCAGCGTGTCCCCGGCCGGGCTCACCGCGAGGTCGAGGGCGTCGAGCGGGGCCCGGTCGTCCCAGCTCTTGAGGTCGCCGCTGACCCGGACCCGGCCGGCCTCGTACCCGTAGACGGTTCCCTCGGCCGAGTCGAGTGAATGGAAATCGGCCTTCCCGGCCAGCGACCGAGACGTCCAGGTGACGCCCGCGTCCCTGCTCTCGATGAGACCCACGTTGCCCGGACGACCGCTGCCCTCGGCTCCGTGTCCGCTCGCGACGAAGGTCCTCGCGCCGGTGACGGTGAAGCCCATGAAGTCGTCCCTGCTCTCGCCGACGAGCTTCGGCTTCCCGCCCTCGGCCACGGTGTAGAGACCGTTGTGGGTGGCGACGTACACGCGTCCGTCAGCCGGGTCGACGCCCAGGCCGTGCACATGGGAGAGCGACCCCGACGCGTCGGAAGCGTCGTTCGCTGCCGCGCCCGGCTCGGTGGAGCCGCCTCCGCCTCCGCACGCGGACAGGACCAGGGCGGCGAGCGAGACGCCCGCCGCGGCGAGCAGGGTACGGACGGCCGGGCGTGCGGTCACTGAAGTTCCTTGCGAGGTACGGGAATCGGTGCTCAGGGCCGGGACGCGGCGAAGAACGGCATGGAGTCCAGGGGGACGATCTCGATGTTCTTGCCGGTGCGCGGCGCGTGGATGGCCTTGCCGTTGCCGACGTACATGCCGTTGTGCTGGGTGTCGTTGTACCAGTAGATGATGTCGCCCGGCTGCAGGTCCGACTTGGACACCTTGCGGCCCGCGTCGTACATCTGCTTGACCGTGCGGGGCAGGGACACACCCGCCGTGCGCCAGGCCGCGCCCACGAGTCCTGAGCAGTCGTAGGAGTTGGGGCCGGTCGAACCCCACTCGTACGGCTTGCCGAGCTGCGCGTACGCGAAGTCGAGCGCGGACTTGGCGCGACCGCTCGCGGGCCCGTTGTAACTGGCGGGGGAGTCGCTGGCGCCCGCGGAGGCGTCGTCCCGCTCCTGGTCGGCCTCCATCCGGGCGCGCTGCTGGGCGGTCAGGCTGTTGAGGAGCTTGCGTGCCTCGGCGAGCTTGCCCTGGACCTCGTTCTTCGTCTCGGCGGCCTCGGCGCGCGTCTCCTCCAGAGCCTTCAGACGCTTCTGGGCGTCCGTGCGCTCC
Organism: Streptomyces sp. a15; assembly: GCF_059026085.1. Taxonomy (NCBI): domain Bacteria; kingdom Bacillati; phylum Actinomycetota; class Actinomycetes; order Kitasatosporales; family Streptomycetaceae; genus Streptomyces; species Streptomyces sp. A15. Next base: position 29,138 of record NZ_JBWLKM010000079.1, on the reverse strand, counting down.
TGCGTCAGTTCGCGCTGCTTGGTCTGCATCGCCCGCAGCGCGTCGGCCTGTCGGCTGCTCGTACGGTCCAGCATCGCGGCCTGGTCGAGGTAGTTGTCCGGGTCGCCGGACAGGAACAGCTCCACACTCGGGTCGATGCCGCCACCGCGGTACTGCGCGGCCGCCAACGGACCGATCTTCTCCCGCAGTTCGTTGACCTCCTGCTGCTTGCGGGCCAGCCGGTCCCGCGCGCCGTCCACCTCGCGCTGCAGCTTCGCCTGCTTCTCGCTGATGGCGTTGTACTCCTCCGTGGGAGCCTCGGCCTCCTCGTACAGCTTCTCGACCTGCTTGCGGACGTCTTCCAGCGTGGGCTCGGGAGCAGCCTGGCTCTGGGTCGGCAGGAGGCTGACGGCGCCGGCGGCCATACCGAGCGTGGCTATTCGGGCACGGCTGGGCGGCTTCGGCCGACGGTGGGTTCCCATCGTGGGGTGACTCCTCTGCGCGGTCTGTGTACCAGACGACGGGCCGACGGCCGTCGTACCGGCGCCGGAGCGCCGACAGGCAAGCGCGTTAGAACTTAGTAGCTTAGTGGTTGGCATCGCAAGTGAGTGCTAGTTACAGGCGTTTGACGAGGGTTGCCCGCCCGGTCAGCCGTGCCCGGGCGGGCAGGCCGCCAGCAGCGGCAGCAGCGGAACCGCGAAGGCCACGGCGGCGACCGCACCCCACAGCGCCGGATGGGGCGCCTTGCGCGGACCGAGGATCCGCTTCATGCGGATCAGGACGGTGTGGCCGCCCGCGGCGAGCGCGCCCTTGGGGGCGCGGGCCGCGGCCATCTCGTACATGGCGGTGGCCAGCACCTCGTGGGAGTGGCTGCGCAGGGCGCGGTCGTCCGCGATCATCTCCAGCAGCAGTGCCGTCTGCTCACGGGCGTGGCGGGCCAGCGGGAGCCGGCGGAACACCGAGTGGAAGGCCTCCGCGGCGGCCAGGACCAGGTGGTGGCGGCCCGCGATGTGCGCCTGCTCGTGCTCCAGTACGGCGCCGAGCTGATCCGGCGTCAGCTCGCGTACGGCCGCGTCACTGACCACGATCCGGGGACGGCGGCCGGGCAGGCAGTACGCGGCGGGGATGTCGTACGGCAGGACGGTGGCGCTCAGCCGTGCCGAGTGGCGGCCGACCAGGTCCAGGGCCTGCCGGTGCTCCGTCCGTGCCCGGCGGGCGCGCGTCACATGGAAGGCGAAGCCGGCCAGCAGGGCGACCGCGAGGGCGCCGGGCACACCGACGGCCAGTCGCTCCGCCGTGCCGGGGTCGGGCGTACCCGCACCCGCATCCGCACCTTCACCCATGTCGAGCCCGCAGGAGTGCAGCAGGCCCACCAGGCCCGCGTGCAGGTGCTCGGTCGGCATGGCCAGGTTGTAGGCGGACAGGGCCGCCCCGATCGAGAACGAGACCGCCAGGGCGTACCACACCGCCGCCGCCAGCGCCGGAGCCCGGTGCGGCCAGCGGGCGCGCAGGATCAGCTGCGGCGCGACGAAACCGACGGCGGCCGTGTAGCCGACCAGAACCGGCGCCGCGTTCACGCCTTTGCCTGACGACCGACGTTCCGCAGGGCCTTCCGCAGGGCGGCCACCTCGTCCTCGGACATGTTCTCGACGAAGTGGACCAGCGCGGCCGGGCGGTCCTTGCTCTCTCCCAGGCCGTCGTCCATGAGCGCGGCGGCGTACGCCTCGCGGCTGCGGACGGGCGTGTAGAGCCAGGCGCGGCCCTGCTTGCCCCGGAGCAGCCAGCCCTTGGTGTACAGGATGTTGGTGACGGTCATCACCGTCGTGTACGCCACCGGGCGGATCTTGTTTATGTCGTCGACGACCTCACGCACCGTGGCCGGACGGTTCCACGTCCAGAGGCGGTCCATGATCTCCGCCTCGAGCTCCCCCAGCCGCCGCATGCCCTGACTCCTTTTTCGCCACCGAATGCGCAAGTTTCGCCACCGAATGCGCAAGCGAATACGCAAGGCCATAGTAGTCCGGCGGTCCCTCGGGCCTTCTCGCGCATGCCCGGGATGCGGCCTCCTGGCGTACGCCCGAGATGCAAGGGATCAACAGCCTGTGCCTACCATGGCGCCGTGACCCGCCTCGTACAGCCCGCCCCTCGACCGCAACCGGTGTTGCGGTCCTTCGGGCTGCTCGTGGGCGCTCTGCTGCTGGGCCTGCTCGGTATGCACGGTCTCGGACCGGTGCCGGAGGTCGCGGCCGGCCACGGACACGGACACGACCGGACAGTGGCGGCCGCGGGCATGGGTATGGGCACGGGCGTCGTGGCCTCCACGCCCGGCACCTGTGAACACGGCGGCGGCGACTGCCAAGGCCACGCACAGCACGCGGACCCGACCTGCGCCTCAGCGGCGGTGGCCGGGGCTCCCGGCGTGGTGCCCGTGCTGCTGCCCGATGTGGTGGCCTGCGCCGGAACACCGCTCGCGCGTACCTCGCCGGGCGGCAGCGGACCGGACGGCGGCCGGGCGCCGCCTTCCCTCTCCGAACTCCAACTCCTGCGGATATAGAGCGGCCCGCGTGACGCCGTACGCCCCTGAGGGCGCGGCGCCGCGTATCGGTACGCCCTTTTCCACATCCGATCGCAGGAGTTCCACCATGACCGCACGCCGCAAGCTCATCCGCCGTACCGCCCTCGCCGCCACCACTTCAGTGGCCGCTCTCGTGCTCGCCGCCTGTGGTGGCGACGGCCACGACATGGGCTCGATGGGGTCCGACTCCAGCGTGTCCGCGTCTGCCTCCGCCTCCGCTTCCGCCTCGGCCGAGGCCGGCGAGCACAACGACCAGGACGTCGACTTCGCCACGGAGATGATCCAGCACCACCGCCAGGCCATCGAGATGGCCGACATGGCCGCCGACCGCGCCTCCTCCAAGGAGGTCAAGGACCTCGCGACGAAGATCAAGGGGGCGCAGGACCCGGAGATCAAGACGATGTCCGGCTGGCTCACCTCGTGGGGCGAGGAGGTCCCCGCGGACATGTCCGGCATGGAGGGCCACGACATGTCCTCCGGCATGCCCGGCATGATGAGCAGCGAGGACATGGACAAGCTGGACAAGGCCTCCGGCGCCGGGTTCGACACGATGTTCCTCGAGATGATGGTCAAGCACCACGAGGGCGCCGTCGAGATGGCCAAGGCCGAGAAGACCGACGGCGCGTACGACCCCGCCGTGAAGCTCGCGGACGACGTGATCACGGCCCAGACGGCCGAGATCGAGCAGATGAACAAGATGCTCGACAAGAGCTGACACAGGGCCATGAAGCGGCGGGCCACCGGGGGATCACCCCGGTGGCCCACCGTTGTCGTGTCGCCCGCGAGATGGCGGCGCGAGTGTTTGCATTCGGTGAAGTGCCGTGCCCTGTCAGGCGGTTGGTTCCGCCCGGAGGCGGCCCGCTCCGCACGATGGCTTGTTCACGCAGTGTTCTCGCCGCTCGGGGCGCGAGGGCTTCGGGAGCGGGTTAGGATCACGGCGTGATTACGGCCTGGTCGCCTTCCGGTGTGCAGCGGAGCCGCTCGACAGCGGTTCTGTGGCGTGTGCTGGGGCTGGGCCTGTTCCTCTTCGGTCTGCTGTATACGCACGCCGTCAGCCCCGATGCCACGGTGCGTCACATCGCGTCCGAGGAAGGCGTCGCCGTCTCCGGTGTTCGTTTCGAGCCCGTCGCGCACAGCGAAAGGGTTGCGAGTGCCACGTCGGCGGTGTCCGCGAGCCAGACCCATGACAGTCCGTCGGGCGACCACCACGACGGTCACGGCCGGCACCACGCCGGTGGGGAGTGCGCGCTGGGGCAGCCTCCGCAGGGGCCCGGTGCCGGCATGCCCTGCCTGACTCCGCTGAGCTGGCAGAGCGATGACGACGGCCTGCCCCGGCCGGCGGACGCCCGCCACGCCGCGGTCCGCGACGTCGTCGCTCCGATAGCGCATGCTGCGGGCTCCACGATTCTGCGCATCTAGGTCAGCGCTTTTCCGAACCGGTGTGTCCCGGTTGCCGGTTCCTGGCGTCTGACCTCCTCCGCATGCCGTTCTCCGGCGCGGTGCGGGGATGGTCGACGACCCATTCCACCACCCCACCCCCCACTGATCCCTGCCCCTGCCGTGATCCCAGATCCCTCCGGCCAGGGCAGCGCCGCGCGGAGGACCTGTGCCGCCCACCCCTGCCAAGAGCGGGATGACCCGACTCGCCCACGCCACGCTGTACGCCCTGCTGCTCGTGACGCTCGCGCTACTGGCGTGCCTCGGCGACCGGCTCCATACGCCGGAGCAGCCCTACGGTCCCTCGGCCGCCGCGTCGAGCGAGATCCCGTCGCCCCCGCAGAGGCCCGAGGGCGAGACAGCCGACGGGCCGGACTCTCCCGACCTGTGTCCCGGCGCCCGTTCCCAGGCCGCCGCGGTCTCGAAGTCCTGGGCCGGCGTCCCCCCGCCCGCGACGACCGCCGCGGCACCGACGGAACCGGCAGACCTCCTCTCGCGCGGCCCCCGTGGTACCGCGCGAAGACTCCCGCCCAGCGGCGGCCGGTCCGCTCTCGTCTCCCTCTGCCAGTGGCGCATATAGGCGTCACCCGGGCAGGCCGGCCCCGGCCGGATCGCCGCGCGCCGCGCATCCGCCGGCGCGCGAGACGAGCACCCGCACGCGTCCGCATCGAACGAGAGCGAAACAGATGCACTCTCCCACCACGAGTGGCTTCACCCCCGCCGGCTCCACCCTCTCCGGGCTGGTCGGCAACACCCCTGTGCTGCGCGTATCCCAGCCCTTCTCGCCGCCCGACCGTGGCTTCTGGGCCAAGCTGGAGGGCTTCAACCCCGGCGGCATCAAGGACCGCCCCGCACTGCACATGGTCGAACGGGCCCGGGCCCGCGGCGACCTGCGCCCGGGAGCTCCGGTCATCGAGTCGACGAGCGGCACCCTCGGCCTCGGTCTCGCCCTGGCCGGAATGGTCTACGGGCACCCCGTCACCCTGGTCACCGACCCGGGCCTCGAACCGTCCATGACCCGGCTGCTCACCGCCTACGGCGCCACCGTCGACCTGGTGCCCGAGCCGCATCCCACCGGCGGCTGGCAGCAGGCCCGCCGCGACCGGGTGGCCGAACTGCTGGCGCGGAGCCCCGGCGCCTGGTGCCCCGACCAGTACGGCAATCCCGACAACGTCTCCGCCTACACCCCGCTCGCCCTCGAACTCGCCTCGCAGATGGGCCACATCGACTTACTGGTCTGCAGCGTCGGCACGGGCGGCCACTCCGCGGGCATCTCGCGCGTCCTGCGCCAGCTGTACCCCGAGCTGCGGCTGGTGGGCGTGGACACCGTGGGCTCGACCATCTTCGGCCAGCCCGCGAAGACCCGCCTGATGCGCGGACTCGGCTCCAGCATCTACCCGCGCAACGTGGCGTACGAGAACTTCAGCGAGGTGCACTGGGTGGCACCGGGCGAATCGGTCTGGGCCTGCAGGCAGTTGGCCGCCTCGCACTACGCCACCGGCGGCTGGAGCGTCGGCGCGGTCGCGCTGGTGGCCGGCTGGCTCGCCCGAACGGCCGCCGCGAGCACCCGCATCGTGGCGATCTTCCCCGACGGGCCCCAGCGGTACCTGGAGACCGTCTACGACGACCAGTACTGCGCCGAGCACGGACTGCTGGGCGTGACCCCCGCACCCGAACCGGAGCTGGTGGGCCGCCCCGACGAGAAGGAGGTCACCCGCTGGACCCGCTGCACGAGCGTCAGCGATCCCCTCTCCCTGCCGGCCGGAACGGCCGGTGCCGAAGGCGGGGCGGCACGGTGAAGACGACACTCACACAGGTCCGCTCCTACGAGCGGAGCGTCCAACTGCTCATGGTGAACCAGTTCACCATCAACCTCGGCTTCTACATGCTGATGCCGTACCTCGCCGCCCACCTGTCCGGATCCCTCGGCCTGGCCGGCTGGACCGTCGGACTCATCCTCGGCGTACGGAACTTCAGCCAGCAGGGCATGTTCCTCATCGGCGGCACCCTCGCCGACCGGCTGGGCTACAAGCCGCTGATCGTCGCGGGATGCGTGCTGCGCACCGTGGGCTTCGCCACGCTCGGTCTGGTCGACTCGGTTCCGGCGCTACTGGCCGCCTCGGCGGCCACCGGCTTCGCCGGAGCGTTGTTCAACCCGGCCGTGCGCGCCTATCTCGCCGCCGACGCGGGGGAGCGCCGCGTAGAGGCCTTCGCCCTCTTCAACGTCTTCTACCAGGCGGGCATCCTGCTCGGCCCGCTGGTGGGGATGCTGCTGACCGGCTTCGACTTCCGGATCACCTGCCTCGTCTCGGCGGCGGTCTTCGCGCTGCTGAGCGTCGTACAGATCCGTGCGCTGCCCGCCCGGCGCGCGGACGACGCGGCCGACGCGAAGGCCGACGGGCACGAGCGCGTGCTCGCCCAGTGGCGCGGGATCCTGCGCAACCGCGCCTTCCTGCTCTTCTCGACAGCCATGATCGGCTCGTACGTCCTGTCCTTCCAGGTCTATCTGGCCTTGCCGCTGGAGGTACGACGGCTGGGCGGCGACGGCGAGTTCGGGACCGCGGCCGTCGCCGTGCTCTTCGCGGCCTCGGGGCTGGCCACGATCTTCGGGCAGACCCGGGTGACGGCCTGGTGCAAGGAGCGGCTGGAGCCCGGGCAGGCCCTGGCCTGGGGGCTGTTGAGCATGGGCCTGGCCTTCGTCCCGCTGCTCGTGGCGACGGCCGTGCCCGTGCCGGACGGGGGAATGGGGCGCCGGTTGCTCGCGGTCGTCCCGCCGACGCTGGCCGCGCTGCTGCTGGCGCTGGGCACGATGATCGCGTACCCCTTCGAGATGGACACCATCGTCCGGCTCTCGGGCGACCGCCTCGTCGCCACCCACTACGGCCTCTACAACACCATCTGCGGGGTCGGCATCACCTTGGGCAACCTGCTCACCGGGGCGGCCCTCGACGCCGCGCGGTCGGCCGGCATGTCCGCGCTGCCCTGGCTGGCGCTGCTCGTCCTGGGGCTGGTCTGCGCCTGGTCCCTGTACCGGCTGCAGCGTGCGGATCACGACCACCGTGACGCCGGCCGACCGTCAGGAAGCCAGGAGGGCGGGACGAAGGACGTCCTCGTCGACGCCGACTAGGACGACGGGGCCGCCGGCCCCAGAGAGCGTTCCGTCACCCGGGCCAGATGCCGGGTGAAGACCTCGCGGGTGTCCGGGGTGAGCGTGCGCAGGGCCACCAGGGCCGTGATCACGACGTCGCACAGCTCACCCTGGACGTCCTCCCAGGTATGGGTAACGCCCTTGCGCGGGTTCTGGCCGGTCGCGCCGATCACCGCCTGGGCGACCTCGCCGACCTCCTCCGACAGCTTCAGCATGCGCAGCAGCAGGCCCTGGTCGCCGTCGACGGGACGGTTCGCCTCCAGCCAGTTCCACAGGTCGTCGATGGAGCCCCAGAGGTCCGCGGTCGTCCCGGTCACCCTCGTTGTCTCGGTCGTCTCGGGGGAGGCGGCCTGATCAGTCATGCGGGCAGCCTGTCACGCGGTCGTGGCCGCGGGACACAGTGCCTCACTGCCTCACTCGTCGAACGTCTCCTCGAACAAGGCCGTCTGCTCGCCCTCCTCCGCCTGCCGCAGCCGCCGGTTGCGGGCGCCCACGACCAGCGCCGTCACCAGACCGGTCGCCGCGAACGCGGCCGGGATCATCCAGTTCCGGTTGACCGCGTGACCGAGCGCGTGGTCCACGGAGAGCCGGCCGGGCCCCGTGACGGCGAGACCGGCCGCCGTCAGGCCCAGGGAGGCGGCGTACTCGTAGCCGCCGCTCGCGTTGAAGAAGCCGTTCGGCGTGTGCACCGCGGCCGCGCCCGCCATCGCCCCGGCCGCCGCCGCCCCGGCCGCCGGGGTCGCCAGGCCCAGCGCCAGCAGGGTGCCGCCGCCGGCCTCGGCCAGCCCCGCCGCCGCGGCGCTCGGCTTCCCGGGCGCGTACCCGACGGACTCGAAGAACTGGCCGGTGCCCGCCAGCCCGTGCCCGCCGAACCACCCGAACAGCTTCTGCGTGCCGTGCGCGGCCAGCACACCGCCGGTCCCCAGCCGGAGCAGCAGCAGGCCCAGATCACGTCGGTCGTAACAGCTCACGATGACTCCCGGAACAGACGGAGAAGAGACGGAGATAGAGACGGAGATAGAGACGGAGAAGGACAGAGGGCGGAAAGAACGGACACCCCGCGCCTTTCCACCGTCCCACCGCTCACACCCACCGGCTCCGCCCGAGGCGCCGTTCGGGTGGCGCTCTCCCGAGCGCGGTGTGAGTCTGACTGCCATGACGATTCAGACAGCCAGACTGAGCGACCCGGCCGTCCGCGCCTTCGTCACCGCCGTCAACGCCCATGACCGCGAGGACTTCCTGAAGGTCCTCGCCCCCGGCGCGACCATGGCGGACGACGGTTCCGACCGCGATCTCGACGAGTGGATCGACCGGGAGATCTTCGCCTCCCACGGCCACATGGAGGTCGACAACGAGTCCCAGGGCGGCCGCGCCCTCCTCGCCCGCTACAGCAACGACACCTGGGGCGAGATGCGCACCCGGTGGAGCTTCACGGTCGAGGACGACGGCAGGATCTCCCGCTTCGAGACCGGTCAGGCATAACGCGCGTACGAAACCCCTTGCCCTCGTGTGCACTCCAACTCCTAACGTTCACCGGCATGGAGATCACACGCACACTGGGCCGCACCGGCATAGAGGTCAGCGCCCTCGGCTTCGGCTGCTGGGCGATCGGCGGTGAGTGGCAGGACACCGACGGACAGCCGCTCGGCTGGGGCAAGGTCGACGACGAGGAGTCCGTACGGGCGATCCGGCGCGCCATCGATCTGGGCGTCACCTTCTTCGACACCGCGGACACCTACGGGGCCGGACACAGCGAACGCGTCCTCGGCCGCGCCCTCGGCAAGCGCCGGGACGACGTGGTCCTCGCCACCAAGTGGGGCAACGTCTTCGACGAGGAGACCCGCACACTCACCGGCGGCGACGACACCCCGGCCTACGCCCGCCGCGCGTTGACGGCATCCCTGAAGCGCCTCGGCACCGACCACATCGACCTCTACCAGCTGCACCTCTCGGACGCCGACCCGGAGCGCGCGGTCGAACTGCGCGACACCTGCGAGGAGTTCGTGCGCGAGGGTCTCGTCCGGGCCTACGCCTGGAGCACCGACGACCCGGCCCGCGCCGCCCTCTTCGCGGAGGGGGAGCACTGTGCTGCCGTACAGCACGCGGTCAACGTGTTGCAGGACGCGCCCGACATGCTGGCCCTGTGCGAGGCGTCTGACCTGGCGAGCATCAACCGCAGCCCGCTCGCCATGGGATTGCTGACCGGGAAGCGCCAAGGGGCCCTGGAGGCCGGGGACATCCGCAGCCGTCCGCCGGAGTGGTTGCAGGGATTCGAGGAAGGGTCCGGTGCGGCTTCCGACTGGGTGGCCCGCGTCGACGCGTTGAAGGAGATCCTCACCAGCGGCGGCCGTACGCCCGCCCAGGGCGCCCTCGCCTGGCTGTGGGCGCGCAGCCCGCGCACGATCCCGATCCCCGGCTTCCGTTCGGTCGCCCAGGCGGAGCAGAACGCGGGCGCGATCGAGAAGGGACCGCTCACCGCCGGGCAGATGGCCGAGGTGGACCGGATCCTCGGGCGCTGAGCGTCCGGTTCCGGGGTGCGGTCAGGGTCGGCGCCCGGCGCCGGAGCCGACGTACACGGCAGCCGTTCCACCGCACCGGTGCGTACTCCGCGGTCCCGCGCGGAGTCCACCCCCACCCGGTGCGGTGGAACGGCTGCCGCCTCCCCCCTCGGGTGTGGTCGGCGGAAGACCTCTCCTCCAAGTGTGAAGTTCTTGTGGAGGAGGTGAAGAGTATAAGCCTGCTATCGGCCCGAATGTGGCGGAGGGTTCCATTCCGTTTGTGCAAGTTGAGTACGTGACTGCCTGAGCCGGCGGCTCAGCCGCGCCCCACGTACGGCATCGCCGTCGCCAGCACCGTCGCGAACTGCACGTTCGCCTCCAGCGGCAGCTCCGCCATGTGCCGCACGGTCCGCGCCACATCGGCGACGTCCATCACCGGCTCGGGCGCGATCTCCCCGTTGGCCTGCAGCGCCCCGGTCTGCATCCGTTCGGTCATGTCGGTCGCCGCGTTGCCGATGTCGATCTGCCCGACCGCGATGCCGTACGGCCGCCCGTCCAGGGACAGTGCCTTGGTCAGCCCCGTCAGCGCGTGCTTGGTCGCGGTGTAGGCGACCGAGTGCGGCCGGGGCGTGTGCGCCGAGATGGACCCGTTGTTGATGATCCGGCCGCCCCGCGGGTCCTGCTCCTTCATCTGCCGGTACGCCGCCTGCGCGCACAGGAACGCCCCGTTGAGGTTGGTGTCCACCACGTGCCGCCAGGCGTCGTACGGCAGTTCCTCGACGGGCACTCCGCCGGGCCCGAACGTCCCGGCGTTGTTGAACAGCAGGTCGACGCGGCCGAAACGGTCCACGGTGGCGGCGAACAGCGCGGCCACGTCCTCCGGCCGCGACACATCGGTGCGTACGACGATCGAGGCGCCCCCGGTGCCTCCGGTGCCTTCGGGCGTCAACGCCGCCGTCCCCTCCAGGGTTTCCGTCCGCCGGCCGGCCAGCGCCACCGACCAGCCCGCGCGCAGCAGCTCCACGGCGACCGCGCGGCCGATGCCGGAGCCCGCGCCGGTCACCACCGCGATCCTCGAAACTTTCGCAGTTTGCATGGCATTCATGGGCCCGCAGCGTACGGGAGGCCCCGGCGGGGTCCGCCATGCGGAACTCATCCGTCCGCCATCTGGGTGTTGTGTACGTGCCAAGCAGCTGTCGCTTCCGGCCACTCCAATTGCCTCCTGCATCCATCTGTCAGGGGAGGACCGGATGACACTCGACACCCGCCCGTCACAACACGCCCCCGAACTGCGCGCAGCCGCCCGGCACATCGGCCGCCGCCGCTTCCTGACCGTCACCGGCGCCGCCGCCGCGCTCGCCTTCTCCGTGAACCTGCCGGCCGCCGGCACCGCGAGCGCCGCCGAGCTCGACGCCGCGAAGATCACCGAGAACCCCTTCACCCTCGGCGTCGCGTCCGGCGACCCGCAGCCCGGCTCCGTGCTCCTGTGGACCCGCCTGGCCCCCGTCCCGTTCCAGCCCGACGGCGGCCTCCCGGCCGAACGCGTCCTGGTCCACTGGGAGTTGGCGTACGACGAGCGATTCCGCCGGATCGCCAGACGCGGCACGGTCACCGCCCACCCCGAGTTCCACCACACCGTGCACGCCGAGGTCGGCCACCTCGACTCCGGCCGCGTCTTCTACTACCGCTTCCGCACGGGCAGTTGGATCAGCCCGACCGGCCGCACCCGCACCGCGCCGGCCGCCTTCGACCGCACCTCGGCACTCACCTTCGCCGCGGTCTCCTGCCAGGCGTACACCGACGGCTACTTCACGCCGTACGGCCATCTCGCCACCGAGGACGTCGACGTGGTCTTCCACCTCGGCGACTACCTGTACGAGTACGCGGTCAACTCGGTGGGCGGCTACCGGAACTACACCGACCGCACGCTCCCGGCGGTGTTCAACCGCGAGACGGTGACCCTGGAGGACTACCGCCTGCGCTACGCCCTCTACAAGTCCGACCCGGACCTGATGGCCGTGCACGCCGCGCACCCCTTCGTCGTCACCTGGGACGACCACGAGACCGAGAACAACTACGCCGACGAGACCCCCGAGAACAGCGTCCCCCCGGAGGAGTTCCTGCTGCGCCGCGCCGCCGCCTACCGGGCCTACTGGGAGAACCAGCCGCTGCGCAGCCCGCAGCGGCCCGCGGGACCGGACATGCAGCTCTACCGCCGCCTGCACTGGGGCCGGCTCGCCCAGTTCGACGTCCTCGACACCCGCCAGTACCGCTCCGACCAGGCCTACGGCGACGGCCTGGACCTGCCCGGCCCGGAGATCGACGACCCGGCGCGCACCATGACCGGCGAGACCCAGGAGCGGTGGCTGCTCGACGGCTGGCGCGACTCGCGAGCCCTGTGGAACGTCGTACCGCAGCAGGCGAACTTCTCGCAGCGCAAGCTCGACCTCACCGACCCGGCACGGCTGTCGATGGACGCCTGGGACGGCTACCGGGCCTCGCGCCGCCGCATCCTCGACGGCGCCAAGGCGGCCGGGATCGACAACCTGATGGTCCTCACCGGCGACGTGCACGTCGCGTACGCCTACGACATCAAGGACGACTTCGACGACCCGGCCTCCCGCACCCTCGGCACGGAGATCGTCGGATCGTCGATCTCCAGCGGCCGGGACGGCGCCGACAAGCCCGCGACCTGGGACACCTACACCCGGGCCAACCCGCACATGAAGTTCTACAACGGGCTGCGCGGCTACGTGACCGTCGAGCTGGGCCGCGAGCAGGCCCGGGCCGACTTCCGGAGCGTGCCGTACGTGACCAGGCCCGGGGCCCCGATCGCGACGGCCGCGTCCTTCGTGACGGAGGTGGGGGACCAGGGGCTCAAGCCGGCGTGAGCCCGGCCGCGAGGTCCTCTCCCGGATAGCGGACGCCGACGCGCTCCCGTATCGCGTCGAGCGTCCGCATCACGGCGAGGGTGCCGACGAGCGGGACGAGCGGGGACTCCGTCTCGCCGGCCCGCAGGGCGCGCATCACCTCGCGGGCCTCGTGCCGGAGGCTGCCCCGGGGCCCGTCCGCCGGGTCGGCTGTGAACTCCTGCGGGTCGCGGCCGTCGCGGTGCAGCACGAAACGGTCGGTGTGGAAGAAGCCGTACGGGATGTCGATGCGGCCCAGGGTGCCGGTGACGGACGCCGTGGTGGCCGTACCGCCGACGAGGGAGCAGTGCACCGAGGCGATCGCGCCGCTGTCCCAGGAGAGCAGCGCGCCCGTCTGGAGGTCGACGCCCTCCTCGGACAGGGTCGCGCGCGCCGCGATGTCCGAGGGCTCGCCGAGCAGCAGGTGCGCGAACGACACCGGGTAGACGCCGAGGTCGAGCAGCGCGCCGCCGCCCTGGGCCGGGTCACGCAGCCGGTGGCTGGGAGGGAAGGGGCCGGCGAGCCCGAAGTCGGCGTGCACCGTGCGCACTTCGCCGATCGCGCCGTCCCGCACCAGGTCGGCGAGGCGCCGGATCAGCGGGTTGCAGTACATCCACATGGCCTCCATCAGGAAGCTCCCGCGCTCCCTCGCCAGGGCGACCAGTTCCTCGGCCTCGCGCGCGTTCAGCGTGAACGCCTTCTCGCACAGCACGTTCCGCCCGGCCGTAAGGCACAGGCCGGCGGCCGCCCGGTGCGCCGAGTGCGGGGTGGCGACGTACACGACATCGATGTCCTCGTCCCGGGCGAGCGCCTCCCAGCCGCCGTACGCCCGGGGGATCCCGAACCGGTCCGCGAACGCCTTCGCGGACGCCTCGGTCCGCGAGGCCACCGCCACGACCTCCGCGTCCGGCAGGTCCACCAGGTCCGCGGTGAACGCCGCCGCGATCCCGCCCGTCGCCAGAATCCCCCAGCGCACGCTCTGCTCCGTCGTCATCCCGGCCCCACCCTCGCTCACGTGACCCTCGGCACTCTGTACGAGCTGAGAGCATAGGTGCCGAATCACTCGGAGAGGGAGGGGCACATGCCCGAGCACGGGGCAACGACACCGGACGTGTCGCGGGCGGCCGAACCGATGAAGGAACCGGCCGCCCGCGCGCTGCGCCGCACCGGCCTGCTCGTCACGCTCATCCTCGGCGGCCTCACCGCCACGCCCCCGCTGGCGATGGACATGTACCTCCCCGCCCTTCCGGAGGTCACCAGGTCCCTGAACGCGCCCGCCGCGACCGTCCAGCTCACCCTCACTGCCTGCCTCCTCGGCATGGCACTCGGGCAGCTGGTGGTCGGCCCGATGAGCGACCGCTGGGGCCGCCGGCGCCCGCTGCTCGCCGGACTCGCCGTCTACGTCGTCGCCACCGCCCTGTGCGCGCTCGCGCCCACCGTCGAGCTCCTGGTCGCCTTCCGGCTGGCGCAGGGCCTCGCGGGCGCGGCCGGGATAGTCATCGCGCGGGCCGTCGTACGCGACCTCCACGACGGCATGGCCATGGCCCGCTTCTTCTCCACCCTGATGCTGATCTCCGGCGTCGCCCCGATCGTCGCGCCGCTCATCGGCGGACAGATCCTGCGGGTGACGGACTGGCGGGGCGTGTTCGTCGTCCTGACGGTCGTCGGGGTGCTGCTGGCCGTGGTCGTGTGGGCGAAACTCCCCGAGACCCTCGCGCCGGCCGAGCGCCACTCCGGAGGCGTCGGCGAGGCACTGCGCGCGATGCGCGGACTGCTCGGGGACAGTGGCTTCTCCGGCTACATGCTCTCGGGCAGCTTCGCCTTCGCGGCCCTCTTCGCCTACATCGCGGCCTCGCCGTTCGTGATCCAGGAGATCTACGGCGCCTCCCCGCAGACCTTCAGCCTGCTGTTCGGGGTGAACTCGGTCGGCCTCGTGATCGTCGGCCAGATCAACGGCAAGGTGCTGGTCGGACGAGTCAGCCTGGACCGGGTGCTTGCGGTCGGCCTCGTGATCGTCATCCTCGCGTCGACCGCCCTGCTGCTGATGTCGCTGGGTGTGTTCGGCGAGGTCGGCCTCGCCCCCGTGGCCGCCGCGCTGTTCGTCCTGATGTCGGCGATGGGTATCACCCTCCCCAACACCCAGGCGCTCGCCCTGATGCGCGTCAAGCACGCCGCCGGCTCCGCGTCCGCCCTGCTCGGCACGTCCTCCTTCCTCATCGGAGCGATCGCCTCCCCGCTCGTCGGCATCGCCGGGGAGCGCACCGCCGTCCCCATGGCCGTCGTCCAACTGGTGGCCGCAGTGGTGGCACTGGGCTGTTTCGTGGGAATGTGCCGTCCTTGGAACACGCGTGCGAGAGCGGAGGAGGAAAGCTGAGCGCACCGAGACTGCGCAGCGACACCCCGGAGCGGGCCGGGCTCGACGCCGAGGAACTCCGACAGCTCGTCCAGCAGGTCCGCGACCTCACCGTGGGCGAGCGCCCCTGGGCGGCGGGCGCCGTCGTGGTCGCCGGGCGCGGCCCCGTGATCGCCGTCGAGGAGGCGGCGGGCTGGGCCGTCCGGTACGCCTCCTACGACCCCGGGACCGACCGGGGCGTGGAACTGCCGCCCGACGCACGCGTCCCGATGACCGTCGACACCCCCTTCGACCTGGCCTCCCTCACCAAGCTGTTCACCTCGGTCGCCGCCGTGCAGCAGATCGAACGGGGCACGCTCGGCATCGACGCGCGGGTAGGCGCGTACCTCCCGGACTTCCGGGCGGCCGCCGAACACGGCATCACCGTCCGAGAGCTGCTCACCCACACCTCCGGCCTGCGGCCCGAACTCCCGCTGTACGACCTCGCCGACGACGCGGAACGCCTGGCGATGCTGCGGGCCGAGCCCCCGCTGGGCGTGCCCGGCACCTACACGTACTCGGACCTGAACCTGCTCCTCCTCCAGCACGTCCTGGAACGCGTCACCGGCCGCACCCTCGACGTCCTCGTCCACGACGGCATCACCCGGCCGCTGGGCATGACGGCGACCTGCTTCGGCCCGTGTCCCGGGGCGGCGGCCACCGAGTACCAGAAGCGGCCCTGGGCCAAGGCGGACCGGGGCATGCTGCGCGGCGTGGTCCACGACGAGAACGCCTGGGCCCTGGGCGGCGTGGCCGGCCACGCCGGGCTGTTCTCGACCGGCCGGGACCTCGCGGTCTTCTGCCGCGCGCTGCTGGCGGGCGGCGCGTACGGCCCCGCCCGCATCCTCGGCCCCGACTTCGTCGAGCTGCTCATGACCCCACCGGGCCTGGGCTTCGCCCTCGACCAGCCGTGGTTCATGGGGGAACTGGCGGGGCGGGGAGCGGCCGGCCACACCGGCTTCACGGGCACCTCGCTGGTCCTGGACCAGGCGACGGACACGTTCCTGGTCCTCCTGGCGAACACGGTGCACCCCCGAAGGCGTGTACCGGACAGCAGACCGCGGGCGGCGGCGGGGACGCGGGTGGCGAGGGCGGTGCGGGGGACGTGAGGGGGCACCTTTTTACCCGACCGAGTCGGGCGGTGGGTGGGCGAAGGCCGGGGGTCCAGGGGGCGGAGCCCCCTGGCGGGGGTTTGGGGGCGGAGCCCCCGGCAGGGCCCGCCAAAACGCCGAGTACTCGTAGAATCGCCGGGTGAACGACCCCGTACCTCCGGCGGACGCCCTCCGCACGGCCCTCGCCGACCTGCTCGACGGTCTCCCGCCCCGGCAGGCCGCGCAGGCGGTCGACCGGCTGATCGCCACCTACCGGGGCGCCACCCCCACCGACGCCCCCATCCTCCGCGACCGCGCCGACGTGGCCGCCTACGCCGCCTACCGGATGCCCGCGACCTTCGAGGCGGTGCACGCCGCGCTGGAGGCATTCGCGGAGGCCGTCCCCGACTGGGCGCCTGGCAGCCACATCGACGTCGGCGGTGGCACCGGTGCCGCGACCTGGGCCGTCACCGCGACCTGGCCCGGCGAGCGCCCCGTCACCGTCCTCGACTGGGCCGAACCCGCCCTCGCCCTCGGCCGGGAGGTCGCCGCCGCCAACCCGGCGCTGCGGGCCGCGAACTGGCAGCGTGCCCGCATCGGCTCGGCGCTCACCCTCGACACCACCGACCTCGTCACGGTCTCGTACGTCCTCAACGAGCTCACCGGCCCTGACCGCGCCGCCCTCGTCGACGCCGCCGCGACCGCAGCCCAGGCTGTGGTCATAGTCGAGGCCGGCACCCCCGGCGGGTACGCCCGTGTCATCGAGGCCCGCGACCGTCTGATCGCCGCCGGGTTCCAGGTCGCCGCGCCCTGTCCGCACAGCGGCGCCTGCCCCATCGTCCCGGGCGAGGACTGGTGCCACTTCTCGGCCCGGGTCAGCCGGTCCTCCCTGCACCGCCAGGTCAAGGGCGGCTCCCTCCCCTACGAGGACGAGAAGTTCGCCTACGTGGCGGCCACCCGCCTCCCGGTCGCCCCGGCCCCCTCCCGGGTCGTCCGGCGCCCCCAGATCCGCAAGGGCCAGGTGCTCCTCGACCTGTGCGAGCCCGACCAGCACCTGACCCGCCGCACGATCACCAAACGCCACGGTGACCTGTACAAGGCGGCCCGAGACGCGGACTGGGGCGACCCCTGGCCCCCGTGACGCGGGTACTTTTCTCGCCCCCGCCGCCCCTACCCGTCCCATCCCAGGGGCACCGCCCCTTCGACCCCGTCCCAGGGGGCTCTGCCCCCTGGACCCCCGCTCCTCAAACGCCGGAGGGGCTGTCTTCAGCGGGGGTCTGGGGGCGGCAGCCCCCAGAGATGGGACGGGTAGGGGCGGCGGGGGCGAAAACAGACCCGCCCGACCACCCATCCACCCACACCCGCCCGCCGCGAGACGCCCCGTCTCACCCCCCTGCTACCGTCGCCCCATGGTCAAGAAGCCCGCCCCCGACACCGCTCGCCGCAGCGAGAAGTCCCGCCGTGCCATCTACGACGCCGCCATCGCGCTCGTCGTCGAGGTCGGCTATCCCAAGACCACCATCGAGGGCATCGCCGCCCGCGCCGGCGTCGGCAAGCAGACGATCTACCGGTGGTGGTCGTCGAAGGCGGAAGTGCTGATGGACGCCTTCCTCGATCTGAGCGAACAGGCGGCGCGGGAGGCGACGGCAGGCGGGGATCCGGATGTCTTCCCGGACACCGGTGACCTCGCGTCCGACCTCAAGGCCGTCCTGCGGGCGACCGTCGACGAACTGAAGAACCCCCGCTTCGAGGCCCCGTCCCGCGCCCTGGCCGCCGAGGGCGTGGTCAACGAACAGCTCGGCCGCGCCTTCATGACCAGGCTCCTCGAACCCTCGCTCCAGCTGTACGTCGAGAGGCTGCGCTCGGCGCAGGACGCCGGCCAGGTCCGCAGGGACGTCGACCCGCGCATCGCCCTGGAACTCTTCGTCTCACCCCTGGCCCAGCGCTGGCTCCAGTACACCGGCCCGATCTCCTACGAGTACACCGACACCCTCGTCGACTACGCCCTTAACGGCATCGCACCCCGCTGAGCCGCCCGCGCGGGCTGCCGCGCGAGCCTCCCCGGCGCGTCCGTGATGATCCCGTCGCAGCCCAGCGCCAGCGCCCGGTCCCGTTCGGCGGGAGTGAGCACGGTGTGGGCCCACACCCGCGGGATGCCGGAGCGCACCGCCCGCAGGAGGTCGGCGTCCCGCGCCCGGTGGTCGACGTCGAGCAGATCGACGTAGGACCGCCAGTGCTCGGGGCGGTCCCGGCGCAGTTGTTCCGCCGAGCGCCACAGCTGGGCGAGCAGGCCCAGGCGATGGGCCCGCCGGGCCACCTCGGGGTCGTTGGAGTTGACGAAGACCGAGCGGGCCAGGCCCCGGGCGCGGATCAGCCCGGCCAGCCGGCCGAGGCCCCGCGGGTCCTTCGCCTCCAGCATCAGCACGATCCGCCCGCCGAAGCGGTCCAGGACCTCGGCCACCGTCGGCGGCCGCTCGGACCGCCAGCTCCCGGGCAGCGAGGCCCGCGGCCGCAGCCGTACCCCCTGCCACTCGTGCACGTTCATCCCGCGCACCGCGCCGCCGAGGAACGTCGTCCGGTTCAGGGTCGGGTCGTGCAGTACGACGAGCGTGCCGTCGCCCAGCATCCGGGTGTCGAGGTCCAGCACCTGTGCCGTACCGCGCCGGTAGGCGGCCATCAGCCCCGACATGCTGTTCTCGGGCACCTCGCGGGCGCCGCCGCGATGGGCGACGTACGTCACGCGGGGCAAGGAGTCCACGGTCAGCGGCCCGGCACCCCACTCCAGCGGGCTCGTCGGCCCCGTCAGGGTCAGCGAGAGCACGGACGCCGCGGAGGCCAGACCGGTCAACGTGATCCATGTGACCATGGCGACCACGGTAGGGGGGTACATCACAACAAAGGGTGCAATGACACTTGATCACTGGGAGGGGCCCGCCTCGCCCCACCCATCCCTGTTGTCTGCTCCGGCCCCCCGGAGCTCAGGAAGGTGGGACCATGAGGCATGCTGTTCCGCACGACAGCGAGGCGAGGGGATAGATGAGCGCGGAGTTCGGCGGTCGCACCGGCCGGCAGGGCAAAATCTCCCAGTGGCTGCGAGCACGCCGCCCGAAGGAGGCCGTCGGCGACGACGGTCGCGAGGCCCTGCTGCTCGCCGCCGCCGGAGTGGGGCTGCCGCTGGCGCCCGCCGCGTATCCCACCGCGGACTTCCGCTGTTCCTGCGACCGCGTCGGCTGTCCCACCCCGGCCCGGCACCCGGTGTCGTTCGCCTGGCAGACCCAGTCGACCACCGACCGCGGCCAGATCGAGCGCTGGGCCCGGCACCAGCCGCAGGCCAACTTCATCACCGCGACCGGCATGGTGCACGACGTCCTCGACGTGCCGCTGGAGGTGGGCTGGGAAGCGCTGGAGCGGCTGCTCGACGCCGGCATCGAGGTCGGCCCGGTCGCCGAGAGCGACGACGGCCGCCTGCTGTTCTTCACCCTCACCCGCGGCACCCCCGAGGTCGAGGACGAGTGGTGGCCGTGCGAGCTGGACTGCCACCCCGAGACGATGGACGAGCACCCGGGCCTGCGCTGGCACTGCCGCGGCTCCTACGTCCTCGTCCCGCCCGCCCGGCTCCCCGGTGACAACCAGTCCGTGCACTGGGTCCGCGGCCTCGAGCACCCGCTGCCCGACCCGCTGACCCTCCTGGAAGTCCTCACCGACGCCTGCGCCCGCTACATCGGCGAGGAGCCCGACCACGCGAACGCGGCCTGGCCCTCGCGCCGCTGAGGCGCACCGGCCGTTCTACGACCCCTGCGCCGACGTCAGTCCCTGGATCCGCCCCAGCACGTTCACCTCGCCCGACCCCTTCGCCGGGTCCAGGGCCACCTCGTTGGAGACGAACTCCATGGTGAGCGACTGCTTGATCTCCCCGGTCGTCAGGGCGAGCGCGCCCTGACCCGGGTCGGGGATCGCGGCACCCTGGGCTGCCGTCTGCTTCACGAAGTGGTGCGTGGTGAAGAACACCAGCGCCCCGCCGTCGGACGTGCGCAGCGCCAGCGGTGCGTAGTCGCCACTGGCCAGCGGCTCGTCGATGTACTGCGTGGCGAGACCCGGCTTCTTGGAGTCCTTCTGGCGCTGCGCACGCCACATGCTGGTGTGCGCACCGTCCGCGAAGGTGTCCCCGCCGCCGTTCTCGAGGTAGGACGTGTAGTTCTTGCCCAAGTCCTCGGGGGCGACGGCCAGTTCGGTCGAGTTCACCGGCACGGCCTCGGCGAAGCCGTCCGCGTCCGTCTTGAACTCCGGCACCTTGCCGGGCGCCACCAGCGTCAGGTACGCCACCTGCCACGGCTGGTCGAGGCTGCCCCGCGTGAACACCAGCAGCCAGCGCGAGGTGCCGCCCTTGTTGCCGGCCGCGTCGGCGACGAACCAGCGCGGCCAGCCCGCCTTCTTCGGGATCGTGTACTTCGCGTCCGTCAGCTTCAGCGGGGCGTACGCCGGATTGCCGTCCGGGTTGTTCACCGCGCCCGCCTTCAGCCGGGCCCGGTCGATGTCCTCCAGGGCGCCGGTGACGAAGTCGGCGTCCAGGGAACTGTCGTACGCCTCGTCGGCCTTGTTGTACGCGTTCGTGAACTGCTCGAGCGCCTTGGCGGCCTCCGCCCGTGTCGCCGCGGGGAGCACCTCCCGCTCGCCGTGCACCACCATGCATCCGCTCGCCGTCAACGACAAAGCGGTCATCGAGGCTGCTATCAGTGCGCTCCGGTCAAGACTGCGGAGCCTTCGAGGGCCGCGATCCAGGCTCATCAGGTTCCTTCACCTTCCCCTTCCCGGAGGCGAACCCTACCGGGGCGAGGAAAAGCGCGAGCGTCGGGATCAAGTACAGCAGCCACACCGTGACCTGGAGGACCGTCGGGTCGGGCTGGAAGTTGAAGACGCCCTTGAGGAGGGTGCCGTACCAACTGTCCGGCGGGATGGTGCCGCTGATGTCGAAGGCCTTGTTCGTCAGGCCCGGGACCAGGTCGGCCTCCTGGAGGTCGTGGACGCCGTACGCCAGCACGCCCGCGGCCACCACGACCAGCATGCCGCCGGTCCAGGTGAAGAACTTGGCGAGGTTGATGCGCACCGCGCCCCGGTAGAACAGCCAGCCCAGGAACACCGCCGTGGCGATGCCCAGGCCGACGCCGACCAGCGGGCGCGGGGTGCCGTCGCTCGCCGCGTGCACCGACGCCCACACGAACAGGGCGGTTTCCAGGCCCTCCCGGCCGACCGCGAGGAAGGCGGTGGCGACCAGGGCGCCGGTGCCCATCTGCAGGGCGGCGTCCAGCTTGCCGTGCAGCTCGGACTTGAGGTACCGGGCGGTGCGCCGCATCCAGAACACCATCCACGTCACCAGCCCCACGGCGAGGATCGACAGCGTGCCGCCGAGTGCCTCCTGCGCCTCGAACGTCAGCTCCTGGGAGCCGAATTCGAGCGCGGAGCCGAAGCCGAGGGCGAGGGCGACCGCGACGCCGATGCCGATCCAGATGGGCTTCAGCGCGTCCCGGCGGTCCGTCTTGACCAGGTAGGCGATGAGGATGCAGACGACGAGGCTGGCTTCCAGGCCCTCGCGCAGGCCGATCAGGTAGTTGGAGAACACGGCTCAGGCCTCCTCGGTCAGTAGGGTGCTGCCCCACCAGTCGTCCGTGCCGCGGACG
Source organism: Streptomyces sp. a15 (assembly GCF_059026085.1). Taxonomy (NCBI): domain Bacteria; kingdom Bacillati; phylum Actinomycetota; class Actinomycetes; order Kitasatosporales; family Streptomycetaceae; genus Streptomyces; species Streptomyces sp. A15. The sequence continues at coordinate 7,434 of NZ_JBWLKM010000079.1, read as the reverse complement.
CCGGGCGGGACCGCGAACACCGCGGAACCCACGTGCTGGATGTACTCGTTGAGCGTGTCCTTGGCCAGGTTGCGCTGGATCTGGACGAAGCCCTTGCGGACGTCCCGCTGGTAGGCCAGGAAGAACAGGCCCGCGTCGAGGCGGCCGAGACCGTCCGTGCCGTCGGTGAAGGAGTAGCCGCGGCGCAGGATCGTCGCCCCCTGGTTGGAGTCGGGGTGCGCGAGCCGCACGTGCGCGTCGGGCAGCATGGCCTTCAGGAACGGCTCGTCGCGCTCCTTGGCCTTGCCGACCGGGGCGCCCTCGCCCTTGTCGCGGCCGAAGATGTCCTCCTGCTCCTGGAGCGAGGTGCGGTCCCAGGTCTCGATGTGCATGCGGATGCGGCGGGCGACGAGGTAGGAGCCGCCGGCCATCCAGTCGGGTCCGTCCTTCTCGTCCACCCACACGAACTTCTTCAGGCGGTCGGTCTCCGTGCCCGCGATGTTGCGGGTGCCGTCCTTGAAGCCCATCAGGTTGCGCGGGGTCTGCGCCTCGGGCGTCGTGGACGAGGTCTTGCCGAAGCCGAGCTGCGACCAGCGGATGACGACCTTGCCGAAGCCGATCCGGGCGAGGTTGCGGATCGCGTGCACGGCGACCTGCGGGTCGTCCGCACACGCCTGGATGCACAGATCCCCGCCGCTGCGGTTCCTGTCCAGGTTGTCGCCGGCGAACTTGGGCAGGTCGATCAGCGCCTCCGGCCGCTGGTCCTTGAGCCCGAACTTCCCGAACAGCGACGGCCCGAACCCGATCGTCAGCGTCAGCCGCGACGGCTTCAGCCCCAGCGCCTCGCCGGTGTCGTCCGGCGGGGCCTCGGCGAGACCGCCGTACGCCCCCTCGCCGACCGCCTGCCCGGCGGTCAGCTTCCGCGCGGCCTCGGTCCAGTCCTTCAGCATCTGCACGAACGCGGCACGGTCGTCGGTCGTCACGTCGAACGCGGCGAAGTGCAGCCTGTCCTGCACGGGCGTCGAGATGCCCGCCTGATGGTCGCCGTGGAAGGCGATGGCCGCGCCCGTCTCGGCGCCGGCCTGGTCGGCATCGTCGCCGGCGGTGGCCATCGCGACCGTGCCGCCGGCCGCGACGGCACCGAGCGCGAGCCCGGCACCGCCCCAGCCGATCAGCGCGCGCCGGGACGGAGTGGCGGCTTCTGCGGAGTGGTCCGTCATGAGTGTCCCTGCTTCACTTCACGACGACGGCGGCGGCGAGCTTGGACAGCGGCTCCGCGAGCGCGTTGACGCCGTCCGACAGCTCCTTGCGGTCGGCGTCGCCGACCTTGTCGTACGAGACGAAGTCGTAGGACGTCTTGTCCGCGCGGTACTTGTCGAGCAGCGTGTTCAGCGCGGCGAACTGCTTGTCCAGCTCGGTGATCAGCGCCGCGTCGTTCTCCTGAGCCACCGGCTTCAGCAACGCGTACGACTTCTCCGCGCCCTCGACGTTCGCCTTGAAGTCGACGAGGTCGGTGTGCGAGTAGCGCTCCTCCTCGCCGGTGACCTTGCCGGTGGCGACCTCGTCGAGGAGTTCCTTGGCTCCGTTGGCCATGGAGGTCGGGGTGATGTCGGCCTTGCCGACCCGCTTCTGCCAGTCCAACAGGTCGGTGATCAGCTGGTCGGCGAGGGTCTTCTCCGCGGCGCCGATCTTCTTGTCCTGCCAGAGGGCCTTCTCCAGGCGGTGCCAGCCGGTGAACTCCTGGCCGTCCTCCAGGCCGTCCGCGCGGACGTCGACCTTCGGGTCGATGTCGCCGAAGGACTCGGCGACCGGCTCGGTGCGCTCCCAGCCGATGCGGGAGGGAGCGTAGGCCTTCTTGGCGGCTTCCAGGTCGCCGTCCTTGACCGCCTTGGCGAAGGTCTCGGCGAGCGGCAGCGTCTCGTCGGCCTGCGCCTGGACGTACGCGCGGTAGGAGGCGACGGCCTTGTCCAGGCGCGGGTCGCGCTTGGCGACCGTGCCGCCGGTGGCCTTGACGTCCTGGCGTATGCCGTCGCCCACCATGCCGGGCTTGCAGGCGATCTGGTAGTCGCCGGCCTTCACCTCGGCGGTGACCCGCTGCTTGGTGCCGGGGCCGATGTTCTCGCGCTCGGTGACGATCCGGTCGTCCGGGAAGAGGATGTAGACCTCGGTGACCTTGGAGCCCTTGTTCTCGATGGCGAGTTCGACGTGCCCGGCCGGGAACTCGTTGGTGGAGACCTCGCACTTGTCGTCCGTGGCCGTCACGTTGACGACCCGGTCGCCGCTCCCGGAGCCGCCCTTCTCGGTGCAGCCCGTGACGGCGGTCAGCGCCGCCGCGGTGGCGACAGCGGTGAGAGCGGAGAATCTGACGGCTCGCATGAAGGGCTCCAGGGAATGGCCGAAAAAGACGCGTGACGAGCCTCACATAAGGTGAGGCTCGCCTAACGTACCGAAGCTTTTCCGGTGCGATACCTGTCCATGCGGTGATTCAGCTCTCATAGACGCTGTATGAGCACGCCCCGGTCACGGCGGCCCAAAACGGGCCCCACGGGAGGGTCAAGTACCGGTCAAGCATCCCGGCGCGGGCTCACCAGGATCTCTCCCGTGCGCGGATGCGGGAGCACTTCGACCGGCTGGTCGTAGACCTCCGTCAGCAGCCGGTCGGAGAACACCTCGGCCGGCGCGCCCTCGGCGGCCACCCGACCCGCGTGCAGGATCGCGACCCGGTGCGCGTAGGCCGCCGCCAGGCCCAGGTCGTGCAGCACGACCACCACCGCGTCCCCGGCCCGCGCCCGCTCCCGGCACACCCGCAGCACCAGCTCCTGGTGCTTGAGGTCGAGGGCCGCGGTCGGCTCGTCGAGCAACAGCAAGGGAGCGCGCTGGGCCAGCACCCGGGCGAGCGCGACCCGGGCCCGCTCGCCGCCGCTGAGCGCGGAGAACGGCCGTACGGCGAAGGCGGTCACCTCGGTCGCGGCCATCGCCTCGGCCACGGCCGCGTCGTCGTCCTCCATGCCGAGCGCGGCCCAGGGCGCGCGGCCCATCCGGACGACCTCCTCGACCTTGAAGGGGAAGGAGAGCGTGGCGGACTGGGGGAGGACCGCCCGGCGCAGGGCCAGTTCGGGCGCGGACCACTGCGACGCCGGGCGGCCGTGGACGCGTACGACCCCTGCGGCGGGCGGCAGATCCGCGGACAGCGCGCCCAACAGGGTCGACTTTCCCGCCCCGTTGGGGCCGACGAGAGCGAGCACCTCGCCCGCGCGGACAGTCACGGAGACGCCGTCGAGAACGTCCCGGGCGCCGAGGCGGACATGGAGGTTCTCGGCCTCGGCGAGGACATCTCCGGGCGAGGCGGGGGCGGGAGGTGCGGGACGGGGGCGGAGGAGTCTCACGGGAGGGGTCCTTGAGGCGGAGGGCTGAACTGGTATCAGGGGGCGAGAGCAACGCCCTAAAGGGGCGCGGGGCTGTTTCGATGTGCGGCTCCGCCGCGTGGGCGCGACCAGCCCCCACGCACCCGCAGACGACATACGACCCTTCAGGCCCACCCCCCTTGCCTGCGCCGAGTCCTCCGCAGCAGCCAGAAGAAGAACGGACTGCCCAGCAGGGCGGTCAGGACACCGAGCGGCAGCTCGGCGGGAGCGGCGATCGTGCGGGCCGCGAGGTCGGCGGCGAGCAGCACCACCGCGCCGAGCAGGGCACTGCCCGGGATCAGGAACCGGTGCCCGGGCCCGGCCGACATCCGCAGCAGGTGCGGCACGACGAGGCCGACGAAGCTGATGATCCCCGCGACGCTCACGGCCGCCGCGGTCAGCAGCGCGATGACGACGATCAGCGCGATCCGCATCCGCTCCACGTCCACACCCAGATGCCGGGCCGGCCGCTCACCGAGCGCCAGCAGGTCCAGCCGACGGCTGTACAGCGGTGCGACGACCAGCCCGATCGCCGCGCACGGCAGGACCGCGAGCACCTTCGGCCAGGTCGCCTGGGCGAGCGAGCCGAGCTGCCAGAAGGTGATCTGCTGGATGGCCGCGGCGTCCGCGAAGAACAGGAACAGCCCGATCACCGCGCCCGCAAACGCGTTCAGCGCGATCCCGGTGAGGATCAGCGTCACGACCTCCGTACGGCCGCCCTCGCGCGACATCGCGTACACGAGCAGCACCGTGGCGAGTCCGGCGACGAAGGCGCAGACGGACACCGTCCACGTACCGAAGAAGTTGAGGCCGAGGGCGATCGCGGCGACCGCACCCACCGCGGCGCCCGAGGAGATCCCGATGACGCCCGGCTCGGCGAGCGGATTGCCGAACACGCCCTGCATCAGCGCGCCCGCGCAGCCCAGCGAGGCGCCGATGAGCAGTGCGAGCACGATCCGCGGGAAGCGGACGTTCCACAGCACCGACTCCGCGACCCGGTCCAACTCCGTACCGCCGAGACTGACTCGGTGCTGCACGGAGGCGAGCACGTCCCCGACCGGCACCGGATAGGCGCCGATCCCGGCCGCGACCGGCACGAGCACCAGCAGGGCGACGACCAGCGAGGCGGTGAGCAGCCAGGCGGCGGAACGCCGTCCGGGCGGCGGTGTCTCGGCGGGCGCCTGCGCCGGCGGCTTCGCCGCACTCGCCGGTCGTGTGGGCAAGCGTTGCACTGGTGGCCGTTCCTCTCGCGTGAAGGTCCAACTCGCTTAGGCTAGCCTTACTTTGCGGGGTGTCGGTCACCTCTCAACGGACCGAGTCGGGTGGCACAATGCCCCGCGTGACTGACTACGACGTGCTCCGTGTCTTCTGCGGAGCGAACGGCGGATACGGCAACGAGCTCGGTGTCGTCCGCGAGGGCTCCGTGCTGCCGGACCCGGAGGAACGGCAGGCGTTCGCCGCGAAGCTGAGCTTCAGCGAGACCGTGTTCGTGGACGACCCCGAGCGCGGTGTCATCGACATCTACACGCCCACCCTGCGCCTGCCCTTCGCCGGCCACCCCTGCGTCGGCACGGCCTGGCTGCTCGACGTACCCGAACTGGTCACGCAGGCCGGGGTGGTGGGCGCCCGCCTGGACGGCGAGTTCAGCTGGATCGAGGCGCTCGCGGAGTGGGTCCCGCCGCGCACGCTGCGCCAGTACGCCACGTCGGCGGAGGTCGACGACCTGCCGGTCCCGCCGAAGGGGGAGTGGATCTACGCCTGGGCCTGGGAGGACGAGGCGGCCGGCCGCGTCCGCGCCCGCGCCTTCCCCGGCCGCGACGACGGCATCGACGAGGACGAGGCGACGGGCGCGGCGGCGCTGCTGCTGACGGACCGGCTGGGCCGCGCCCTGAACATCACGCAGGGCGCGGGCTCCCAGATCCTGACGGCTCCGCAGCCGGGGGGCTGGGTGGAGGTGGGCGGCCGCGTTTACCTGGAACGCTGAAAAGAGGCGTTCTGCCGGGGCGTTGGGGGCGGAGCCCCCGGCAACGCTCACGCGGACAGCCGGAACTCCTCACCCAGCGCCCGGAAGACCCCGGTGTTCAGCGCGAACGCCCGCTTGCACTCCGCCACGATCCGCTGCTTCTCCAGATCATCCGCACGCACCGCGTCCAGCAGCTCCCGGTACCCCCGCTTGAACGCCGCCGGGTTGCCGATCTCCTCGAACACGTAGAAGCGAACCCCGTCGCCCTTCTTCTCGAAGCCCCAGGTCTTCTCCGCCTTGTCGCGGATGATCTGGCCGCCGGACAGGTCGCCGAGGTAGCGCGTGTAGTGGTGGGCGATGTACCCGGCCGGCCACTGCTCGGCGCACTCCCGAACCCGCTCCACGTACGCCCGCGTAGCCGGCAGCGCGGACACCCGGGCACGCCAGTCCGGGCCGCGCAGATGCGCCAGGTCCCGCTCCAGCGCGGGCAGCCGGAACAGCTCGGGCTGGATGAACGGCCCGGCCACCGGGTCCGACGCCAGCTTCTCCGCCCCGCCCTCCAGTGCCTCGTACACGAACCAGAGCTGCTCGGTGTAGCGCGCGTACGCGTCGACGCCGAGCCTGCCGCCGAGCAGGTCGCTCATGAACGTCGAGGTCTCCGCCTCCATGTGCTGCTCGTGGGAGGCGGTGCGGATGACTGTGGAGAAGGAGTCCATGGGCCCGATTTTCTATGGTTAGGCTTACCTAAGTCAATGCTTTGTCGACCCTCTGTCGGTAACCTTTCCGACAGCCTGTCGGTAAAAACCTACCCCGGACAACGAAAAGCCCGCCCTCCGGGGAGGGCGGGCCGAGGTGGTGGGGTTGAGGCGGTGGGGTGCTACGGCAGGGTCAGAATCTCCGCTCCCGTCCCCGTCACCACCAGCGTGTGCTCGAACTGGGCCGTCCGCTTCCGGTCCTTCGTCACGACCGTCCACCCGTCGTCCCACATGTCGTACTCGTGGGTCCCCAGCGTCAGCATCGGCTCGATCGTGAACGTCATCCCGGGCTGGATCACGGTCGTCGCGTGCGGGCTGTCGTAGTGCGGGATGATCAGCCCGGAGTGGAACGACGAGTTGATCCCGTGGCCGGTGAAGTCCCGCACCACCCCGTACCCGAACCTCTTCGCGTACGACTCGATGACCCGCCCGATGATGTTGATCTGCCGGCCCGGCCGGACCGCCTTGATCGCGCGGGCGAGGGCCTCCCGGGTCCGCTCCACCAGCAGCCGCGACTCCTCGTCGACGTCCCCGACCAGGTAGGTGGCGTTGTTGTCGCCGTGCACCCCGCCGATGTACGCCGTCACGTCCAGGTTGACGATGTCGCCCTCCTTGAGGACCGTCGAGTCCGGGATGCCGTGGCAGATGACCTCGTTGACGGACGTGCACAGGGACTTGGGGAAGCCGCGGTAGCCCAGCGTCGACGGGTAGGCGCCGTGGTCGCACATGTAGTCGTGCGCCACCTTGTCCAGCTCGTCGGTGGTGACACCCGGCGCGATCAGCTTCGCGGCCTCCGCCATCGCCCGAGCGGCGATCCGGCCGGCGACCCGCATCGCCTCGATCGTCTCGGGAGTCTGCACCTCCGGCCCGGTGTACGGCGTCGGCGCGGGCTTGCCGACGTACTCGGGGCGCCGGATGTTTCCGGGCACGGAACGGATGGGGGACAGCTCCCCTGGGACGAGCAGCGACTGGCCAGACATGGCGAAGAGTCTATCCAGCGGCGATGGGGGAACATGTCGGTGGCGAGAGGAGCTGGTCATGGCCCTGTTCAAGAAGCGGACGGTCGGCAAACCGGGCGAGTGGTACTACTGCCTGCAGCACAAGAAGGTCGAGGAGGGGCCGGAGTGCCCCGCCAAGGACCGGTTCGGCCCGTACGCCACCCGCAAGGAGGCCGAACACGCGATGGCGACGGCCCGCGAGCGCAACCTCGAGTGGGAGAACGACCCGAAGTGGCACGACGCCCCGGCGGCGGGCCGGGACGATTCCTAATCGGGATGTCAAGCCGTGAGGGTGACGGGCGGTGTGGGCTGGTAGCACCGTCCGTCACGCAGGA